>CAYQFT010000151.1:0-2584 GCA_964416825.1 uncultured Porphyromonadaceae bacterium
GTTTGTGACCAGCACCCTATCCCCGGTTTGAAAACCGGGGCAACATACAGCCCCTCATACCCCATACCCTATACCCCGAACCAGCAACCAGCAACCAGCAACCAGTAACAATTTTTTCGTAATTTCCCCCCAAATCGTAAATCGCCAACCTATTATGGAACCGCAGGAAGAAAAAAAGCCCCACACCAAGCCCGCACCCGAGGCACAGAATCTCGACCGCGTCCGGGATATCCTGTTCGGCAGCAACTTAACCGAGTTTAACCGCCGGTTTGCTTCGATCGAGGAGTTCTTTCAGACCGAAATAAACCGCGTTTCGGCCGAATCCAAACGGATGAATGAAACGCTGCAGGCTGTGTTCCAGCAGGAAACCGAAGCCCTGCGCGAGCGGACAACCCGCAACGAGGAGAAGCTTGTGGAGCTGCGCGATACGTTCGAAGCCCGCACCCGCGACCTTGAGCGTGAGATGCGCGCCATGAGCGACCGCCTCGGCCGCGAGATATTCCAGCTCCGGGAACAGACCCAGATGCAGCTGCGCGAGCTCGCCGCCGAATTCGATCAGCGGATGATCCAGATCGACCAGCGTCTCACCCGCGTGAAAAACGAGCTCGAAGCCTCCAAGGCGGGCCGCCGCGAACTGGCCGCCCTGCTCACCGACCTGGCCACACAGCTGGCGGGCGGACTGGACGAATCCACTAAAATCTGATCCCGATGAGCCGGTCAGAAGAGCAACTCACGCCCGACCAGTGGGCGGAACTCAAGAATATCCTGCTGGCCGAGGAGCGCAAGCGAATCGACAAGCTCGAGGATAACTGGACCTTCCCCGACGGGTTCTCCACCCAGGTGGCTAACGTGCTGCCGCTGTCGGTGGACAAAGCCGAGAAAAAAGACGAAGAGCTCACCGAAACTCTTTACCCGGTGGTCGAAAAATCGATCTACCGGTCGGTGAAAACCAACATACAGCCCATGGCCGATGCGCTCTTCCCCGTGATGGGGCCCGCCATCCGCAAGGCCATCCAGGATGCCATGCGCAAAACCGTGGAATCCCTCAACCAGACGCTCGAGAGCAGCTTCACCGTCAAGGGCATCAAATGGCGCCTCCAGGCCAAGGCCACCGGCCGCTCCTATGCCGAGATCGTGCTGAAAAACACCCTGCTGTTCAGGGTGGAACAGGTGTTCCTCATCCACCGCGGAACCGGGCTCCTCATCGCCCACGAAAGCATCAACCCGCTGCACGACGAGAACAGCGACATGATCTCGTCGATGCTCACCGCCATCCAGGATTTCGTGCGCGACTCCTTCAAGGTCGACGACAGCCAGAACCTCGAGTCCATCCAGGTGGGATCGGCCTCCGTGTGGCTCGAGCAGAGCCCCAACGTCATCCTCGCCGCCGTGGTGGAAGGCGAGCCGCCGCTCAGCCTCCGCGACCTCATGCGCGAAACCCTCGAAGAGGTGCACCACCGCTTCGGCCGCATGCTCAACGACTTCGACGGCGACACCACCCCCTACAAACCCGCCCACCGCATCATCGGCCAGTGCCTCATCAGCGAAGCCAAAGAGAGCTCCAAAAAGAAAGGAGTGAGCCCGGCGCTGATCGTGGCCCTCTTTCTCCTTGCCGTGTTCGGCACCCTGTTTACCATGCGCGCCGTCGACCGGCACCGCTGGAACGAGGTCATCAGGAAAATTAAGGCTGAACCGGGACTGGTCGTCCTGAACCAGGGACGAAGCGGAACGCATTTTCATGCCGATATTTTACGTGACCACCGCGCCCCCTCTCCGGCCAGCCTGGTTCCGGGGAAAATCTGGAAAATCGACTCCATGGCAGCCGGATCGAACCCATTCTCCGAATATGTCAAACTGAAGCCAACGCTCTATATCCCATTCGGCAAGGACACGATGCGCCTCAAACGAAATCTGCACATCGATTTTACCCTGCGGCCGTTCGTCAGCTCAGATCCAAAAATCGTCCTCCAAACGCTGGAAAAGAAATTCGGCGAACAGAAAGAACTAAATTTAAACGACACGGTTATTCCGATATTGATCAGCGGCTTTGCCGACAAGGAGTGGATCCTGGAAGTCAAGCGGTCAGGAATCCTCAACCAGTCCTACGTACCGATCGACATCTCGAGAGTCTGGCCGATGGAAGGCAAAATGCTTCCCATCCTGCAGAAAGCTCTCGATACCATGCGGTTCCAGTTTGGTTTTGCAAAAACGGAATTAAATCCGGTCGACCTGCCCCGCGCCGAAGAGCTGAAAAACCAGGTGAGCCAGCTGAATCTTGCCTGCCAGATCATGGATGTCTCGTTTACCATGACGGTGGTTGGACGGGCCGATGCAGTCGGTTCTCCCGAGCAGAACCGGGTGTATGCCGGGAACCGGGCCAACCTGTTCCTCACCAAGTACCTGCCCGCCGGCCTCGACCGGATCAAATTTATCGGGGTGCCTGATACGGCCGATCCAAAAACGCTGACCAAAGAGCAGGAACGCACGGTCACTTTTAAACTGATTAAAAACTGATCCATGATCAAGAAAAAAATCTGCATGCTCGGCTCCTTTGCTGTAGGAAAAACCAGCCTTGTGAGCCGCT
>CAYQFT010000151.1:2594-8774 GCA_964416825.1 uncultured Porphyromonadaceae bacterium
GCGTCCAGCGGACGGCCGCGTCGCTTTCGTGCTTGAGCCGCTTCGTCAGCAGCATGTTTTCCGATAAGTACCTCACCACTATCGGGGTAAAAATCGATCAGAAGACAGTGACCCTCAACGGCACTGAAATCACCCTGATCCTCTGGGATATCCATGGCGAGGACACGTTTCAGAAGGTCCCGGCCAGCTACCTGAAGGGCAGTCACGGCTATTTCCTGGTGATGGACGGCACCCGGGCCGCAACGTTCGAGCGGCTAAAAGAACTGAAAAACCTTGCCGACCAGGCCATTGCTCCGGGGGCTCCCTTTGTGGTGCTGGTGAACAAGTGCGACCTCACCGACCGGTGGGAGTTTGATTCCGTAAAAGGTGAAATGGAGGCGGCCGGCTGGCCCTGGCTGCTCACAAGCGCCAAAACCGGCGAGGGAGTGGAAGAAGCGTTCAACCGGTTAACTTCAGACATGATCCGATGAAGAACAAGCTCGACAGCCTCCAGAACTACCTGCACACCCAGGGCATCGCCCTCCGCAAGTACTCAACCATACTCACCGACAGCAACGGCATCGTAAAATCCCTCGCCGGCTTTACCATGGACGTCGGCCTCTTCCGCCCGGCCGTCGGCTCCCCCCTCTCGGACTTCCACCCGGTTTTTCTGGGTCTTTTCCCGATGACCGAACCGGTGCTGGTGCTGCCGAATATCGAAACCCATCCGGGCTATTTCCGCGACATACATCTGTTACGTAACGACCCGATGATCTGGGTGATACTGGAAGAGAAGACCGATATCGTGAACCAGTTCCGTCCCGGATTGCAAAATCATAACGAACGGCAGCTCCTTCTGGAAACCGCCGTGGATTCACCTGTAAACCAGATCTTTGCCGCCCTCGAATACTTCGCACTACGGGAAACCTCGCCGTTACAGTTCCAGAGCCTCAAACCCTGGCCGGCCTGGGCCTACCTTGTGTTTCCGCCCGAGCGGTCGAGGTTCCATTACTCCGATCTCACCGAAGCCTTCCCCTATCTGGAGGTTTTTTCCGATATGAAGCCCGGTGCCGGCGCCTCCTCCGCTGCTTCGGACATCTGGACCACCATCGCCGGTCATACCGGCGAGCACCATTTCAGGGCCTGGTGGATCCGGTCGGACCAGCATCAGTACCTGGTCATCAAGAAACTCGGTGAAACCGAGGCCAACCGGGAGATTATCCAGAAGGCCCGCAACGCTCACCTCGAGATCGAGGCCATCGCAAAATCGGAGCAGCTCGCGCGTAAACTGGTGCAGGTGAAAGATCAGTTCGTCTCCATCGTAAGCCACGACCTGCGTTCGCCCTTCATCAGCATCATATCGGCCCTCGATTTCCTGTTCGAGGACCCCAGCTTTTCCGGCAGCCTCTCGGCCGAGCAGAACGAATTCCTGCAATACATCCACGAAGAGTGCAAGCGCCTGCTCGATTATCTCGATAAGCTCCTCAACTGGACCCGTCTCGATACCGGCAAGCTGCAGGCACAGATTCAGGACGTCACCCTCGAATCCATCTGGAAACTCACACCCGCCCAGTTCGAAAAGCGGCTGGCCGAGAAGGATATCCGTCTCGATGTAACCATTCCTGAGGGATTCCGTATAAATGCCGATCCCACCCTCTTCTCCCAGGTCATCAACAACCTCCTGGGCAACGCCATCAAATTCACCCCTCGCGGCGGCACCATCAGCTTCATCGCCTCCGATACCGACGGGGTTCGCACCATCATCCTCGCCGACACCGGCGTAGGCATCCCCAAAGACAAGCAGGACAAGCTCTTCCAGGAACACGAAAAACACTTCACCTACGGCACCGAAGGCGAAAAAGGCACCGGCATCGGGCTCAGTATCTGCAGAAAGATCGTGGAAGTGCACGGGTACCGGATCGAGTGCCGTTCGGAGGTGGGCCGGGGTACGCAGATGGTTATTACGATAAATTAATAATTGGCCTCCCGTTGGTCGGCTAAATGGCTCCCTGCGGTCGCTAATTGGCGCTTCGCGCTAATTGGGCCAGTGCCTAATTAGTGAGCGCAGCGAACCAATTAGCGTAGCGAAGCGGAGCCAATTAGCCGAGCGCAGCGAGGTCATTTATGTTTTTTGTACTTTTGCCAAATGCAGTACCTAACCGCCGACGCAGGCAACTCCCGCATCAAATATGGTGTCTTCGATGAGGCCCGGCTGGTGCATTCGGAGAGTCAGAAGGAGTGGTCGGCTTTCCGGATTAAAAAGATTCTGGAGCGGTTTCCGGAGATCGGGGAGGCGCTGTTCTGCTCGGTCCGGAGCATGCCCGGCTGGCTTGATGGATTTTTCGCCTCGAAAGGGATCACGTACCATGAACTGAGCCACGAGTTGCCGCTGCCCATCCGTATCGGCTATGAGACGCCGGAGACCCTCGGGCGCGACCGGATTGCCGCTGCCGCGGGTGCGGCCGACCAGTTTCCCGGTAAAAATGTGCTGGCCATCGACGCCGGCACGGCACTCACGTTTGAACTGGTTACCGCCGACGGGGAGTACCCGGGAGGGAATATCTCGCCCGGCCTCCGGATGCGTTTCGCAGCGCTCCATCAGCAAACATTCCGACTGCCCGAAATCCTGCCTGTCGAAGACGTGCCCCTCATCGGAAAAAATACACACGATGCGATCCTGGCAGGCGTGGTCAATGGAATGGCATACGAGATTGACAACTCAATCAACTCGTTGAAAAACAAATACAACGATTTACACGTTATTTTGACCGGCGGCGACGCGGCATTCTTGTCTCCGCGCCTGAAAAATGCGATATTTGTAAACGAAAACTTGGTTTTGAACGGATTGAGCAGTATTTTGCGCAACTTTTCAAAATAACCGGGTTAGGGGTACCAATCATGAACATGACAAAACCGACAACTGGATTTTCACGGCTATTGCTGATCGCCATGATCTGCATGCTGGGCACCGGTATCTCAACAGCCCAAACCCTCACCACCTCGCCCTACTCCAGCTTCGGGATGGGTGACCTGCTGAACCGTTCAACCGGCCAGGGCCAGGCCATGGGCGGCCTCTCCTGCGGGCTGAGATCACCCTTCAACCTGAATCTTCTCAATCCCGCCAGCCTCAGCGCCGTTGACAAGCTCGATGATTACGGGTCCTTCCTGTTTGAGGTGTCCACCTTCGAAAGAGTAACCAACCTCCGGACCGAAAACCTCAACCGTACGGTGAACAATATCGGATTCTCCTACCTCGCGCTCGCCTTTCCGGTGACCAAATGGTGGAAAGCCGGAGCCGGCATCCTCCCTTTGAGCAACGTAGGCTACTCGATTGCCACCACGGAGACCCATCCCCAAATGGGAGCGGTTACTTCCACCTTCAAGGGAACCGGCGGAGTCAGCCAGTTCTTCCTGTCGAGCTCTATCTCACCGATCAAATATGTTTCCCTGGGTGCAACCTTCTCTTACCTGTTCGGCCCGATCAGCCACATCAGGAGCCTCACGATTCCCAAGGACAGCATGTACTTCAGCACCCAGTCAACCGAAACGGCCATCATCGGCGACATAGGCATGAGCTACGGCGCACAGGTGATGATCCCGCTGCCCAAAGACTTTTTCATCAACCTGGGCGGAACCTTCCAGGCCAGCACCAACCTTAACGCCGAATCCCGCACCCTGGTGATCTCCGCCGGAACCGGATTCGTCGACACCCTCCTCTACAGCGAAGATCCCGGCAACTCGGTGATCCTCCCCATGGGCTGGGCCGCCGGCTTTACCTTCGGACAAAAAAACAAGTTCACCGCCGGGTTCGACTACCGCACCCAGAACTGGTCAAAAGCCGAGTTCCTCGGCCGCAAGGATTCGCTCGCCAACAGTCGCGATTACATCTTCGGTTTCGAATACACCCCCGACTACATTTCTTTAACCCGATATCTGGATCGTGTCCGCTACCGGGCAGGATTCCGCTACTCCGAATCATACCTACAGCTCAATGGTACCCAGCTAAACGAGTTTGGCATCAGTTTTGGTGCAGGATTTCCGATACTCGACAGGTACAGGGGGGGAACCCAGTCATCCCTGAATTTAATCCTGGAACTGGGTAAGCGGGGAACCGTTAAAAATGAGCTGATTCGTGAAACGTTCGGGAATTTTACCATTCAACTGACCATGCACGACTATTGGTTCATAAAACGCAAGTTTGATTAACACGAAAAAAGACACTGATGATGAAAGCGCGAATTTTAGCTTTGACTTTGGTTCTGATGGGGCTGTCGGCCAGCCTGATGGCGCAACGCGATATGGGCAGCGACCCAACCGCCTGCGGTAAATATCAGACCCTTTACGGAGAATTCTATAAGCAGGGGAATTTTGCAGATGCGATGCCCTGGTGGCTGAAAGCCCTGGAGACCTGCCCGAAATTCTCAAAGAATCTTTACATCCACGGAGAAAACATGTTCCGTGCAAAGATTGACAAGGAAACCGATCCCAAGAAACAGGCCGCACTTGTTGATTCTTTGCTGTGGGTGTTCGACAAACGAATCGAAAACTACGCCGACGCCAAAACTCCGGAAGGCTACGTCCTTGGCCTTAAGGGCGTTGCAATCCAAAAATATCGCAAGGAAGAGTACAAACTCTCCTATGAGATACTCAAAAAATCTATCGCTTTGATGGGTTCACAGTCGGCAGCCGGTGTGGTTCTTACGTATATGCAAGCCTCACGCCAGCTCTTCCTCGACGGTGCCATAACTGAAGAGCAGGTGCTCACCGACTATGAGACCACCATGGAGATCGTGGATGCCAACCTTAAACTGACTCCCGATAATGACGGGTTCATACAGACCAAGAGTGCGATTGAGCAGTATTTCACCTCTTCGGGCGCAGCCAACTGCGATGCGCTCACCAAACTGTACACAAGCAAGTTCGAAGCGCTCAAGGGTGACATTCAGTGGCTGAAAAAAGTAACCATGCAGCTCAGGAAAGCCGGCTGCACCGATGCCAAAATCTTCAGCGAAGCTGCAGAAGCTCTCTTCAAACTCGAGCCTACTGCCGAATCCGCCCATAATATCGCCTACATCTTCATGCGCCGCGAAGAGTACCCGAAAGCCATCGAGTACCTGCAGCAGGCCATAACCCTGGGACAGCAGTCGGAAGAACTGGCCGACATGTACTATGAGCTCGCATCCATCAACTACTCCCAGCTGAAAAACTACCGCGAGGCCAAAAGCCTGCTGCAGAAAGCCATGGAAGCCCGTCCGAACTGGGGCAAACCCTATCTGATGCTCGGCCAGGTTTACATCGCCGCCCGCGAGCAGATGTTCACCGACGACTGGGATCGGGCCACCGTTTTCTGGGTTGCCGTCGACAAATTCATAAAGGCGAAAAGCATCGACCCGGAAGTTATGGATGAAGCCAATAACCTGATAAACAGTTATTCACAATACTTCCCGAACAATGAACTCGTATTCTTCCGCACCCTGCGCGATGGCGACACCATCACCGTAGGCGGATGGATTAACGAAACCACCAAGATTCGGGCAAGGAAATTATAAGACGCATGTCAATCTGGAAAACATTCAGGGTCATTCCTCTCATCGGAGGAATGACCCTCTTGTTTTCATGCGGATCGGGAATCGAGAAGGTTTCACGGATCGATAACCCCGATACGCTCCCCGCCATCCATGCCACCGGCATCGAGATCATCTATTCCGATTCGTCCATCGTACGGCTCACCATAAAAGCACCCGAACTGAAAGACTTTGTCCAGGCCGATACGCTCGAACAAAAATCGGAATTCCCCAAGGGCCTCACAGCCACCTTCTTTAACCAGGGCGGCGGCATCGAATCCATCCTCACCGCCGGCTATGCCATCTACCATATCAAGCGCAGAACCTTCGAAGCCAAGGGCGACGTGGTCATAAAAAACTTTTCCGAAAATCAGGAGCTCCATACCGATGTGCTCTGGTGGGATGAGACCAACGAGAAAATCTGGTCCGACCGGCCCTTCAGCATCACCACCCCCGACGGCACCACCCATGGCAAATACGGCTTCGAGGCCGACCAGAACTTCCGGAAGTACAGGCTGAGGGGGACGAGCGGGCAGATGAAGGTGAAGGAGGCGGGAGACGGGAGTCAGGAGTCTGGAGACGGGAGACCGAGAGACTGAGAGACTATAACACTGAGAGACTTTAAGACCGAGAGACT
>CAYQFT010000152.1:0-8770 GCA_964416825.1 uncultured Porphyromonadaceae bacterium
GATCTCCATTTGTAACGTGCCGTACTTATGACCCGGATATACCTCCTCCCACTCCACAAACTCATCATCTTCAACTCTCAGCTTGAATTCGTAAGCAGAAACAAAATAGTAGTCTCTGCCGTGTTTTTCGCCCGGCCGCATTTCACGGGTACACGCTGAAATCGAGAATTCAAGCCCCAGCCCTGCGTCCAGCAGGTGCTTCGCGATGGTGGTTTTACCGGCTCCGGAGGGAGCAGAGAGAATAATAAGTTTTGGCTCTTTAGTCATATTTGCTTTTGCCCTATAAAACGTTCATACTCTGTTCTTTAATTTTCTCCAATTCATCTTTCATTCCGACAACAATCCGTTGAATGTCTGAATCATTGGCCTTTGATCCGATGGTGTTGATCTCACGGCCAATCTCCTGGGATATGAAGCCCAATTTCCGGCCGGGAGATTCTTCGGTCTCCAGGGTCTCAATGAAATAGTCACAATGGTTGCTCAAACGAACCATCTCTTCGTTAATGTCCAGTTTTTCAATGTAATAGATAAGCTCCTGTTCGAAGCGGTTCTGGTCTAATTTAACTCTTTCTGCGATATCGGCAAGCGCCTGATTCATCTTTTCCCTGATACGGTCAAGTCGGTTTTTCTCAATGCTCCTAACCCGATTTACTCCTTCAAGGATGTTGCTGATCCTCAAACGAAAATCTGTTTCTATTGATTTCCCCTCCTGGATACGGAATTGTTCAACCTGTGTAACACATTGGCGGATGGTTTCAAAAATCTGTTTCCATTCCTCTTCCTTGAAGTCCTGTTTTTCCACCTTAACAACATCTGGTAATCTCATGACCAGCGGGAGGAGAACATCGTTTCCGGGCAGGTCAAGACTCTGTCCAAGGTTTTTTAGCTGATCGAGGTAATCCAGGATAATCCCCTCATTCAGTGTCACATTTCTTTCAATACCTGTAGATTCAATCCAAACAGCAACTTCGATTTTACCCCGCTGAAGGCTTCGGGAAACCTCATTTCTTACCTCGTTTTCCCCTTCACGGTAGAGTGCCGGCAGCTTTAAAAAGATGTCGGCCTGCTTACTGTTCAGGCACTTAACCTCCACGTTGACGGTTTTATTTTCCAACTCGCGTGCGGCTTTTCCAAAGCCTGTCATGGATCGTAACATAGATTGGTTTTGATTTCATTACAAAGTTAACAGAATCGGCCAAACCCCTGTTTCCCTGCGGATGATTAACTTTGGCAGGATCATTGCACAAGAGGAATAATGAGTAGAGCCATGAAAAAACTGATATACATTCTTTTAGCCGTTTCATTAGCCGGAGTTGTGGTTAATGCAACCACACGAAATCGGGAATCTGATGATTTTGAGAAAGCCTGGATGATGATTGATTCACTGGAAAATCAGGGATTATACCGGTCGGCGCTGGTCCAGGTTGAAAAAATTTATGATCTGGCGAGAACCAGGGTCGATCAGGAGAATGAGATCCGTGCGCTCATTTATCGGTTAAAGTATACCCAGGAATTGGAGGAGGATGGACAGGAGAAAGCCATTGCGCTTTTGAAGAAGGAGGCTCCTGATGATCGCCTGGTGCCGGCTGCATTGAAGTCAAGCTTGCTTGCGGAACTTTATCAGCGCTATTATTCGGCCAACAGGTGGGAGATTTTTCAGAGAACGGAAGAAGACGATGAGACTATAAGACTTGGAGACTATAAGATTGGGAGGTGGGGGCCACAGGAGTTTTACCGGAGTATCCTGGACTGTTACCGCAAGTCCTTGAGCCAACCTGATAAATTGTCTCAGATAAGGACTTCAACATTAAAAGGAATCTGGACGGGGAGTCTGGCGGATACGGTTAATTCTCCTACACTTTATGATGTACTGATGCGAAGGGCGCTGGATTTCATCAATTCGGCCGGCGAATTTCCGGTTATGGCTTTTCGGCCTGCCGTGCTTTGCACCGAAGAGCTTTTTCTTGACAATGACCGTTACCTGAAAGCCATTCCAGAGCAGGAACTGAACAGCAGCGACCCATGGTACCAGGCACTGCGCTGGTACGGAGACTGGCTTGAAATCTCAGGGAAGAGCCTTAGGGCGGATCTTGAACGGTTGAAATATGTGTACAAGGAATCCTGCCATCCTGGCCGGGACAGTCTCTACCTTGCGGGCCTCGAAAGGATTTCAGCTGGTTATCCCGGAAAACCGGGTGCGGCTGATATTTATGAATCCCTGGCGGAATATCACCTGGAGATGGCCGGACGATATGTAATTAATGACAGGGATACAGTTAAGTACAAAGGCGAAAGGCGAAAGGCGAAAGAGTGTATGGAGAAAGGGAGTGTGTGGGAAGATACCAGAGCAGGGAAGAATTGCCGCAATATGCTGAGCAGCCTTGTGGCGCCTGAATTATCTGCGCAGACCGAAGCGGTGCAGGTACCTGGAGGTTGGTTCCCGGTGAGTTTGGAATACCGGAACCTGGGGCAGATTTACTACCGGATTTACCGGATTGGTGCACTCAGTTACTATTCTGACTGGCAGGATATGGACGCCGATCTACGCGTAAGCCGGCTCACGGCCCTCAAGCCGATACGCATCGGAAAACAAGCTATTAAGGACGACGGGGATCTCAATCCGCACCGGACCAATCTGCTGATTCAACCCCTTGACCCCGGATTTTACCTGATGGCTTTTTCCAGCGATCCGGTATGGACGGAAGGAAAGGTTACCGTTGTGATTACGCCTGTTGCGGTCAGTAGAATAGCTCTCGTTTCCCGACAAAAAGAAATTGGCTCGCGCGACTTTTATTTTCGTGATCGCTATACCGGAGCATCCCTTGAAGGGTTGGAGGTGACACCCTATTACAGCCAGTATGATCCTGCCCAACGGAAATCGATCCTTGAAAAGGGCAAGAAGTTCCTTGCCGGGGAGGAAGGCATACTTTCTGTTCCGGACGGAACACCTGAGCGCGATAGCCGGTCTCCAATGGCCTATCGCCTGTTGCTCATCAGGCAGAAGGATACGCTTATGACGCCGGATTCCTTCTATCCTGGGTATTATGGTAGTTCCGGCAAGGTACGGACTGGAGTCTCCTTTTACACTGACCGCAGTATCTACAAGCCGGGTGACCGATTATGGTTCAGGGGTGTGCTGATTGACTACTTTGACGATTCCCTGGCCATCCACCATCAGGATTCCATCGCACTGACTTTGCAAGATTCAAGATATCAGATTATTAAAAAGATTTCCTTTCCGGTGGATTCATTTGGTGTTTTTACCGGATCCCTCGAATTGCCTCTAAAGGGTTTGACAGGCAACTACATAATCCAATCACCTTACGGAGCGGTAACCGTAAGCATGGAACACTACCAGAGGCCATCGTTCACACTGACGGCCGATCGGGGTTCCGTTGCTTATCAGAATGGAGATACCATCCGGGTTACTGGTCGGGTTACCGCGCTTTCGGGTGAACCGGTAACTGATGCTGAGGTTCTGGTTGAAGCAGACCTGGCACCTCAATACCAGCTCCGACGGTGGATGCCTGATCCCGGACGTAAAACCAGAGTCTATACGGGGAAAATCCGCACCGACAATCAGGGAAATTTTACCTGGAACTGGCCTACCATCAAGGATGTCAATAATCCTTATGGAGCGGGCACCGCATTGAATTATGGGATCACTTTCCGCGTAACTGATCTCAGCGGTGAGACTCACGAAGAGAAAACTCAGGTGAGTTGCGGGAAGGGTTCAGTGAGCATCGATTCAGGTCTGCCGAACCGGCTGAAGGCTGGTGATAAACTATCCACACGGATTCGGGCCACTGGACAGGATGGCCGTTTGTTAGATATTCCGGTCCGATTCCGTTTAAGCAGACTGGTGGACCCCGGCCGGTTATACATTGATCCCATGCTCCCGGAACCCGACCGGTTTGTAGTAACGCGGAAAGAATGGAACCGCAGGGTTCCGCTTTTGCCCTATCGCGATGAGCATAACCCCAATAGTCGGAAGGCTGAAGAGTTGGTCATCCAGACTGACCTCAGGACCGACACTGCATCGATCCTGGATTGGACTGCCTCCGCTGCATGGAGAGAGGGCTGGTACCGTGTCGAAATTTCTTCGGATCATCCGTCTGTTGCCGGCCCGCAGGTGAAACATGTGTATCTTGAAAACCCGGCCACGGATGTCGTTCCCGGCGATCAGGAACTTTATGGCGCGACAAGCAGCAGTAAGGCTCAAACTGGTGATGTCTTCATGCTTAAGACAGGATCAGTCAGGAAAGGATTTATTCTTTCAGAAGTGCAGCTTGCCAGTGGATTATTAATGGATTGGTGGTCGGAATCCGGTAAAAACATTTCGCAAGCAACCTGGACCGTGGGGATGGACTGGCAGGGTGGTGCTGTTTTTAAGATATTGATGTTCAAATGGAACCGGATTTACCAGAAGAGTTTCAGGATCGATGTTCCCCGTGATCTGACACGACTTTCCATCACAGGGCTGGAGAAAATCGGGACTGTCAAGCCAGGCGACAGTCTCAGGCTGAAGCTGTTGGTAATGGATGAAAAAGGCCTGCGTGCAAGCGCTTCCATGGGCATAACAGTTTATGATGCTTCCCTGGATAAGATCCGTCCACATGCCTGGCCGGATACTTCATGGCCTCAGTTCACCGGTAAGCCTGGATTTGATCCCCTGCATACCGGTATATCAGGCTCGTGGCTTGTTATGACTTCCGCTTTGGAAATGGTTGATGTTCCGTATACTGAACCCCTTGCTGTGAATTGGTGGGGGTTTGGGTATTATGGGATCAACCGGATGGAAGCACCGATGATGATGAAGTCTGCGGCGCGGGGGGGTGTAGAGGCGCAAGGGATAGAGACGCATAATGATGCGTCTCTGCGGGATGCTGGCCAAATGGTTGTGGAGACGCATGATAATGTGGAGACGCATGATAATGTGGAGACGCATGATAATGCGTCTCTACGGACATCTGCCAATGTTCCTGTGCAGATTCGGACCGATTTTCGTGAAACAGCTGTGTTCAACGGACAGTTGGTCTCCGACAGTGAGGGAAGGGCAGAGGTGGCATTTAAAGTTCCTGAGGTATTTACTCAATGGAGAATACTGGTAGCAGGCCATACGGCAGATCTGGCCATCGGAATGGCGGACGCTTCATTCCGGTCAGCCCGGGAACTGATGCTGAAGCCTAACTTCCCGGTTTTCATGAGAAGGGGAGATTCTCTGAACCTGGCTGCACGGCTGGGCTGGTACGGAAAACATAGTATTACTGCCATTACAAACCTTTCAATGGAGGATTTATCAGGCCAGAAAATTAAAAGTTGGGCACCTCAATCTTCCGGTTTAACTCCCGGATCAGCGACACTCCTAACCTGGAATTTAAATGTTGATCGGGATCAGAAATTCAAATATACACTTGCAAGTTCCGATGGTAAAGAACAGGATGGCCTCTCAGATACCATTGAGGTTTATCCTGATGCTGTGGAGTTATGGCGCTCGCAGCCCTTTTATCTGAATAAGCCTGGCTCCCGTACCGTTAAAATCGTAGGCGAAGTTAAGAATGCCATGATGGAAATGACCACTTCACCGGCCTGGCAGGTGCTGCTTTCATTACCTGTGGTCACCGGAAAGGAGAGGGACTGCTCTGAATACTGGTTCAGCCGGTTTTACCTGGCCGGTATGACCGGCTTTATCGGAGACCGGATGCCTGCATTGAGAGAATTCTTCACTCATCACTCCAGCGAGGAGATTATCGACAGCCTAAGCCATCCTCTTTTCAGAAATGCTGAAATTAAGGGCCGTTCCTGGTCGGAGACTCCCTGGAGCCGTACAGCTGAAAATGAGATAAACCGGGTTATCCAGATCCGGAAATGGATCAGTAAGGACCAAAGGACAGAAGAGGTAATCTATTTGCTTGAGAAGTTAGCGGCCATGCAGAATCCCGATGGTACCTGGCCCTGGTTCAGGGGAATGGGGTCGGATTGGTTTGTTACACAACAGATCATTGCGGGATTCGGAGAGCTGAAAAGCTGGCAGGTTTTTGACATTGCTGCAACACAGCGGGGGCAGAACATGATAGTCAAAGCCATTGAGGCCATGGATGGATGGATGAGCCGCCAGTACCGGGATCAATTGAGGCTGGATTCCACAGGAACCCAGAAGGTGCAGCTAAACCCGCTGCTGATTCATTATTTATATGCCCGGAGCTTTTTTAGTGGCTGGACCATCGCCCCAAAAGATGAAATCGCCTGGCTGAATTATCTTGAGCGGATCCCTCAGGAATGGGTCCACCATGAACCCGGCCTGCAGGCACTTCTTGCATTAGCGGCTTATCAATCCGGCAGGGCAGCTGTTGCGGTTCCGATTTACCGCTCCCTGCGCGAGCGGATGCTTCAATCAGAAGAAATGGGAGCTTACTGGCCGAGAAAGGGCTATGCCTCATCCTGGTATCAGTGGGACCTTTGGATGCAAAGCAAGATGATAGAACTCTTTGCTGCCATGGAGGAGGGGCGGGTTGATCTGGATAAACTGCGATTATACCTGATCCAGCAAAAACGTGGCCGCGATTGGGGTAATGGAATGGTAGCCGCCTGGGCGGCAAAATCGCTGCTCTTCTACGGAACCGACTGGCTGACGGCTCCGGCGCAGGTCGGTTTCAAGTGGGGACCGGAAGTTTTCAGTCCCATACGGATAAAAGAAGGCAGCAAGACTCCCACAGGGTATTACCGATATTCATGGGAAACAACAGCCTCGATTCCAAAAGCAAAAACTTTGGAAGTAACCCATACCGGTGGAGGTCCTGCCTGGGGATCCCTGTTTACTCTTGAAAATCAGAAGCTTGACCAGCTTGCTGCAACTGAGGGTCCGTTAAAATTGATTCGTAGCATTACTGTTCAGAATAGCAAAGGTCAGTGGACTCCGCTTCCAACGGGTAAGCCGATTCAACCGGGTGAGCTTCTGCGAATCAGTATACGGATTCAATCCGATCGCGATCTGAGCTATATCGAAGTAAAGGATTACCTCGGAACCGGATTTGTCCCTGTACAGGTACTATCGGGATACAAATACAAGGCTGGACTCTCCTGGTATCAGGCCCGGGAGCCAGAGTCCGTCCTCTTTTATTTGTCGATGCTGCCAAAAGGAGAGCATGTTCTGGAATATACCGCCATTGCAGAGCAGGCCGGGAACTATTTCGGCGGTTACGCAGTAATCCAGAGCCTGTATGCACCTGAATTCAGAGCCTGGTCCTCCTCCCAACGAATCAACGCAAAACGCTAAAATGCATACCCGATAACCTAAGCGGCACAGTATTTTAGACGCATGTATGCGTCTCTACTCCCGACTCCGGACTCCTGACTAGGCCACCGGTTCCAGCTCCATGGTAAAATGCCTCATAATCGGGGCTTCCCATGTGAGCCTGTATCCCTTGCGAATCTCCTTTGCTCTTTGGTAAACGTTTCGCAGGCCAGCGGCTACATAGTCCATATGGTCCGATGTATAGGTTCTGCGGGGAATGGCAAGTCTCACCAGTTCCAGCGCCGTGTACCGGTTTTCCCGGGTGTGGGGATCGCGGTCTGCCATCAGTGTTCCGATCTCTGCACACCGGATTCCAGCCTCCTTATAAATCTCGACTACCAAGGTTTGTCCGGGATACTCCTCACGGGGAATCTGTGGCAGAAACCTGAGCGCATCGATGAAAACCGCATGACCTCCAAAGGGCTCCTGAACGGGCACTCCGTAAGTTTTAAGCTGTTCGCCAAGATAATTGACCTGGCCGATCCGGGAATCCAGATAATCCAACTCAGTAGCTTCGCGCAATCCAACGGCCAGTGCTGCCATGTCCCGGCCGGCTTGGCCTCCATAGGTCAGAAAGCCCTCGAACATGATGTTGAACAGGGAAGCCTGCCGGTATAACTCTTTGTCTTTCATTGCGATGAATCCACCAATATTCACGATTCCATCTTTCTTGGCTGACATGGTTGACGCATCGAAATATGAGAACATTTCGCTGACAATCTGCTTGATGGAGTGGTTCCGGAACTCCTTCTCCCGTTTCCTGATAAACCAGGCATTCTCTGCAAACCGCGCAGCATCAATAACCAGCATTTTCTTATAACGGTCTGCTATCTTTCTGACTTCCCGGATGTTCTCGATCGAAACCGGCTGGCCGCCAGCCGTATTGCATGTTGCTGTTATCAGGATAAAGGATACCCTTTCGGAAGCCTGTTTCATGTAGGCCTCCAGCTTTTCAATGTCTACATTTCCCTTGAAAGGGTGGGAAAGAGTAGTGTCATAAGCCGAAGCCACTGTACAATCGACGGCTTCGGCTTTCCGGAACTCAATGTGCCCTTTGGTGGTATCAAAATGCGCATTTCCGGGTACAGCCTGACCCTCTTTAACCAGAACTGAAAAAAGCACATTTTCAGCCGCACGTCCCTGATGGGTTGGTAAAAAATGCTCATAACCAAGCAGTTCGTGGATGGTCTCTTTAAGCTCGAAGAACGATCGCGAGCCGGCGTAGGACTCATCGCCGGTCATAATCGCTCCCCATTGCCTGTCGCTCATAGCGCCGGTGCCGGAATCAGTAAGAAGATCAATAAACACCTGATCGCTTTTCAGATTAAAGATATTATAGCGGGCCTCACGGATCCATTTTTCACGCTCCTCGCGTGTACTGAGGTATAGAGGCTCAATCATTTTTATTTTGTAGGGTTCGCAGGGAGGCAGGATGGTGTTCATGGTTGACATGCTTGAGAAGGTTGAGAAGGTTGA
>CAYQFT010000153.1:0-8730 GCA_964416825.1 uncultured Porphyromonadaceae bacterium
CATGAAAAAGTTCCTTATATCAAGTACTGTAATTGTTTGCGGCCTTCTTGCCCTATCTTGCAACAAGGGACCTAAACCAGTTGCCGATTTTACCTTTGACCCGCCTACCTCACTGGCTCGTGATTCGGTGCACTTTACCAACCATTCAACAGATGCAACCACATACAGCTGGGCATTCGGCGACGATTCTGTCTCAACCCTTGAAAATCCGGTTCATGTATATCGACAAGGCGGAACCTTTACGGTTACCCTGACAGCTACAGGAGAAGGCGGAACCAGCTCATATTCAAAAGATGTAGTGATCACCCCATCAGTCACCGGAAAATGGTCAAGCACTTTTACTTATTTTCAAACGATCAACGGAATCATGACTCTGGTTCAGAATGCCAGCGGATCTGTTACGGGGACACTTCAGTTGACACAGAATTCATCTCAGTCAGCGTTACTCTCATCCAGCAATATCACCGGAAAAGCCCTTGTCGTTGAATCAAATATCCAGCAGGGCGGAATGGGTGGCAGAGGCAAGTACAGTTTTAAGGGAAATGTCAATGATGCATACGATTACATAACCGGCAGTGCCTTTCTCGACGGTAATTTCGTGGGCCAGTGGTATGCAATCAGAATGCGCAATTCTGACTAAACCTCCTAGTTTTTCTCCTTTTTGGGAACTTCAAGATACCTTTCCTTGAAAGTCGGGCGGTCAGCTGCCATTTTCATCATTACATCCAATGGAACAACCTCAAATTCTGGTCCAAGCTGATCCAGAATGGCCTTTACCCTGGAGATATCGCTGTACTGCCTTACGTGCATCAGGAGATAATAGGGACGGCCCGTATTCAATGCGGCTAATTCCCTAAGATCTGCAATGACCTCAGTCTCCAGCTTCTCTGGTGAAAGGTAGTAATCGTAGCTGAGCAGGGGCACTCCCTTTTTCCTGCCAAATGAAAACGAGGGAGAATAACCGTTAACAAGTCCGAGTATGTCGGGCATGAGCTTAATATACTCGTCAACCACTTCCTCGGTTAGTTCAGTGTTTCCTTCAATGGTGCTGCCTTCCGAATAATCCATGATTTCAAAGATATTCAGGTCGAGCTGCCTCATCAACCGGTATGCCTCATTGATCAGCCAGGCCCGTTTCTCCTTAGGAACCGCCTTGGGATATACATAACCGGGCCCGCCCAGGGAGCCAATGAAAAAATCGTTTGGCGTGGCCTGTGTGTAAAAGTATTCGAGCATGGCGGGCGCCAGCCAGGACCAGTTCATCGTTACCTCCCAGGTATAAGGTATATCTCCCCGGCCCGGCCGGTTCCAGGCGCCCAGACCCAGGCAGTCGGTTTGTATGCAAGAGATATACACCTTACTGCCGGCCGAGGGTTTTGATTTGCCTGAAAGATTGTGATGATTTTTATATGCAAAATGAGGCGAGGCCGGTATTCCCGACATAAAACTCAGGTTAGGCAGCGTATGCAAACCTTCAACCCTTAATCCATGTTTTGAACAGAGGGTAACATGCTGTCTTTCCAGATCTTTAGCATAGGAGTGCCAACCGAAAACCATTCCCATGTTATTCATTTCTGAAAGAATCTTGTCGGCAAGGGCATACTCGGCTGAATCCGTAGGGCGGGTTGATAAATCCGTAAAAAAGGCCTGTTGCTGGATACCCCAGTCGGCAACGCCAGGCTTCATGATTTTTCCGGCCTCACCGCCCATCCAGACAATCTTATCCTTGGAACAGGCCTGCCAGAAATTATCATAGGCCCATTGGTAAATCGCAGCATCCGTCATCCCGATAAATTTATTCCTGAGGTCATATCGCTTTTTCAGTCCCAATGTTTCCATGTATGGAATCATGCTTTCGTCCACAACAATGGACTTTTCTATGCCGGCAATGGTAAAGGCAACAATCAGCGAGGTCCTTACCCGGTTATCCCAAATAACATACCCCGCGACTTTCTCCTTAAAGATTTTTAAAGCATCTTCCGGCTTGATGATTTCTGTGAAAGTGTAGTAATGCGACTGGGCCAGGTAGTTCTTTATATCGGGGGTAAAGCGATAATCCCATCCCTCGGGATAATTAAAATAAAGTACCGGAGATTGCTTATTTACCAGGCCCTGCAGACTGATCATTGCTGCCTGCCAGTTCAAAGCGCCTCCAATTTCCCAATTGTTGCCAAGATTCATGAACCAGGCCTGCCGCGTTCCCTTGCGCTTAAAGACAAAACGGATCGGGTCACTGGCAGTTCGGCTCGGCCTGCTGATCTCATATTCGAGGATATCCCAGGCAGGATCATAATCAAGCTTATGAATATTTTCCATTTCCGATTTTCCCTGGGAAACAAGGACCGGAATTTTCTCGTTCAGGGTCAGGATATACTCCGATTTGTTATAGCTGGAGCTGAGCTTTTTGCGCCCGCCGGTCTGGGCTGAAATTCCCATGAATACGTTGGTCGGGAAAAGCCGGTTATCAATAATTGTCGACTCACCAGATCCATTGACTCTGACCGGCAAGCTGTCGGTAAACGACTGAGCTCCCCTGCCCCATCTGCGTGTAAGACAGATTTCTTTCCCATTCTGATGAAATTCGATTTCAAGAGTGGCAAACAAGTCAATGGTAGTGCTTTTGCTTTTCACGAGTTCCCAGGTTCCGGTAAAAGGAATATCCTGAGCGAAAGCCCATGCACACGGTACAAGCAGGACGAAAAACAGGAGTCGTTTCATTTTGGCATTTCTTGGATTATGGCGGAAATTAGCATTTTCTGAATACTTTTGGTCATGTCTATGGATGATATTTACCGGACACTGAAGGAACCTTCAAAAGGCCTCTATAAAGACCGTGGCAGTAAGTTCATTGCGCTTGCCTTCCCAGCTGATTCTGCAGATCAGATTAAAGAAATACTGGCCTCTTTGCGAAAAGAATACCACGATGCAAGGCATCATTGCTATGCATGGAGAATTGGTCCGGGTGAACAGAACTACCGGGTAAATGATGACGGCGAACCCAACAATTCTGCGGGCAAACCTATCCTCGGGCAGATACAATCATTGCAGCTAAACAATATCCTTATTGTTGTAATCCGATATTTCGGGGGCACACTGCTGGGGGTGGGCGGGCTGATACAGGCTTATCGGACAGCTGCCCGCGAAGCGATTGAATCAGGTACTGTTATCGAAAAGTTTTATTATTCAGCCATCGAGGTTACCTTTCCCTACCCGCTGCTGAACGAGGTCCTTAAAATTACCAGAGACCTTAAATCAGAAATCGTCCGTCAGGACTTTGCTGAGACCTGTTCGATCCTCATCCGGATCAGGTCTGGACTCGCAGAGAAAGTCACCACTCTTCTTGGCCGAATTGAATCTGTTGATACTAAGCCTGTTGAGTTGTGAATAACTGGTAAATAATTATTGTACAGAAATCGAGGCGGGTCGCTTCCCTTGTTCTATTTTTAGAAATTAAGATCGCGTAAAACCGGAACCTATGAAAAACAGAAGTTTAGTATCGATCACGGATTACAACAAGGATGAAATGCTTAAGATCCTCGATCTTGCCGGGGAGTTCGAAAAAAATCCCAGACAGGACCTTCTTCATGGCAGTGTGGTAGCAACCTTGTTTTTTGAACCTTCCACACGGACACGTCTGAGTTTTGAATCAGCAGTTAACCGCTTGGGTGGAAGTGTTATCGGTTTTTCCGATTCTTCCTCATCCAGTGTTTCAAAAGGCGAAACATTAAAAGACACTATCCTTACCGTCTCCAATTACAGCGACCTGATTGTTATGCGTCATCCGCTGGAAGGTAGCGCCAAGTATGCCAGTGAGGTCTCGCCGGTTCCGGTAATCAATGCAGGGGACGGGGCCCATCAGCATCCCACACAGACACTTCTCGATATGTACTCCATTCGGAAAACACAGGGGCGCCTTGAAAACCTGAAAATCTGCATGGTTGGAGACCTGAAATACGGACGGACAGTGCATTCGCTGCTTATAGCCATGATTCATTTTAATCCGGTTTTTGTGTTTATCGCACCGGAAGAACTTAAGATGCCCGACGAATACAAACTCCTCCTTGATAAGAACGGAATTGAATATCATGAATTTAAGGATATCGCAGACAACATGGATGATGCTGATATCATTTACATGACTCGTGTTCAGCGGGAGAGATTTTCTGATCCACTTGAATATGAGAAAGTTAAAAACGTGTACATTCTCCGGAATGCAATGTTAGGAAATACTAAATCCAACGTAAAAGTGTTACACCCGCTGCCAAGGGTAAATGAGATCAATTACGATGTCGATTCCAATCCGAAAGCGTACTACTTTGAGCAAGCCCTTAACGGCGTTTTTACACGGATGGCCATAATTTCTAAAATATTGGGAGTAAAGTAAAAAGTCAACGACCATGGAAGCAAAGAAAGAATTAAAAGTCAATGCAATTAAGAATGGAACGGTCATTGACCACATCCCGTCTGAGGCTTTGTTCAGCGTTATTAACATCCTGGGACTGAACCATATTCAACAGCAGGTCACCTTTGGGTTTAACCTGGAATCAAAGAAATTAGGTAAAAAGGCTATCATTAAGGTAGCTGATATCTATTTCAAGGATTCAGACCTCAATAAAATTTCCCTAGTAGCTCCTGATGCCAAATTAAATATCATCCGCGACTATACTGTTGTGGAGAAAAAGGTCGTTTCGATTCCGGATGAAGTGACTGCCATTGTTAAGTGCATGAATCCGAAATGCATTACTAACCATGAGCAAATGGTCACTTCCTTTGAGGTTGTCAGAAAGGCCCCGGTGGCTTTGAAATGCAGGTATTGTGAGAAAATTACCGACCAGGACCATCTGGAAATCATCTGATTAACTTTTTTTAACTAACTGCCTCTGTTCGGGAGAAAACGATTCGAGTATTTTCGTGGGCAAATGCCTGAAATGAGACCTTCAAACCTCTCCCGCTTAGTAGTTATCCTGATTGTTTTTCTTTGTTCAACTCCCCTGATTGCACAATCGGAGGCCCCGAATCTGCGTGATAAAGCAATTCGTGTGTTTCTGGATTGTTCAAGATGTGATGTGGATTATATCCGCCGGGAAATGCCGTTTGTTAATTATGTCAGAGACTGGAAGGAAGCGCAGGTGCATATTCTGGTAACCCGACAGTCTACAGGATCCGGGGGGATTGAGTACAAAATCAACCTGATCGGGCAGGAAGAGTTTTTAGGCATGGATGAGGAAGTGATCTATGTGTCCACACCGGATGCCACCTCCGACATGGTTCGTATAGGATACACCCGTATGATGGCGCTCGGCTTAATGAAATATGTGGCAAAAACGCCACTGGCCAGTTTTATGAATTTTAAATTCGACGGAGAAGCTGCTGGAATTGTGGAGAATAAAATGGTTACTGACAGCTGGGACAATTGGGTATTTGACATTCGAAGTTCAGGTGAGTTGGAAGAACAGGAGTCTTATTCCGGTCTGTCGATGGAAAATGATTTAGAAGCGGAAAAAGTAACTCCGGAGTGGAAAGTCAATTTTGGTGGAAGTTATGACGGAAGCCGAAGGAAATACAGGTATGACGACGGGGAGTACATTTCCACAAAAACCAGTTATTCCGTCAGGCATCTCCTTGTTAAAAGCCTCAATGACCATTGGTCGCTCGGGGGTAGGGCCGGAATTTACTCCAGCTCCTATGGCAATGTATTATTGAGCACATCGTTGGCTCCCGCAATTGAGTACAACTACTTCCCTTACCAGTTATCGAACCGGAAGCAGTTACGATTTCAATACCGGATCGGCTACGGGTATGTGTTCTATCAGGATACAACCATATACAATAAACTGGAAGAAGGTTTGTTTAGTCACCAACTGTCGGTTGCAGCTGATTTCCGTCAGCCCTGGGGAAATATTAACATCAGTGCGCAAGCCTCAAACTATTTGCACGACTGGTCGAAAAACAGCATTCGTTTATGGGCAGGATTTTATTTCAGGATATTTAAAGGTTTGTCGCTAAACATTTCAGGTGATGCTGCTTTTATCCATGATCAACTTTCGCTACAAAAGGAGGGTGCAACACCGGAAGAGATACTGCTGCGTCAGAAACAAATGGCCACTAACTACGACTATTCGTTGAAAGTAGGATTTTCCTATACGTTTGGCTCGATCTATAATAATGTAGTAAATCCAAGATTTAACGAACGTTATTGACTACCGCAGCCGGTCAACCATTCTCAGAAGTAATATATCTCTCCTGATGGCTCTGAATGCCAGGAAACTGAATATGAATGAAACTACCGGTATGATAGACATGAAAAGAAGTCCGGGCCTGGCATCGAGTAGCTTCGCTCCCTGAAAGACATAGAATCCGATGAGACCATAGGAAAGAAGCTGGAGGATCATGGCCAGAATCGTTGCTCTTAGCTGCAAGACTCTCCTTTTAAAAAGAAAAACAGAAGCCAGGATAAGCAATTCAACGATTATGAAAAGAATTGCCAGCGGTATGGTTTGCATCACCTGACTATCCCCGACCGCACTTTTAATGGAATCAGCATAAAGCATCCATGCGCCGCCCTCCTGATTAGTAAACCCTATAATCGGGCTGAAAAACAGTAAAACCCAGGAAGCCAGGCACAGGAGCAGCCATATGGTTTGAATTCTTTGAATCATAGGATAATTGTATTTTGCCCCGCAAAAGTAGAAAAAACCGCTGGCTGTTACTACCAGTTGGTTTTCAATAGCTACTTTTAATCATATTTTTAAGAGCATGAGTACTTACGGCGCTTCGGAGTTAATCATCAATCCTGACGGTTCGATCTTTCATTTACACCTGCATCCGGAACAGGTTCCTGAAACCATTCTTCTGGTTGGGGATCCCGGCAGGGTTGCACTGGCCGGATCGATGCTTTCAAAATGCCGGCCCCTGGCCTCCAACCGAGAGTTTAGCTCTGTCACGGGGTTCTATCGGGAAAAGGAGATACTGGTTCTAAGTACCGGCATCGGAACCGACAATATGGACATTGTGGTTAATGAGCTGGATGCACTGGTTAACATTGATTTTCAAACCCGGGAGGACAAGGCGGAAAAGCGCCGTCTCAAGCTCATCAGAATAGGGACCTCCGGGTCTCTTCAACCCGATATTCCGGTCGGCTCCAGGGTTGCGTCGGCCTGGTCCGTGGGTTTGGACGGTCTTTTGAAGTTTTACAAAAGGCCACCCAACAACCCCAGGGAAGAATTTGAATCAGAAATTAATACTTACCTGTCTAATATACAAGGATTCCCATCGGTATATGCAGCCTCTGCCGCTGAGATGTTTCATCAACTTTTCATATCTGGATGTCATTGGGGGATTACGGTGGCTGCTCATGGCTTCTATGGTCCCCAAGGCAGGAATCTCCGTTCAGACCTTGCGTTCCCGGAACTAAATGACCGGTTGACCCGGTATAGTAATGGAAATTACAGGATCACCAATTTCGAAATGGAATCATCCGCTTTATATGGGCTGTCCGAAATCCTTGGTCACGAGGCACTTACAATCTGCCTGATCATCGCAAACCGCGCAAGGCAGGAATATCTTGGCGATTACAGCGGAGAGATGAAAGAATTGATCAGCTATGTTTTAGATACACTAACTTATTCCGGTTAACATGGAGAGAGGCCCTCATGATTCGCTGATTCGACTGCTTGACGATCCTGACGAGCTTGTTTACCAATCAGTTAGCAAAAGAATTCGTGAAATAGGTCCATCGATGCTCCCTTACCTTGAAGCTCTGCTCAAGCATGCCGGGAATCGAATTTCACATGAGAGAATCGAGGAACTGGTTCGTTCGATACATTTTAATGTACTGAAACAGGAGTTAGGGAAGTGGATTACTGATCCCGTTCAGGATCTTCGAACCGGCACATGGCTGCTTAACCGGTATCAGTTTCCTGACCTCAGGATGGATGATCTGATGACCTGGTTAAAGCCCATCCGGGATGAGATCTGGCTTGAGATCAATGAAAAGCTTACTGCTCTTGAAAAGGTTAGGATCATAAACACGATCTTCTTTGAGAAGTATGGGATAAGACTTAATGAAGAGCACCCGGAGTCACCCGGCAATAATTTCATCAGAAGGGTTCTTGATACGGGTAAGGGTAACGAGATCTCAATGACCCTTCTTTACGGATTGCTTTGCCAGGAATTGAACCTTCCGGTCTTTGTGACTCAAATGCCGGATTATCCAATTCTGGCATACATGGGTGTTCATGACCAGCCTGTAGCCGGACTTAATCCTTCTCTATACGATACCCTTTTTTATATCAATCCTTCAAACTCAGGGACCGTGCATTCGCAGAAAGACATTACGGATTACCTCATGAGGAAATCCATTCCAATTGAAGCGGTTTTCTATATGCCTGCGAGAAACTCAACTTTTATACGCATCTGTCTGGAGCGGCTGGCAGTGGATTACGAACTGGCAGGGAGCTCAAAAAGGTTTGATGAGATACAGGTACTGCTCAGGATTTGGAAATAAAAAATAATGTTTTACATTTGCAGACCCTTAGCCCAGGTGGCGGAAATGGTAGACGCGCATGGTTGAGGGCCATGTAACCGGTAGGTTGTGCAAGTTCGATTCTTGTCCTGGGCACTCACACACACTCGCACACTTACCCACCCACACTCACACTCACACCCACACACACACCCACCTCGCCCAGATGGCGAAATTGGTAGACGCGCTAGTTTCAGGGACTAGTA
>CAYQFT010000154.1:0-7072 GCA_964416825.1 uncultured Porphyromonadaceae bacterium
TCTTCTTCCTGAATTACTGAATGGCTCGTCAATCTCCGCCATCAGAACGCCGCTAAGTGATATAATCGAAATACGTATAGAGCCGGGCATTTCATTGGTAAAATCGACCCATAATTCATCAGAAAACGGGTTGGGATAAACCCGGAGATCAGTTTCTGACAATGATTCGATTTCTGCTGATTGAGTACTGTTTGCAGCAGCTGGAGTTGAGGTTCTGAACCATACCCACCAGGGTGCCCCATCTCCAAGCCTACCGTAGGAAACATCTGCAGTTTGTGTGGGATAGCTGATTGAATCAAGGGTATAGTTTTTGCCATTTAACACCTGAACAAGTGAGATTGGCTCACCAGCCCCTGCAAGTTCAAAATTCAAATGCAGTGGACCCGGCGTCCTTTGCAAATCCGGCCAGACTAAAAGGTAGCTTTTAGCCAGTATCCTCGTTTTAGCAGGATTATTCGTGGGAATCATGCTTTTAAGGGGCTCTCCCTTTGTATCACTTAAATAGAGCCCTCCAATATCGATCATCTGATTGGTGGAGTTGTAAATTTCAATCCAGTCCTCATAACGGCCCCCATCATCCTGAATAGTTTTAGTATTTCGGGCCATGATCTCATTAATGTATAACCCCTTTATTGGGGTTGGTTCTGCGCCGTTGGCAGAATTCGGTGTTGGCAAGGTAAAAAGGGACCAGGTTGCAGCTCCATCTGTGGAACGCCCATAGCTGATATCGTTATTCTGTGCACCATAGGTGACACTATCGATAACATAGTAAAACCCTCCGATATTTTCATACAGGCCTACCTGATCCCCAGAACCTTTCAAGCTGAATTTTAGGTGAAGGATGCCTGCAGCAGGCAACTCATCCGCTCTGAAAACCATATAGCCTTTGGCAGGAATGGTAGTCATGGCAGCAGAACTGGAAGGCACCTGACTCAGATAAGGCTGATTCAGGATATTGGTAAAATACTTCCCGGCAAGATTGACTGCGTAATCATTGGAGTTATAAATCTCAATCCAGTCAGAATAAGCGCCGGTCTCGTCCGGGTAAGTCTTCGTACTGCGAGCCAGTATTTCATTGATATAAACGCCTGTAGTTCGGGTAACGTTTAGTTTTTGATTTGGCGAAGCAGGCGTTGGCACAGACATAACACTCCAGGCAGGTTGCCCATCGGGAAACCTTCCGATTGCAATGTTCTCAACCTGTAGTCCGAAGGTATGGCTATCAAGGATTGTGACTTCGTTTCTGTACTGAGTAAGTGAAACAAACTCACCAGAACCTGAAAGCTTTATATCCAGGTGACGCACTCCCTGCTGTGGGTCGTTATCGGCCCAAAAGACCATGAAGGACTTGGGTGGGATCGTAGTTGAATCAGGAAAAGTATTGGGTATCCTGAACTGAAGCGGATGACCAACTGAATCGGAAAAATAGAGTCCGCCAACATTAACCTCATAATCGTTGCTGTTGTATAATTCGATCCAGTCCTCGACCTCTCCGAGGTTATCTGGATAGGTTATTAGATTATCGGCTAAAATTTCATTGATAAAGACGCCCGTGACCTGGCTATAGGAATAGGTATTTATCCGGCCCGGGCTCGGGGTGGTAAAAACCCAGCTTCCATTGCCATCCGGAATTCGTGCATAGGAAGCATCTCCCGCCTGATATGAATAGACGACTTCCGTTATCCTGGTAATACCATCTGGCTGGGTCAGGATGATCTTTTCACCACCGGCCGGCAATTTGAAATTCAGGTGCCGGCAGCCCTGCCATACATCATTGTCTGCAAACAACAGCAGGTAGCCACCCGCCGGTATCGTGGTTGAATCAGGGACATTCGTCGGTATCCTTGATTTTAACAGATTGTCGGTGCTGTCCGTAAGGTAAAGGCCTCCGATATTAACCGGGGAACTTGTGGGGTTGTGAAATTCAATCCAATCGGACTCCTCACCCTTTTCGTCCAATACACCTGGGCCGGCAACGGCCATAATTTCGTTTAATACCCATCCCGATAAAACACGGGGCGCCAGGTTTGAGGCTCCGGGAGTGGGATCCGAAAGCCTTTTCCAGGCCCCTGTACCATCTGGAATCCTTCCATAGGGAACATCGTTTTTTACTTTTGGGAAAACAACCTGGTCCATGATCTGAAGTTGCCCGTTCACCATCCTGGCCAGGTAAAATTCCTCGCCGTCCTTGTCAAATTTAAAGGGTAAGTGTGCAGGGCCTTGAATCGGCTGTCCGTCAGCCCATAAAACCAGAAAGCCTCCGGCCGGCACAATTGTTTTGTTTGGGTCATAGGTGGGTATCCGGTGGAAAGTTGACAAAACGGTCGTGTCAGACACATACCACCCGGCAAGATTGACCGGGGAAGCACCTGGATTATATATCTCAACCCAGTCGTCATACTCGCCAAACTCATCAGCGTGGCTTGTTGCATTGTTGCAAATCACTTCATTAATATTGATCACAATACTGGTGGTCGCCGGCAAATCCCATGCCCAGGGAACATCATTACTGTAGCCCGGAGGTTCCGGGGCCGGCAACTTTAACTTTCGGGAGTTCTGAACCGCAGAGCAGATATTCGCTTTACCGGGAGTGGGCCGCTTGAGGATGATCCAGGCATTTCCGCGCTCTGGGCACCTTCCAAAGGACCTGTCACTGGGTAGACTGTCATAACGAACAGAATCAACGAGTGCAAGGCCGGTTGGAGTTGGCTTGTAAAGGGCAAGTTCCTCCCCTCCCCGGTTTAATGCAAAATTAAGGTGGTTAGGTCCTTGCAGTGTATCCTTGTCAGGCCAGAGAAGAAGGTACGAACCAGCCAATATAGTTGTCAGCCTTGGGTTATCAGAAGGGATTCGATATTTCCTGGGTTTTTTATGATTGTCTGTAAGGAACCAGCCAGCCAGATCGACATCCCTGGCTGATGGATTGTATAATTCGATCCAATCTTCATACTCACCATAGTCATCAACATTTGAGTTCACCACGGAGGCGGCAATCTCATTGATCACAATATTTTGAGACAGCAGTGCACTGCCTGGGATCAGGGCAATTAGTAATACAAACTGTTTTATCATAATCTATGTACCGGCTGTTCTGATACAAAGATAAAGATTTGAAACAGAAATCCCCGCTGAAGCAGAGATCTCGTCATGTCAGAGAGGGACGAGCTTACATCAAGAAACTCAACATAATTCCTGCCGCAACAGCGCTGCCAATTACACCAGCCACGTTGGGACCCATTGCATGCATGAGCAGGTGGTTCGTTGGATCGGCACGCAAGCCTTCCATCTGGGAAACGCGGGCCGAATCGGGTACTGCCGAAACCCCGGCAGAACCTATCAAAGGATTAACGCGATTTTCAGGTTTCAGGAAAAGGTTCATCAGCTTGGCAAATAGAACTCCGCCGGCGGTTGCAATCATGAATGAGAAGGCACCTAAACCAAAAATAAGCAGCGACTTTGGGGTAAGAAACACATCCGCCTGTGTTGAAGCACCTACTGTCAATCCGATCAGAATGGTGGTAATATCGATTAAAGAATTTCTGGCTGTTTCAGCTAGTCGTCTTGTGACTCCACTCTCTCGCAAGAGGTTGCCAAAAAAGAGCATTCCCAACAAGGGAAGGGCACTCGGAGAGATAAAACAGGTAAGCAATAATCCAATTATTGGGAAGAGTATCTTCTCAAGTCGCGAAACCTGACGGGGTGCCTTCATTCTGATCACCCTCTCCTTTTTAGTAGTCAGTAAACGCATGATCGGGGGCTGTATTATGGGGACCAGAGCCATGTAGGAATAGGCCGCTATTGCAATAGGACCAATTAGGTTAGCACTGGTAATGCCATGCCACATCTTAATACCGTCAGCCAACTTTGACGCTGTAAATATTGCTGTTGGCCCATCTGCTCCCCCGATGATTCCAATGGCCGCAGCCTCCGGGGGAGTGAATCCAAGGTAAAGGGCCCCGGTTAAAGTCGCGAAAATCCCAACCTGAGCAGCAGCACCTAAGAGCAAAGTTTTCGGATTCGAAATCAGGTAGGAGAAATCTGTCATTGCTCCTAGTCCAAGGAAAATAAGTGGTGGATAAATTCCTGCGGTAACTCCGTAATAGAGATAATTTAATACGCTTCATTTCTCATAAATTCCAATCCCCATGCCCGCGTTCAGCATAAAGGGGATGTTGCCTATCAGGATACCCATGCCAATGGGAACCAGCAATAGGGGTTCGTACTCAAACCGGATTGCAAGGAATAAAAAAATGAGCCCTATCAAAATCATTACCAGATGCTTAATGCTGGCATTATCAAATCCGCTATACTGCCAAAACCGCTTTATTCCGTTCTTGGCAGCTTGTTTAAACTCAACGGTCTGATCCAGAGAACCTTGATTTTGACCATCAACAGTCTGGACACTACTACTAGTCACTGGTCCGGCACTCACCGATTGTGCCGAACGACCGGGAAAGATCCAGGAAACCGAAGCCAGTATCAGGATCGCCCCTAAAATTGTGATTGCTTTCTTCATGCGACTCTATTCAATTTCAAAAAGTACCTGATCCTGTAAAATAATATCACCTGCCGTGACCTTCATGTTGCGAATCACCCCGTCCCTTTCGGCAAGGATTTTATTCTCCATTTTCATGGCTTCATAAATCAGCACGGCATCTCCCTTTTTCACAGAGTCGCCATTGCCTTTGCTGATGCTTAGTATGTTGCCGGGCAGTGGTGTACGCACCTGCAGGAAATTGCCTGATGATGATTGTTTGGGAAATTCTGGCGTCTTGACAGGATTTCTTACAAGGATAGGTGTTTTTGAAACTGATACAGGACGTTGAATCTCCACATCATACCTGGTTCCATTCACTTCAATGGTAGCCAGATTGTCGTCAACCGACTTGATTTCAACCTCGTAATTTGACCCTTGTATAGTAAAGTTATATTTTTTCATCGGATGATAGGATTGTTCAATTACCTAATGTGAAAGTTTCTGAGTCCGTATATTTTTGAGCTCCAGGGCGAATATCGCTTTGACACCTTTTCAATGGTCATTATGTTCGACTCATTGTCATGTAGTTCACTGAAATACAAATAAATAGCCGTCGCTATTGCAGCATTGGTATCACCGCTTATATCCGGGCAGCAATCCTCCTCTGAAACTGGTTTTCCGGCCTTTCTAACCTTCCTTTTCAACTGAATTTTAAGTATCCTGGGAATCTGGTTAAAGATCACGGTCAGAAGAAACAGGGCCGAAAAAACCACCCCCATCCCGACGATGGTAATGATTAAACCGAGTTTGATATCGGCCGGTGAAACAATTAAAGCCATTTCCATAATGATCGAAGATTATAGTGGAATATTACCATGCTTTTTGGGTGGGTTGGTATCCTTCTTCGTCGAGAGGGTTTGGAAAGCCCTGATAACCCGGAATCGTGTATTTCTTGGCTCAATCACGTCATCTATATATCCAAAACGTGCTGCTTCATAGGGATTTGCAAATTTCTCCCGATATTCTTTCTCTTTTTCCATGAAAAAAGCTTTACGTTGATCAAGGTCTTTGATCTCCTGCATTGCTTTCCCTTCAAGAATCTCAATGGCTCCTGCAGCACCCATAACGGCAATCTCAGCAGTAGGCCAGGCATAATTAATGTCACCCCGCAATTGTTTACAACTCATTACATCATGGGCACCGCCATATGATTTTCTGAGAGTCACTGTTACTTTTGGCACCGTTGCCTCACCATATGCATATAATAATTTGGCTCCATTCGTAATAATCCCGCCGAACTCCTGAGCGCTGCCTGGCAAAAAGCCGGGTACATCGACAAGGGTAAGGACCGGAACATTAAAACAGTCACACAGCCTTACAAAACGAGCAGCTTTTTTAGATGCATCAATGTCAAGAACTCCTGCCATATGGCTGGGCTGATTGGCCACAACACCTACTGAGATGCCTCCAAGCCTCGCAAAGCCTACTACGATATTCTGCGCATAATTTCGGTGCATTTCAAAAAACTCATGACCGTCGACGATATCATGAATCACATCTTTAATATCATACGGCTGATTCGCGTTATCCGGTAAGACATCATTCAGGAAATCGGAGGTCCGGTCAGCCGGATCTCCACTTTCGATCATGGGAGCCTCTTCCAGGTTATTGCTTGGCAGATAGCTCAAGAGCTTCCTTATCAGAAGAAGGCCCTCCTCCTCATCACGCGCAATAAAGTGAGCTACGCCTGATTTACGGCCATGAACTAGCGGGCCGCCCAGGTTTTCAACCGTAATGTCCTCGCCAGTAACGGTTTTGGCTACTTTTGGACCAGTAACAAACATGTATGAGTTTTCCTCACTCATGATAATGGCATCGGTCAGAGCGGGTGAATAAACCGCACCGCCCGCACAAGGACCGAAAATAGCGCTGATCTGTGGGATCACTCCGGACGCCAGTATATTCCTTTCAAATATTTCTGCATAACCTGCGAGTGAGTTAACCCCTTCCTGAATCCGGGCACCACCACTGTCGTTAATCCCGATAACCGGGGCCCCAACCTTCATGGCCTGGTCCATTACTTTGCAGATTTTTTGGGAAAAAGTCTCAGACAGGGCTCCGCCAAAAACCGTAAAATCCTGCGCAAAAACATAAACCACTCGACCGTCGATAGTTCCATGCCCGGTAACAACCCCATCTGAAAGAATCAGTTGTTCATCCATCCCGAAATGCGTGCAACGATGGGTCACAAACATATCGAACTCCTCAAAACTACCTTCATCCAACAGCATGTCGATACGCTCCCGTGCTGTCATTTTGCCTTTTGCATGTTGGGCTTCAATTCTTTTAACGCCCCCACCGAGCTTGGCTTCTTCGCGTTTGTCAATTAATTCCTTGATTCTATCCTGACTTGACATAGTTTATGGTATTATTCTATTTGGAGCAAAACTCAGTCAGAACACCTCCGGTGCTTTTCGGGTGCATAAATCCGATCCTCAGGCCTTCAGCCCCATTTCGCGGCGTCTGGTCAATCAACCGCACCCCTTTTGATTCAGCATCCGCAAGTGCACCATCCACATTATCCACTGCAAAAGC
>CAYQFT010000154.1:7082-8707 GCA_964416825.1 uncultured Porphyromonadaceae bacterium
ACCTTCGCCTTTGTTTTCCAAAAACTTACCTATGGGCCCTTCCGGATCCGTGGATTCCAAAAGTTCTATTTTAGTTTCACCAACCATAAAAAAAGCGGTTCTGACTTTCTGCTCGGGGACATCTTCAATCGCATAGCAGGATAGGCCTAATACGTCCTCATAATAGCGAATGGCCTTTTCAAGATTTGCGACTGCAATCCCAATGTGTTCGATTCGGTTTATTTTCATTCTCTTGTGCTATTTGTAAAACCCTTGCAAAATTAGCTACCCGAATTCAAACAAAATGAAATTTTGATATGATTTATATCAGGATTGAGCCTTATTATTTAACTGCAAGACAACAGGTTGGGCAAAAAAAAATAAGAATTAACATGACATTTCTCAGCAATCACGAGTTTGTCTACATTTAAATTTTGGTATTCAATCAGGTTCAGCCCTTGTAATCAAATTATAAATTATTGATATCCTAAATTTTACAATATGATTAAGAATATTTTATCAATTATCAGTTTGGCATTTCTTTCGCTGGCAGGCTTCGGCCAGGAAGATGCAAGGTTGTTAAGGTTTCCGTCCACTAACGGAGACCAGGTTGTTTTTACCTATGCAGGTGACCTGTACACTACAGCCATTCTGGGGGGACAGGCCAGAAAACTGACCTCGCATCCTGGTTATGAAATGTTTGCCCGATACTCGCCTGACGGAAAGACAATTGCCTTTACGGGACAGTACGACGGCAATACAGAGGTTTTCACCATTCCCGCATCGGGCGGTGAACCTGTCAGAATAACCTTTACCGCTACTCTCTCCAGAGATGATGTGGGTGACAGGATGGGGCCCAACAATATTGTTATGGGCTGGACTCCTGATGGCAAATACATCATTTATCGTTCAAGAAAACAATCCTTCAATGATTTTAAAGGTCAGCTTTTTAAAGTGTCCGTCAATGGGGGACCTTCAGAGGAGCTGCCGCTTTCGGTCGGTGGGTTCAACTCCTATTCGCCCGATGGCAAGAAACTAGCCTATAACAGGGTATTCAGGGAATTCCGGACCTGGAAATATTATCAGGGTGGCATGGCGGATGATATCTGGATCTTTGATACAGCAACAGGAAAGACAGAAAACATCAGTAATAATAAAGCTCAGGATATTATCCCGATGTGGTTAGGTTCCAAAGTTTATTTCCTCTCCGACCGCGAAAGAATTATGAACCTCTATAGCTATTCTGCCGAGAATGGTAAAACTGAAAAAGTTACTGATTTTAAGGATTATGACATTAAATTTCCATCCGGTTCCAAAGATGCAATTGTGTTTGAAAAAGGTGGATACATCTTCTGTTTTACACCAGGAACCGGGAAAGTCACAAGAATTCCGGTATCAATTGCAAATGACCATTTGTACGACCGAACTGAATGGAAAGATGTTTCAGGCCAGATCCGTTCCGGCTCACTATCGCCAAATGGTGAGAGGATTTTATTTTCAGCCCGAGGAGATTTGTTCAACACCCCGGCAAAACAAGACATCACCAGAAACCTTACATCTTCTTCCGTCATCCATGAACGGAATGGAGCATGGTCTCCGGATGGAACAAGGATTGCATATCTGTCTGATAAAACTGGTGAATTTGA
>CAYQFT010000155.1:0-8648 GCA_964416825.1 uncultured Porphyromonadaceae bacterium
TGCTCGACAAGGCCGGCAACGTGTACACGGCCAACGAGGGCGCGAACAACGTCACGAAGATCACGCCGGATGGTGTCTCCACGGTCTTCGGAACCACGGGCGCGTGGCCCCAGGCCATCGCCATCGACGGTGAGGGCAACCTCTACACGGCCAACTGGAATTCGCGGAACGTGTCGAAGATAACGCCTGCCGGGCAGTCGTCGATCTACGGCCGCACCAGCAGGCGCCCCATCGGCATCACGATCGACCCGTACGGCAACGTGTACACCACGAACGACGGCTCGAGCAGCGTGTCGCGCATCACGCCGGGCGGGCAGTCGCAGGTGATCGCCCAGACCGGCAAGCGGCCCATCGGCATCACCTCCGATGCCGCGGGCTTCCTCTACACGGCCAACTTCCTGCCGGGCACCGTCAGCGAGATCCCGCCGCCCCCGCCCCGCAACCTGGGCGTCATCTCGCTGAGCACGGTCACGGTGGCGTCGCCGGGCAACAAGCCGGCGTGGATCATCCCCTTCTACAACGACGTCTACCAGAGCCGTGCGTCGTGCGTGGCGGCGTTCCCCGGCGTGCGCGCGACGGTGGCGGCCAACCCCGACCCCGCGGTGCAGACGGTGTCGGCCACCTCGTGCATGCAGGTGGGCGGCGTGTCGTATCCGTACCGCATCGGCGAGATGGAGCTGACCACCGCGCAGTATGTGACGTTCCTCAACACCGCCGACCCGCTGGGCCGCAACCCGCATCACCTGTGGGACATCGCCCAGAGCTCGCGCGTGTGGCCCAAGTACGGGTCGATCAACAAGAACATGCGCGCACCCCGCGGCCAGCGTTACTACGTGTCGTCGCCCGTGTGGGCCAACAAGCCCTACAACCAGGGCGACTTCGCACGCGGCGCGCGCCTGGCCAACTCGCTGCAGAACGGCAAGTTGCTGTCCACGCGCAGCCGGGTGATCACCACCTCGACCGGCGCGCGCCTCACGCGCACCACGTACACCGTGCGGCTCTCCACCACCACCGAGACCGGCATGTACACCATGAAGAACCGCAAGGCCACGCGAAACCTGACCTCGGGCTTCTCGGTGTCGAGCCAGGATGAGTGGATCAAGGCCGCGTACTTCGACCCGAACGGCGGGGGCAAGTTCTCGTACTGGGACTACCCGACCAACCCGGGCCTGTACGTGAACTGCCCGGTGGACACCTCGGGCTGTGCGCAGGGCCAGCAGCCCTCCGCAACGCAGCTCGACGCCAACGGCGACGTGACCAACGCGGGCACGCAGCCCCTGGCCTCGTTCGAGGCGCTGCCCGGCGTGGCCCCCAACTGGTGCCCGTCGCAGTTCACGGCAGCACAGTGCGCCATCACGCCGTTCGGCGCGGTGGCCAAGATCTACGTGGGCAACGTGAGCTCGGTGGGCCAGGCGCTCACGCGCTCGCCGTGGGGCACGCTGGACCAGGGTGGCAACGTGGTGGAGACCACAGACACGATCTCCCAGCCGCCGCCGGACCAGAACCCGCGCATCGTGTGGCGTCGCTGGCACGGGGGCGTGGTGACGGCCACCGCGTACCAGATGTGGCTGTCGGCGGTGGGCACCACCCCGCAGACCATCCCGGGCTACGCCGTCAACCCATGGCGCGGAATCCGCTTGGTGGTGCGCGGCAGGTAGCTGCCCGCAGCAGCGGACGACGTACCGGAGTGCGCCCGGCGGGCGCCCTCCGTTTCCATATCAAATTTCGAATTTCACCATCATGCCCAAATTCCTCGCCCCCCGTTTTTTCATCACCATCATGGGTATCGCGTCATTCAGCCTTTTAACCCATGCGCAGACCCAGTTCACCCCCTACGATGAGTTGCCCGGAGTAATTAAAAGCTACAAACCATCCTATAGTGATTCTTTTCCTGCATGGGCAAAAATGCTGTATGAAGGACAATTGAATGTAAATGATCTGGATGCTGATTATCAGGCCTATATGGCTTTCCATCCCGGCGAGAAAAGTCCGATCATCCGGTATTACAAAATTTGGCGCAGGGCAGTTGAATCCTATGTTCAGGGAGATGGATCCATTGAAATGCCCGACATAGAGCAGTATCAGAAAAACCTGCTGGCCAGCCAGAAGGCCGCTTCGCGCTCCTATAAGGGGATGTCAACCGGCAATTCGGACTGGACCTTCCTCGGGCCCAAACAAACCTTCTGGCTCAATGAATCCGGTTCACAGCAGGCTCCATCGTCCTGCCCGTGGCAGGTGAATGTCTATTCCTTTGATGTGGCTGCCTCAAACAACAACATAATTTATGTGGGTACCGAAACCGGATTTGTCAATAAATCAATCGATAACGGACTCACCTGGCAGCTATCCGGCCAGGGGTATCCCTTCGGCGGATCCGTACCGGCAGTTGCTGTCCATCCGCTGAATCCTGACCTGGCCTATATTTCAGCCGGCACCCAAATTCATAAAACTATTGACGGAGGCTTAACCTGGACCCCACTGCTGGCCTCTCCGAATCTTTTTGCCGCCGACCGGCTGATCATCAACCAGACACAGCCCGATAACCTTGCCGCTGCTTCGGGATCCGGGGTTTATATGAGTTCCGATGCGGGAGCCACATGGACAAAGAAATTGGCAAGGGCATCCTATGATGTTGAATATAAGCCAAATGATCCAGGTGTTTTGTATGCCCTGGCCAAAAATGCCGCCGGTAAATTTGAGGTGGTCATTTCAAATGATGCAGGTGCCACTTTTGCCGTGGAACCAACATTTCCCGCAACCATTACCGAGTCGAGCGGCGGGCTGTTGGCCGTCACACCTGCCAACCCCAGCCTGCTTTTTGTGGTGATGCTCAGCTCCAATAATACACCGTACCTGTATAAAGGAACCGTCAATAACACAGTCTGGACCTGGACCCTTTTGGGAACCGGGCAGACCGATACCTTCCCGATGAATAACGGGCAGGGCTATTTCGACCTCGTTCTGGCAGTTTCCCCGATTGATGAAAGCCTGATTTTTGCCGGTACCACAACCCTCTTTAAATCCGCTAACGGAGGTGCCCGATTTACAGCAATCGGCGGATATACCGGAAGTTTCTCCATTCACCCGGATATACAGGATATTAAGATGCTGCCTAGCGGTAAAACCTGGATCTCAACCGATGGCGGGATGACCCTGACCGACGACAATTTCACCTCAACCGCAAGGTACTATGCCCGGATCAACGGAATCGTTGGATCTGATATGTGGGGCTTCGATCAGGGCTGGAATGAGGACCTGATTGTCGGAGGCCGCTATCACAACGGAAATACCGCAATGGCTGATTTCTACAATGATAAAGCTCTGCGAATGGGCGGGGCAGAGTCTCCTACCGGCTGGATCCTTCAGGGCCGCAGCCGCCATGCCGCCTTTAACGACCTGGGAAGCGGCTGGATCCTGCCAAAGGTCTCTACTGGAAAACCTGAGGGACGATTCATTTTCGGTAAGTATCCGAATATGGAGGAATACGGCGGCCGGAGAAGCAACCTGGTGGCACACCCCAATTATTACGGAATACTCCTGCTGGGCGAGGGCAACAGCATATGGCGAAGCGAAAACATGGGCGTAGCATTCGAGCGGATCTATACTTTTCCCGATAAAGTTCTGTGGCTGCAGATCAGTTACAGCCATCCGGATATTCTCTATGCGGATGTGGTAAACCGGGGTTTGTATAAAAGTGAGGATGGCGGTTTTACCTGGACAGCAAAGACTTCCCTTACGAAAAGTCCGTACGGAACCACCTACTGGAAAGGGAAGCTGTTCTTCGCAATCTCCCCGTATAATGGGAATACAATCTATGCCTGCCTGCAGAACGGTACCTGGTCTTCAGATATAGGGAGAATATACCGGTCGGAGGATGGCGGGGATACCTGGACCAACTGGACTGGCACCGTATCAGAGAACACAAAATCCCTGGTGGTTCAGCCCACAAAAAGCGGGAAGGATCTGGTTTACCTATTCACCAATGCGAACAGCGGCAAGCCGGCAAGGGTTCTGTTCAGAGCCGACGGAGATCAGGATTGGACGTCTTTCGGGCGCAACTATCCCGCCAGCATGCACGTGAACCTGGCCCTGCCATTCTACCGCGACAGCAAGCTGCGGGTTGCCGGTAACGGAAGTGTCTGGGAATCACCTTTGCAAGAGCCTGATTTCACGCCGATCATCACACCGTGGGTGGAAAGGGCCCATTTCAACTGTTTTCTCGATACACTCAATTTTGATGACCATTCCATGCTGAATCATCAGGGTGTTACATGGTCCTGGAGCATCAGTCCTGCCCCGGTTTACATCAGCAATCCAAACATCCGGAATCCCCGGGTGGTTTTGGGCGCCCCGGGTTCCTATGATGTAACCCTAACCGTTAAAAAGGGGACTGAAACGTATACCCGTACGATTTCAGGCATGGTGGATGCAACCACCTGCCCTTCGGTTGGCGATTGCACGAATCCTGCTGAAGTCGCGAAAAATGTCTGGCGGTTGGTGTATGTCGATAGTGAGGAGCGGAATTATCCGGGATTGGCAACCATGGCGTTCGATGGAAATGTAAGTACGATCTGGCACACCCGCTGGAGTACGAACCCTTCCGCCTATCCGCATGAAATTCAGGTGGATATGGGGTCACGCTACAGCGTTCACCAGTTTGTCTACTATCCGCGTCAGGATGGCGAAAACGGCCGCATCAAGAAGTATGAGCTGTACATCGGGGATAATTATGAGGATTACGGTCCTCCGGTGGCTACCGGGGAATGGGAGAACAGCGCCGGCCCGCAAACCGTGAAGCTGGCAAAAACGAAATCGGGTCAGTACTGGAAACTCGTTGCTCTTTCAGAAGTTAACGGTGGTACCTGGGCATCGGCGGCTGAATTCAGCGTGATCGGGTGTAACGGCAATACATCGGGATCGGATATTCCTGAATTGACCAGCCAGATCAGTGCCTGGCCGGTGCCGACCAACGGTCAGGTGCGACTGGATGTGCCAGCAGGAAAGGAGTACGACTATACCATACTTTCCACCCAGGGCAAACAAATAGGCCGTGGGGAGATACGCACCGGTTCAACCGGACAGGTAATCAATCTGGAAACCTATGAATCAGGTGTTTATGTGATCAAGCTGGTCGATAAGAATGGTGTGAGTTACTGGGTTCGGGTTGTTAAAAACTAGACCCCCAACCAAACTCCGGAAACCAAAGATTCGGTTTACTTCACGTATCCGGCCTTGGCCAGAAAGTCGTAACTCTGCTGGGCACTGATCACAGCGTCCCCGCTGGTATACTGCTCAATCTCGACGTACCAGTCCTTCACCTTGTTTTTCTTCATCTGCTTAAAGATGGCTTCGAAGTCCATCTTGCCGCTGGCACCGATCTCCTTGTCATCCTTGATATGGGTCAGTTTGAACTGATCCGGATATTTTTTCAGATATTCAACCGGGTTGGCGCCGCCCTCCTGACACCAGTAAACATCGAGTTCAAAACAGACATTCTTCGGGTCAACGGTGTTCAGCATGTAGTCGAGAATCACATGATCCCCGATTTTCTTGAATTCCACTGTGTGGTTATGGTATCCGAAAATCAGGCCGGCTTTGGCAGCACGTTCCCCTACCATGCTGAAGTATTCACAGTAGAGTTGGAGGTCCTCGAGTTTGCTTTTGTCGCTGACCGGCATGGAAGCTTGTACCATATAGCTGGCGCCGGCTTCATGATGAGCCTCGATCGCCTGATCCCACCAGGCCATGATCTCGGCGCTCTTGTCTTTGGAATATGAGCGGCCCAGGTGTGCACTGGTGAAGGTCATGCCCAGATCAGAAACCCGCTTCTTGAAATCGGCAGGCGCCAGACCGTAGATCTTACCGTCACCATAACCAGCCGTCTCAAGATTCTTGTAGCCGATTTTCGCCACGGCTTCAAGCACACTCTGGATCCCGTCCTTGCCCACCTTGTCGCGCAGGGAGTATAGCTGGATCCCGATGTTTTTCGCTTTTGCAGCCGGGGTTACTGACTCTGAGAATAGTTGGGGAGCCACCATAACGCCGGCGGCCAATAGGGCGGATTGTCTGAGAAAATCGCGTCTGTTCTGCATGGGAATCGTGTTTGAATTTCCATGGAAAGGTAGGATCTTTTGCTTTTTTCTGGTAGCATGCAGCCTCTTTTTTCTCAAACCGGATACAATGTTGTTTCCGTGCCGACTATAATCTGAAAGTATAGGTGTATTTCAACAAAATGGTTCTTCCCGCTGAAATCGGCAAGGCAGGAATTTCCCTGACCAGATTAGAGTTCAGCCCCTCATCATATACGATGTAAAAATCGTTCCCTTCACGCGGGTTCCACCTGAACCGGATATTGGTAACAAATTTACTGATCGCCGTATTGTATTGAACATAGGCAGAAAGGGATGTTTTGGTGCTGACAGTCAGCAATCCGCGCAATCCACCTATATGATTGGTAAAGGTCATGTCCCTGCCAGGAAACGTGACATAATCCAGACGGTAGGTCAGGCTCAGGTTGAACCCTGAGCCGATGTTTAACCTCGGAGAGGCTGAGAGGGAAACCCTCTGGCCATCGTAGAACTGTCCGGCATCTGCCGTCAGGTCCACGCCAAAAGCATTACTGCCGGATGTTCCGTAACCTGCTGAAAGGGTCGTAAACGAATACCTGCCGGGCATAACCCGGGCCTGATCGTTGCCTATCGACAAGGTGTCGGTCAGGTTCTCGCGGCTAAACACACCCGAGATGTTGCCGTAAAATCCTTTTTTCGCGTCGAATTGCCATCTGAGGATGCCATTCATGGTTTCCTGTAACCCGGTCAGGGTGCTCCACATGTTGAAACCGGTGACGGAGACCTGGTGGTATCTCAAGCCCGATTTTTCGCCCGGCAGCCAGCCATAATTCAGCTTGCCCCGGATTCCCTGGAAATTATCGAACAACTCGAATCCAATCCCCGGATTGAATTGGTCGCCGGAATACGTGTACATCATGTCATAGCTCAACCCTTTAAGATTGCGCCGCTCCCATTGCACAAGCAATCGCGTGGGAGACAGGTCAATGGCATTGTTTTTCAAACCATTTTCGAAAGTCTGTGCCATTTTTAAGGTCAGATAATCATCCCCCTTAACCCTGAACTGGCCGTCAACACCATACGCAATGTTATAGTTGCCCGTGAGGCCTATCCTCGTTGTGAGCATGCCGCCCACAAACGAATTCGGGTTAAAAACTGTCCGGCGGCCGCGGAAAACCCCATAATTCTCTCCGGCATGGTCTCCAAAGGGCGCCGTCTGCATGTCAAGAAAACCAATATCCCATTTGTCAACTTTTCCGGTAAGTCTCACCCCGCCATAAATCCTTTCGGGACGCCCGTCATAGATTCCGATTCTCCGGCTGTAAAAAAGGTTATTGCCGTCGAGGAAAGAGAAATCAAACACATCAGATTTTTCAAGGAAAAACACCCTTTTTTCAGGGAAAAAGAGGGAATACCGGGTCAGGTTAATCTTCTGATCATCAGCTTCAACCTGGGCAAAATCAGTATTAACCGTAAGGTCTATCGTAAGATTATTAGTCAGGCTGTATTTTGCATCCAGACCGGCATCAAATTTCGGGGTGGATTTCAATACATAAGCGGTTCCGTCCTCGTTAAGGTTGTTTATCTGGCTCAATCCGGCTGTCAGGTAGGGGGTCAGATAAAGGGGCTTTTCAGGTTTCAGCCCTTCGAATAGGATGGGAGTGGCAAGGGATGGCTTAAAGGAGGAGAAGCTGAAATTTGGGGAAAGTGGAGGAAAGGTGTCGAACTCGTTTGTTGCGGCATTAAACCTTTCAAGAATAATGCCCATCCGGGTTTTTCCATCCCGTACCTGGAACCTGAGACTCGAAAATGGAATCCTGACCTCAACCGTCCAACCCTGTTCGTTGATGGTTGTTTTTGCATCCCAGAAGGTGTTCCAGCTGAAATTAATGTCATCACCGAATGACACGGCATCATTTTTAACGGTCCCATCGGTCCTCAGTCCATTGGGATTGATCCAGAAGGTAACCGCGTTTTCATGGTCATCATATGTGTCCAGTACGATACCGAGCCAATCTGTTGTTAGTGAAACAAAGTCCCGTTTCTTGCTTACGGCTCTCAAATCATTGATATCCTGATAATAAAATATGGCCGAGAGGTAGAAATACTGCTGGTCGTAAGCCATCCGTACCAGAGATTTTTCGGTGGGTTCGTTGCCGAAAACCGGTTGCTGCATGGTTAATTTCACGGGCTCAGCAAGATTCCATGCCTCCTCGTCGGGGATGCCATCGAAGGTGATTTCACCCTTGATCCTTGTCACAGAGTGAGGTTCTTGAGAGTATGCGGGGCTCAAGGCCAGAAACAGGATTACCGGGATCAGCAACCGGCGAAATCCGTTTGATAGGTTAGGGGATAGGTTCATAAAAACATAACAAAGAGGACCTTATTATGTTCAAAATCCAAAGGGTTTTACCTGTTTTTGTGGTTTCTGTTGGCAATTTTGTCCCCCCGGGTCTGCGGCTTTTTGTACTTTTTCATTTTCCTCAGATAGGAACCGCCCTGGTTGGTTTTCTTGTTTTTTGCCGATTTTTCGTGGAAAGAGGCTCCCTTGGTTACCTTTTTTATATTCCGATGTGGATT
>CAYQFT010000156.1:0-8608 GCA_964416825.1 uncultured Porphyromonadaceae bacterium
GAGGCACCAGCGCTGAGGCAGGTGAGGAGGAGGAGGGTAAGTAGGTTTTTCATGGCAATAATTGTGATTAATAATTGACTCGCTTCGCTCGCTAATTGACTCGGCTTACGCCTCGCAAATTGGCCTCCCTGCGGTTTGCTAATTGGCTCCCTACGGTCGCTAATTGGTTCGCTAACGCTCACTAATTAGGTTCTGGCGTCAATTAGCGCGCAGCGCCAATTAGCGAGGCGTTAGCCGAGCCAATTAGCCGACCGCAGGGAGGCCAATTATTCTTCTCAGATCCCCTCCAAGGTGCTCAAAACCTCGCGCAGCTTCGGGTCTGACGGGTTCGGCGCCCTCGGGTCTATGATCTTCCCTTCGCGGTCGATCAGGATAAAGGAAGGAATATACCGGACCACATACTTGTCGTTCTCCTTGTTTCCGTCGTGCAGCTGCATCCAGGGGAAGCCCTCTTCGGTGACCATCTTTTCCCAGGCTTTCTTGTCCTGATCTACCGAGATGCTCATGATCACGATGTTCTTCTTCTGATAATCTTCGTACAGTTTCTTCAGGAAAGGAATCTCCACCTTACACGGTCCGCACCAGGTAGCCCAGAAATCAATGAAAATGTACTTGCCTTTGAACTGCGACAGGGTATACTCAACGCCCTGCATATCCACAACCTTCATTTCAGGCGCCGGCATGCCGGGCATGATGGCAGCCCAGTCGGCAGCCTTCTGTTTGATCTCAGCTACCTGTTCCTGATTTTTTGCCAGGGCATAATATTCCGCAAGCTGGGCATCAATGCCCTTCGTGCTGTTTCCATCAATCTGTTGGCCGAGATCATTGTACATGAAGGTCTCAACCATATCAGGATTGGTAAAAGTCTTCTTGATAAAGGCAAACTTGGCTACAAGAAACTCAGGTTTCCCCCAAACATCTTCCGTCAGGCCAGCAGCCTTCTGCGCCTCTTCGGAAATGTAATTCGTCAGGTACTGCATGGCGGCAGGTACTTCAGCCAGAGTCGGATCCGTCAGGTCAATCCCCTTTTCCAGATCTTTCCAATTATCCGGAAGGATCACGGTATCCTTTTTGGCGTAATACTGGTGCATCATGGAGAACTGATTCATGTCCATGATCTGGCCGAAACGAAGGTTCAGTTTCTCCACTTTGGCATACTGAGGATCAAAGCCCTTAATAGCCTCATATTTAAGCAGCAGCGCGTCATAAGCAGCCTGCAGCGAATCCCGGCTCACCCGGTAGTCAGCCGGCTCCTTAACCACAACGGCCATGAAACTCTTGCTCCAGGCCCGCATGATCTTGGTTTTCTCAACGTTATAGTCAGCGATCGGCTTCAGCTTCCCGCCGAATACCATGGTGCTGTCCCAATTGGTATAGTTTACCGTTACCGACAGGTCTTTGCCCGGAATCAGGTATACCTGCAAATATTTCTTTCCGATATTCAGATAACCGCTCACAGGCTTGGCAGCGACCTTCTCATAGGTAAAGGTACCGTCAGCCGCCTTGGCGATGGTATCCGTCTTTTGCCCTTCCATAAATTTCAGGACAAGAGTATCTGCATTCGTAATCGTTCCGGTTAGCCTGATCTGATCAGCCGGCTGTTGCTGGCAGCTCACAATCAGGGCCGCGCTCGCAAGAATCAAAAGGGTTTTTTTCATGTATTTGTTACTTGTTACTGGTTACTGGTTGCTGGTTAACGTACCCACCCCCTGGCCCCCTCCCTCGACCAGGGAGGGGGAATGAGCTCCGGCGAAACTTCGGAGCAAAGCCCCTCCCTGGTCGAGGGAGGGGTTGGGGTGGGTACGTTCAATGATTGGATAATTATAAGTTTTTCTGTTCATCCAGAAGCTTTCTCGTTTCCGGGTTCGACGGCCTCGGGCACCTGGCGTTCACTATCTTCCCCTCCGGATCGATCAGGGTAAACGTCGGGATAAACATAACAAGATATTTTTTATTGGCCTTGATGGTCTGGGGGTCATGCAGCTGGATCCAGTCGAATTTGTCCTCAGTTACCATCTTCTCCCAGGCTGCCTTGTCCTTGTCAACCGACATGCTGATAAACACGATGTTCCGTCCTTTATAGTCGGCCACCAGATGCTTGTAGGCCGGAATCTCGGCGCGGCACGGACCGCACCAGGTGGCCCAGAAATCGATAAAGACATATTTGCCCTTGAAGTCGCTCAGCGATACGCTGTCCCCATTGATATCCAGGAGGGTGAATGCAGGGGCGGGCTGACCCGGAGCCAGTGCCGCCCACTTGTCGGACAGCTCCTTGATCGTGGTTTTGTACTTCTCCTCGGTTGATCTGGCAAGATACTCCGTCACCAGATCCTCAACACCCTTGGTTCCCTCACTGTCGATATACTGCTTCAGCTTGTCGTACACGATTACGGAATAGATCTCCGGACTCTTGAACTTCTCCTTCACAAAAGCCACCATCGCCCGCTCCAGATCGGGATTACCCCATGATTTCAGCTGCGGGATATTCGCGCGCTTCATTGCTTCCGTCTGAACATAGCCCGATATAAATGCCTTGATGTCATTGATCTCCACCAGTGCGGGATCATCCAGGTTCAGCTTGTCCATAAAGGCGTACCAATCAGCCGGAATCTCCTGGTGCGTGGTATCGTAATACCCGGCCATCGTCGGATAATTATACAGATCATAATAGACGCTGTATTCCAGAACTTTCTTCTCCCGGTCATAGAAACTACCAGGGAACCCCGGGTTATCAGCCTTGAATTTATCCAGGAAAGCAACCTCAACCAGACTGAGTGAATCACGAACCCGCTTAAAATCAGCAGGGGAATTAGGCGCCCGGTACATCTCATTCATCTTCTGATAGATGGCCGAGCTGGCCATGGTCTTGCTGTGCAGGTACTCAACCGGCAGCCCCAGCTCTCCGCCAAACCCGACCGTGGTGTCAAATGCCTTGCCGTCGAAGTTGATCTCCAGGTTCTTGCCGGGCTCCAGATACAGGTAAAGAAACAGCTGTGTTCCCTGAAGGGTTCCGTCAACCGGCTTGGTTACCGCAAACTCCTTCGAAAAGGTCCCGTCGGCATTGATCCGGATCGTATCCTTCGGCCCGTCCAGGGTTACATACAATTCCTTCGTGTCGTAATTCGATGCTTTCCCGGAAATCACGCAAACCGGGTTCTTTTCGCTCACGCACCCAACTATCAGGGCGACGAGGAGGGAAATGGCAAGTAGTTGTTTCATAGGTCACTTGTTATTGGTTCGAAGTACCCACCCCAACCCCTCCCTCGACCAGGGAGGGGGACAGGGGGAGGGTACGTTTCATTGACACATTAGCACATTAGCACATTAGCAAATTGGCAAATTGGCACATTGATTATTTGCGATTGTCCGTCCTGAACGGCCCCGCCGGCAGCCCTCCGGCACCAAACAGGTTCGTAACATCCGTCGATCCCCATCCGAAGCGTACTTCCTCGGGTTTCGCAACACCCTCGCTGGAAACCACCACGGTATTGCCTTCGATCACAGCCCTGGCCGGAACAAAATGGCCGTCGGCCCCGGCAATGGTGAAATGCTTCAGCTCCTTGCCGTCGGTTTTCAGGCCGCCCTCTGCATAGTCGAACCAGATCCGGATCTTATTCCCTTCCCTGACGAACGATTTAAATATCGGGCCAGAAAATACAACATCTTTCTTACCGTAATCTTTTGCCAGCGCCCAATATGCCAGCCGCTTGCCCACATCCTGCTTATTGGCCGGATGAATATTTTTTATGTTCCCGATGTCCATGGTCACCACCATGCCCGTATTCGGAACAGTCCGCATGGTAAAGTCCTGCGCCTCACGGAGCAGTCCGGTGCTGTATTTATCCTGATAGGTGTACGGTGCAATCTGTACAAAATAGAACGGAAACTCACCCCGGTTCCAGTCGTGCCGCCAGTTGGTGATCATCTTCGGGAAAATTTTCTTGTACAGCTCCCCGTCATAGCGGTTCGATTCCCCCTGATACCAGATCGCTCCCTTGATGGAGAAAGGAACGATCGGGGCAATCATCCCGTTGTAAAGAACCGTCGGGAGATTGGGCTCGCCGCAATCTATACAGTCGGGCATCGGCTTTAACATTGAAAAAGCCCCGCCCTTGCGCACCTGCCAGTTTCCGGCCAGCGACTGGCCTTTTTTTGCTTTTTTCGGACTGATCTTCAGCATCTCCGGTTTCCCGTTGATGCCGCCCAGCCCCGAAGTATTGGCAACCTGCACGGCCAGGAGGTTATCGCCCTTCTGAACGATACCCGCCGGAATCTCATACACCCGGTTGGTCGCCCAGTCGGAAACATTCAGGTGAGAACCCACCAGCTTACCGTTCACCCAGGTGATATCCATCTCATCGATGGGCCCGAGCTCGAGAACCAGCTCCTTCCCGACCCAGCTGTCGGGCACCTTGAAAACCAGGCGGTAATCCACCAGCCCGACATGCGCACCGATCCCCGACTTGCTCCACTCAGCCGGCACCGGCATCTCCTTCCACGCTGCATCAGCAGTCGCTTTCGCTGCCCATTCCGGGGCCTTGTCGCCCGGCTGGAATCCGATGGCGGCGGCCCATTCAGCCTGCCGCTTGTTGAAATCTTCCAGCTTGGCGGCCTTGAATTTCTGAACATCCAGTTTTCCCGGCTCCGTGGTGAATGCCGGGATCGTGGCCGCAAATTCTTCGCTCATCCAGGCCTCGGCCACCGTACCGCCCCAGCTGGTATGCACCAGACCTATCGGAATATTCAAATTCTTAAACAGTTCCCTTCCAAAGAAATATCCGGTTGCGCTGAAATCCTTAATCGTCTCCGGCGTGCAGGCCAGCCATTTACCCTTGCAATCGTCCAGCGGCTTATCAGCAAAAACCCTCGGAACGGTAAATAGCCTGATATTCGGATAGTTGGCGCCGGCGATCTCCGCCGCTGAATTATCGATCGGTCCGCCCCATTCCGGCCAGCCCCGCACCGGCATCTCCATATTGCTCTGCCCCGAGCAAACCCACACCTCGCCGATCAGGATATCTTCGAGAACGGTTTTTTTCTTTCCTGATATTTCGATCGTATAGGGGCCCCCGGCTGCCGGGGTTTTTACCTTCACCATCCACTTGCCGTCGGCCCCGGCCACGGTACTCACCACCTGTGAATCCCACGAGGGTTTAACACTGACAGTCTCACCCGCACCGGCCCAGCCCCAGATCGGAGCCACCGACTGCTGCTGCAGAACCATGTGCGAGCCAATGACGGCGGGCAGCTTGGTTTGCCCAAAGGCGAAAGGCGAAAGGCGAAAGGCGAAAGAAAGAATAAAGACGAAAGAAAAGACAAAGATTTTTTTCATAGTATGATATTTACTTATAACCTTCAACCTTTAACCGGCAACCGGCAACTGGCAACCGACAACTATCCAACCGGCATCCTCACAAAAAACGTCGTCCCCTTCCCCACTTCCGAATCAAACCATATCTCCCCCTTCAGCATAATCACCAATTCTTTGGTTATCGCCAGGCCGAGGCCCGTGCCTTCAAATTCCAGCCTGTTATGGTGATCATCCTTGTGAAAACGATCGAAAACCTTGCTTTTAAAGCTATCAGAAATTCCAATACCGCTATCAATCACAAAGAAAGTAACACTGCCTTTCCCTGTGGTATACCCAAACCGTACAAATCCCCGGCGGGTGAATTTCAGTGCATTGCTGACCAGGTTGTTCAGAATCTGGAAAAGCTTGGTTTTATCAGAATGGATAAGAAATTGCCCTTTCATGGGGGTATCCACGGTAAACTCAACATTCGGATCAACCTTCAGGTTCAGGTCAAAGAGTTCCTGCATAAGGGTATTCAAATCAAAATCCGTCAGTATGAGGGACAGCTGACCTGCCTCAATTTTCGCAATATCGATAACGGAATTGATAATATTCAGAAGCCGCTCACCTCCCTTGGTAATGATTTTCAGGTAGTTCTGCTGCTGAGGATCTGTCACCATCTCTGCAAGGAGCTCTGAAAAACCCAGAATGCTGTTCATCGGGGTACGGATCTCATGACTGATATTGGCCAGGAAGGCGCTCTTCAGTTTATCGCTCTCCTCCGCCTTCACCTTTGCCGTGATCAGTTCCGCCTCATTTCTCTTCCGCTCCGTGATATCAACCGCAATACCTATGAGGGCAACAGGCTGGTTGTCTTCGTCCATAACAACAGCGGTGGAAACATGGACAAGGAAATCGGTTCCATCCTTCCTTCGATTGAGAATCTCTCCGCTCCACCCTCCGCCAATGGTCTCACTCAGAATCTCATCGTTTTCCGAAGTCCCGTTGAAGGGAGATCTGACCAGACTGATATTTTGTCCGATCAGTTCTTCACGGGAATATCCGTAGGTCTGGCAGAAAGCCCTGTTGACAAAGATGAGCGTATTTTTTGTGTCGGTCATTGACACGCATTCGTTAATGCTCTCGATGGCATAGGCCAGGGTCCGGATTTTCTCCTCACTTAATTTCCTCTCGGTAATATCCTCAAAAAGAGTGGCAAACTGACCTTTTTTATTGGAAAAGGCAACGACCCGGAAATACCGGTTTATCGATTGTGTATAGCTTTCGAAGGTGACCGGCTCGCCGGTGAGGGCTACTTTCCCGTAACGTTCAATCCACTCAGGTTCAGTATCAGGGAGCATTTCCATGACTCTCTTCCCGACAATTTCATTGGCTTTCAAACCGGTCAGGCGTTCAAATGCAGGATTGGCATCCAGAAAACAGTAATCCACCGGCTGCCCAATATCATCACAAATGATTTCATGCAGTGCGAATCCCTCGACCATGCTGGTGAAAACCGATTCAAGCCTGTGCTGCGTAAGATCGCGCTCAACTTCGGCCAGGCGCTTGTCGGTAGTATCGATAATAAAACCCTCTATCCCGATAATCGTTCCATCGCGGATAACCGGACGGGCTGAAAAAGTGTGGTACCCTGCCGTTCCGTCCTTGCATTTCCGGCTAAATTCTCCGCTCAGATACTCCGGGTCGTTAGCCATGATCCGCCTAACGATGGATTCCGCCTTTTCAACATCATCAACCTGCTGAATTTCAGCAAAATGATGTCCAATGATCTCTTCGGTATTGTCATATTTATACAGGCGCGCCCAGGAATCGTTGACATCCCGGATAATCCCATCCTGGTCGATGAAAAAATAGCCGGCTTCCGTATTCTCAACGATTGCGCGAAAACGGTTTTCATTTTCATTGGTAATGCGAGCCGATTGGATATCCCGAAGCCGTGTGAGGCCCGTAAGCGCAAGTGATTCTGTAAATGCCTTGATGAAATCGAGGTAATGGTCCAGCTGCTCTCTCGACCAAACAGGAACCTTCTTAACCGTCTCAATATAAGCATCTTCGTCATATCCATACCGATGCGCCTGCTCCCGGAAAAAATCCAGGTCGGGCGGCTCCAGGAACAACTGACCGGTAAAGAAACTTGCGATGTGGATGCCTTCTATCAGGATCGGAATGGCATTATCTACCATTCCGTGCGGGCACTTGTAGGTTACCGATGGATTGGCGTCCGGCAGATGGTCGAGAATATACTGGTCGCTTTTTATGCACTCCAGATTGGATTCCGGATGGATGCGGTGGAATTTGGTGCAAACGTCCTGCCAGGCCGTTGCAGTAAGAACCTTCCCGTTGTTATCGATCAATGCCGACGGGAATGGAACGATTGCATTCAGCTTATCCTGAAGGGCCTGTAATTTTGGAACATCAATCAGTTGTTCCACCGTATAGTTCATGCCGCATTCCTTTGAATCGATTGAGTTTCAAAGGTAGCAAAATGGAGTTGATATCAGCGCTTAACCCAAACCTTCTGCACACTCTGCAGTCCGGCCTGGTCCCTGACTTTAAGAAAATATATCCCGGATGCAAGGTTTCCTGTCTGCCAGGTGAACTGGCGTTCGCCGGCATCGATAACCTCTTTTATCACTGTCTGGCCCTGCATGTTCACCATAATGGCCGTGTTGGTGCCGGTGGTATGCTCCGATAAGGTCACGGTCATAAACTGATCGGCGGGATTCGGGTACACACGGATCACCGGTTTTGCGGCTACCAGCGGACCGGTTCCTGCCGCCCCGATTTCCCAGAAAATAACTACGGTCGCCTGGAAACTCTCGTCGGTGCTGCTGAAAAAGGTGTACCTCACGATACTTTTACCCACATCCCCGTTTGGCCGGTAGTCGGCAATAAAAGAGGTACGGTCGGTAGCCTTGGCCGGTATGGTGATGGTATTGGGCGACAGCAGAACCGCAGGCGTATAGCACTCGCCCCAGCAAAAACTGTTCTCCCCGTTCGCAGGGCTCTGAATCTCGGTTTTCCGAACCTTCATCACCACCGCGCTCTCACGGTTATTCGTAACCGAAATCTTCGCCTCAAAATATTCAGTCGTCACCGGACCCGAAACGCGAATTGTATCATTTGTTACAATTCTTTCCCCATAGGTCAGCACCAGATCCTGCGCACTCACCCCCATCAGGGATGAAACCAACAACACCATTGTAACTAAGAGATATTTCATATGTACGATTTACGATTAACGATTAACGACCGACGACAGACGACTGATGTTGTTGAAGGATTGTCATTCCG
>CAYQFT010000157.1:0-8510 GCA_964416825.1 uncultured Porphyromonadaceae bacterium
TGTATGCCTTTACTGCAGGGAAAGCCTCCCTGCAGTTAAACTGCATACCCTCTCATCCAATCAACTCAGGATATGGTTTACGCGTTGCCGTGGCACTCGATGACAATCCGCCGCAGCTCGTCAGTTTCAAAACCGGGAACCGGAATGTCGTCGACAACCTGATGACTCTTCACTCCGAACTGACTATTGCTGAGAAGGGGCAGCATACCCTGAAAATCTGGATGGTTGATCCGGGAGTTGTCATCGACAAACTGATACTCAATACCGGTGGGGTTAAAAAATCCTACCTGGGTCCGCCGGAATCATTCTCAAATCGCAAATAATCTGAAATTCTATCACTCATGAAACCTTTTAGCAAATTCGTATTTCTGTTCATCAGGTTCTCATTGGGATGGCTGTTTTTATATGAAGGCCTGATCAAGCTCTTCGATCCGGCATGGTCCGCCGAAGCTTATCTCAGAGGTTCATACGGGTTTCTTTCACCTTTCTTCCGGCTCCTTTCCTCAAGTCCGGCCACTTTGAATGCTGTTGATTTTCTTAATGAATGGGGCCTTACGCTGATTGGGGCGGGTCTGCTTCTCGGAATCCTTACCCGGTTGGCATCAGTATCCGGGATGGTACTCCTGCTCCTGTACTATTTTGCCTATCCGCCTTTTGGAAACCAAATGGCAGCTGTCGCTTCAGAGGGACATTACTGGATCATCAACAGAAACCTGATAGAGATACTGGCATTGATCATTATTTACCTGTTCCCGGTACCTGATTTCAGCATCGGCAACCTCAGGAACCTTTTCAGGGTTAAACCTTCTAAAAAGCCTGATGAAGAGGTCACTATTGAAGAGGGAAATATTAGGAGAAGAGAGCTGATCAAAGGTCTTGCCACATTACCTTTTTTGGGAGGCATAGTATATTCTGCCATTTCAAGGGACAGCGCGGTTAATCCTGACGCTATGACCGGAGCCACGGTTGCCTTGAAAAGATATGATCTCAAAGATTTAAAAGGATCCCTGCCAAAAGGCAGACTGGGAAACATCGAGATGAGCAGGGTGATCCTGGGATGCAACCTGATTGGCGGTGGGGCCCATTCACGCGATCTTGATTATGTGAATGATCTTTCAGCCTATTACAATACCGAAAAGAAAATTTTCGAGACTTTCTCCCTTTGCGAGCAGGCAGGTATCGATGCAACCAACATGGTATCCAGGTATTATCCCCTGTTTAACAAGTACCGGAAAATTACCGGGAGCGAAATGAAGACCATCTGCCAGCTGCACGTTACTGCGGGCAACAAGGATCCTTTCAGGGAATTGAGGCAGATTACGGACTATGGCGCTACAACGGTTTATGTCCAGGGAGCCAATGCCGACACGCTCGTCAGGACCTGCAGGCTTGATCTTTTAGCTGAAACCCTTGAAAAGATACGCGCCCAGGGCATGCAGGCCGGTGTAGGCGCTCATTCGATTGAGGTCCTTGTTGCCTGCGAGAAAGCCGGTTTAAAACCGGATTATTATTACAAAACCATGCACCACGACAAATACTGGTCCGCCCATCCTATGGAATTCAGGGAGGAGTTCAGTGTGGATGGCAAACGGTCGGAGGATCATAACCGGATACATGATAATATGTTCGACCTGTTCCCCGACCGGACCATTGAGGTCATCCGGGATATTGAGGTGCCGGTTGTCGGTTTCAAGGTTCTTGCAGCCGGCGCTATTCCTCCTAAAGATGGATTCAGGTATGCCTTTGAAAACGGTGCCGATTTCATCTGTGTAGGAATGTTCGATTTTCAGATTGTGGAGAATGTAAATATTGCGATTGAAGTTTTAAACGGCAAGCTAAACAGAGGGAGGAAATGGTATGCATAATTCAATGATTAAGAGGAGCCTTGCTATTTTACTGTTCGGGATTATTCCGTTTCACCTTTTCCCGCAGCAAAATTCCAGTGCTGGTGTTACCGATCCATTCAAACAGTACATAGAGCTGAGTGAAAACTCAATATTCAGAAACCTCCAATGGAACTGTATCGGCCCCAAATCAATTGGGGGCCACATTACACGGTTAACTTCCATACCCGGTAAAAGCAACATCATTTTTGCCATATCCGGCTGGAACTCGGTTGCCGCATGGAAAACCACGGATGGCGGATATACATGGAAACCGGTCCTGGAAAAAGGCGCCGAACATTTTGGAGCAATCGCCATAGCGCCATCCAACCCTGATATCGTGTGGATAGGATCCAAAGAAGATGGCATACCCAAAATCAAGAACGGCAAGGGTTCGGGGATTTTTAAGTCGGCCGATTGCGGCGAATCATGGACCCATATGGGGCTGAACGAGCTGCCAAATATTACCGGTATCGCCGTGCATCCGAAGAATCCTGATATTGTTTTTGCAGCCGGTCCGGGATACGGCAACGGTCTCAACCCGGGTGGTGTTTTCAGAACAAGCAATGCCGGCCGGAATTGGAAAAAAGTTCTATCGGTTGACTCATTGCACTGCATTGATAACCTGCTGATGGATCCGAAGAACAATAAGACTCTCTATGCCTATACACTCAGGAAGGGCAATAAGAAACAGATTCAGATATTCAAAACTGAGAATGAAGGCTCCAGCTGGAAGCTGATCATGAAAGGATTGCCCCCCACCGACAGCATAAAAGAAATTGGGATGGACATCTCCGGATCGAATCCTGATGTGCTGTATACACTGGTTAAGCATAATGTTCCTTCTGCCGATACGGCCAAAAAGGTTGAAACGAAAATTGATATTTACCGGTCGGGCAACAGGGGCGAAACCTGGGCAAAATCAGGCGAACAGGCCGTCGACTTCGGATACATGGTGATAAAAGTATCCCCGAATAACGAGAATGAATTGTATCTCGGATCAGTCCATGTCTGGCATTCAACCGATGCCGGAAAAACAATGAAGCGACTGGCTGATAATGTATTCCATATTTATCCGAATCCCGGCACGTTCATGCACCTCGATCAGATGGACCTCTGGATTGATCCATTGAACACGAATAGCTTACTGCTGGGCAATGACGGAGGTATATACCGGTCGGAGGACAGGGGAACCAACTGGTTGCATATGAACAGCTTTTCTATGGGAGAATTCTATTATGTGGCAACCAATGCGGAAGAGCCGGTTGAAGTGTACGGAGGAAATCAGGATAATTCCTCAGTTTGGGGGCCGGGAGATGTCAACCTGCTCGACGGATTCCCTGATCACTGGAGTTATGTGAGAATGGACCAGTGGTCGGGAGGTGATGGATTCTTTACACATCCTGTTGCTTCAGAACCCGATCAGTTCTATTTCTCCTACCAGAACGGGGACATCGTAAGAAAGAACGTGGTGACCCTTGAGTCGAAAGGTATCACCCCGGAAATTAAAGGGGCCAAAATGAAACGAGCCTGGAGCACCCCGATACTTGTTTCTGCCTTTAATCCGTCTGTGCTGATATATGGCGCGAACTATATAATGAAATCAGTCAACCGCGGCGATTCATGGACCCCAATCAGTGATGATATCACCGTTTTAAAAGATGACAAAAAGTCGGGTGGGGAAGTTATATCCCTGGCTGAATCTTCTGTCTTTGAAGGCCTTTTATATGCCGGAACTTCAAAGGGCCTTGTATGGTGTACAAAGAATGGCGGAGGGTCATGGAAAAATATCTCGGCAGGCTTGCCGGATGGTTCGATCAGCTCCATTGCCGCTTCAAAATATGATTCATCGCTGGTGTATGTTTCTGTAGCCGGAAAAAGGGCCGGTGATTTTAAAACAAATGTATACGCATCATCCGATTACGGGGATACCTGGAAATCCATATCCTCAAATGTTTCTTCCGATCCGGTAAACAAGATCATTGAGGACAGCAAGGATGGCCGCATTCTTTATGCAGGTACAGATAAAGGTGTATATGTGACTCTTGACAGGGGAAGTTCGTGGCAGTCATTGTCCTATAACCTGCCTTCCTGTGCTGTAAATGATATGGTTATTCATAAAAAGGCTGACATGCTCATTGTCGGTACCTATGGAAGGGGGATCTATACAGCTGATATTAAGGGCATTCGTGAATTTCTCACCGACTCCGTTGCCGGAAAGGATTATTACCTATTCGATGTCAAGCCCGCCCGGGAGATTTTTGAAAGACCCAACAGGGTTCGCAAGGCAACCATCTCCTTCTATGCTAAAGAAACGACCCATGAGCAGGTTCTGATCAATATCCTTAACCAGAAGGATAGTGTCATATTTACTTTTAAACCCATTGTGAATAAAGGGTTTAATCAGATTTCCTGGGATTTGAGGCTGAAAGATCCGGTGATCGATTCGAAGTATTACAATATTTTGGGAAAGTTTCTGCGGGAGGGTCAATACAAGGTGCAGTTGGTAGTTGGAAAGAAAACTGTTGCAACGAAAGAGATGATTGTTGAGAGGTATATTGCGCGTAAAGAGGCAAGTAACCCTGATGACAACTAAATATGAACGGTGATATATGAAAAGACCAGTCGGCAGAAGGACCTTCCTCAAGAAATCAGCAGGCCTGACATTCGGGGCGATGGTTCTCCCCGTATCCTATATTTTTCCGGAAGGTGGCAGCCCGGGCATCCGTGCTAATATCAACTGGAAGGAGATGATGAGAAATCATGACCTCCTCTGGAAGAAGGTTCCAGCCGATATGACCGAAGCTCCGCATCTGGGAAACGGGCTGATTGGATCGATGATCTGGATAGAGGAAAACAAGATACGGCTGCAGGTTTTCCGGACAGATATTCATGATCATGCCGATGATACCTATGGATGGACTGCCTACAGCCGCCCGCGTTACCAGATCGGCTATTTTCTGATGGAACCCAAAGGGGAGATCATGAGCTGTGACCTCAGGCTGGACATATACAATGCAGAACTTTACGGCAGTGTGCAGACGAGCCTCGGAAGCCTGAAAATGGAGCATTTTGTGCACAAGCAGGATGATGTTATCTATACCGGAATGGAAGCCACGGGTGGGGAAGTACTATCCGACTGGGAATGGCACCCATTTGAAGCCAAAGGATCCAGGGGCGGCAGTCCCGGCGATAAACATTACGGACAGGCGTATGCACCCTACAAGGTGCTCAGGAACCCGCCTCATCGGCTGGAAAAACATCAGGAGATCATGGCCGGTGTGCAGGATTTAACGGCTGGCGGAGATTATGCTACGGCCTGGACAGGAGGGCGATCAGCCAAAAACCAGGCGCAAATCCTGATAACAATACAAAATTCCTACCCCGGGAAAACATCGGTCGGTGATGCGGTGAGCATGATTGAACGGGTTCAGGAGAAAATCAAACCGGGTCTGAAGAAGTGGAGGGCAGAGCACCGTAACTGGTGGCACAGCTATTACCCTGAAAGCTTTGTTACCTTCCCGGATACCATCGGTCAAACTTTTTATTGGAACAACGTTTATCGCCTGGCCTGCTGCACCCGGCCCGGCGCTCAATACATCGATACCCCCGGCTTGTGGAACTCCGGAGGACAATGGCCCTACAGCACGCATGATTATAATACCCAAACAGTTCACTTCCCGGTGTACACGGCCAACCGCCTCCATCTGGGAGAAGCGCTGGTGGAATCCCTGCATCGCAACTGTGAAAATCTTATCGATAATGTCGTCCCGGCCGGATGGCAGGTGGATTCGGCCCTGCTCCCGCTGGCCACAGCCTATGACCTGAAAGGCAAACGAGATGGTGATGCACGGTACCGTGAAATGGTTGGGTGCCTGCCTTGGCTGCTGAATAATTGCTGGCTCCAATACCGGTACTCGCTGGATCGTGAGCTCCTGCGTGAAACAATTTTCCCTTTGCTGAGGCGAAGCATCAATCTTTACCGCCACCTCCTGCATACCGGCGACGACGGCAAACTGCACCTCCCTCCGACATTCTCGCCGGAAACCGGAAACACTGCTGATTGCAATTTCGATCTTGCCCTGTTAAAATGGGGATGTATACGGCTGATTGAGATCTGCGGGATTCTGGGAATTGATGATGCGCTGCTGCCCGAATGGAAAAGGATTATCGATCATCTGGTTGATTACCAGATTGATGAAAACGGATACCGGCTGGGAAGTGATAAACCGGCTCCTGCAGACCATCAGCATATGTCGCACCTGATGATGATCTACCCGCTCTATCTTGAAAATATTGATAATACAAAAGACAAAGAACTGCTCGAAAGGTCATTGAGATACTTCCAGCAGGTCTCCATGCCGATGATGGGAGCCTCACAGTCGTCACCTGCCGCAGCGGCACTGGGCCTGGGCAACCTGGCTCTGCAGAGGATGAATGATATCCTGTACAGTAAAAAAAAAAAAAAAAAACTGGGGAGGAATGGCATGTATTATCTGGCGACCCCCTGTATCGAAACCACCCTGAGTTACAACACCTGCGTGCAGGATATGCTGTTGCAGAGCTGGGGCAATAAGATCAGGGTATTCCCGGCTTTACCAGATGAATGGAAGGACGTGGCTTTCGATAATTTCAGGGCCGAAGGGGCATTTCTGATCAGTGCCCGCCGGGTAAACGGGAAAACCATCTTCGTGAAAATAAAGAGCCTGGCCGGGGAACCCTGTGTTATTTGTCCGGACATCAATGGACTACCCCGTATGATCAGTAAAAAAAACACGAAAATAGAGGAGGTTGAAAGAGGTTGTTACCGGATTGACCTCACTAAGGGAGAAGAAGTTATTTTGTATGAGGGCGATAGCAAACCTGAGTTTTTAATCGAGCCACTTGCTTTGGAGCCCGACAGGATAAACCATTTTGGAATCAAATAGCTATACACCAAAAATCAGATGCGCACCTTAAGTTTATTTTTGATCGGCTGTATACTTTTCATGGTACTCCAGATAAGCTCATGCGCCCCCAGGAAAACTCCTGGCCAGCCCAATATTATTTTCGCAATATCCGATGACCAGGGCTATCCGTATGCCAGTGCTTATGGCACCCGTTTTGTCAATACCCCCGGATTCGACCGTATTGCTTCGGAAGGAATCCTGTTTAACCAGGTTTATTGCGCAGCACCACAGTGTTCTCCAAACCGGGCCAGCATTCTCACCGGTCGTTACCTCTGGCAGAATTGCGAAGCCGGTACACATGCGAGCCTGTTTCCAGCCCATCTTCAGATTTTTACGGATCTTCTCATTGATGGAGGGTATGCTATGGCCTCCACCGGAAAAACCTGGGGACCGGGAGTAGTGGATACTGTTAACCGTTTAAAGAACAAGAGTTTGTTCGGTAAGTACTATGCTACCGATAATGAGGCTGAATACTGGAAGGAGTTTCAAAAATTCGTCAGGGATAAAGATCCCGGGAAACCTTTCTTTTTCTGGTACGGAACCAATGATCCTCACCGGGCTTTCGAACAGGGATCGGGTTTGGCAAGCGGAAAGAAACTGGAGGATGTTGTCGTTCCACCATATCTCCCAGATAATGAAATTGTTCGGTCGGATTTCCTGGATTACGCCGTTAAAATCGAGCGGTTCGACAGTAACCTGGTTAAGATGATTCAGATACTGGAAGAGATGGGAGAACTGGATAACACGCTGATCATCGTTACTTCGGATAACGGTATGCCATACCCAAGGGCCAAGGGAAATGCCTATGATGCCGGGGTACATGTTCCAATGGCCATCCGCTGGGGCGACAGGATACCCGCCGGCAAAAAAATAAATGATCTGATCAGTCATATCGATATTGCCCCAACACTCCTGGATATAGCACAACTGCCTCCATGTACTGAAATGGAAGGCAGGAGTTTCCTGGATTTGTTATTTAAACCTGAATCGGGGAACCCAAAGCCTTTCAGGGAAAGTCTTTTTTATGGACGGGAAAGGGCCACTTCTGCCAGGCCGAATAATGTCGGTTATCCCGCGAGAACGATCCGAACTCAGCAATACCAGTTGGTTTGGAATATGAAGCCCGAACGGTATCCGGCGGGCGACCGGCTGAATGAGAATGAAGCCGCCGGGGTTTTAAAGGAGATGATCAGATTGAAGGATAGTAATCCCACCGGAAAGAAAATGTACGAAGATGCCTTCGGATTTCGCCCGGAATTCGAATTATACGACATGATCAGCGATCCCTGGGCCATGGTGAATCTGGCTGGAAAACCGGAGTACAAAGAGACTTTTAACGGCTTATTGCAATCATTGGAAAAACAGTTGCGCGACAATGGAGACCCCCGGATGTCTGGGCAGAGCGATATCTGGGAAAGTTATCCCCGGTTCATGCGCATCAATAATTTTGGCTGCGAACATCCTGCCTGGCAGGGAGTTTACAATGATTACTATGTTCAACCAGGCCAGCGGATACCCCAGTATCTTCTGGATTCAAAAGAATATCATGCGTTTTTCGATAAGTCAGGGATAACCAGGGATGAATATGTTGAAAGATTACTTGAAAAAGGGGTCGTTTTGTATTAACCCTAAATAACATGAAAAGCCCGGAAACCGTAGTCCTAAATTACCGCTGGAG
>CAYQFT010000158.1:0-8453 GCA_964416825.1 uncultured Porphyromonadaceae bacterium
ACCTCGACACCACAGTTGAAAAATACAAGCTCGAAGGAACCGCTCTCCACGAAACCTATCTGAACAAGGAACAGATCCTGAGCATCGCGAAGAGAGCCTCGGTGGATGCGATACATCCCGGGTACGGTTTCCTCTCTGAGGATCCGTAATTCGCCGCACTGTGCCACGAACGGGGAGTCGGCTGGATCGGCCCTTCTCCCGAAGTTATGCGCCAGATGTCGGGCAAAGCCCCGGCCCGCGAACTGGCCCTGCAAACAGGAGTTCCGGTGGTTCAGGCGATTGCGGGCAGTGTGGATGAAATCATCAGCCAGGCCGGCGACCTTCGTTTTCCCATCCTGATCAAGGCCATCGCAGGCGGGGGCGGCCGCGGCATGAGGATCATCAGAAGCCCTGAAGATTTTGAGCAACAGATTGCCCTGGCTTCCGCCGAAGCAGGCAAGTTCTTTGGAAATCCCGGCATCTTTGCGGAACAGTATATCGAAAATGCCCGTCATATCGAGGTCCAGATTCTCGGTGACCATTACGGCAATATTGTCCACCTCTTCGAGCGCGACTGCTCGGTTCAGAGGAGATACCAGAAAATAATCGAAGAGAGCCCTGCTCCTAACCTGTCGGCAGAAAACCGTAACGCTCTTCTGGAAAGTGCCGTTGACCTGGCAAAAGCCGCAAAATATGACAGTGCCGGTACCATTGAATTCATTGTCGATCAGAACGGTAATCACTTTTTTATCGAGATGAACACCCGTATTCAGGTGGAACATCCTGTAAGTGAGATGGTTACCGGCATTGATATTGTTCGCGAACAGATCCGTATTGCGTCCGGACAACCACTGGGCTTTACCCAGGATCAGATCCGTACAAGAGGCCACGCGATAGAGTGCCGGATCTGTGCGGAGGACTATGCCGACCATTTTCATCCGGCTCCCGGCCATATCGGGCTATATGCCGCCCCGGCAGGGAAAAATATCCGGGTGGAAAGTGCAGTCCGCAGCGGATCGGAGATCTCACCTCGCTTCGATTCGATGATCTCAAAACTGATTGTTCTGGCTGCCACCCGGGAAGCCGCACTGGCAAAAATGGCCAGAGCGCTCAACCATTCTATCATTCAGGGGATCGAAACCACTATACCCTTCCTCCGGGAGATGATGTCGGACCCCGTCTTCAGAAGCGGTAGGTATTCAACGGGATTTATCGGGGATCATGCGGCAGGCCTCGTGGAAAGGATTCGGGATTCAAGGAGCCGGGTCGACAGGGATCAGCTCGGACATATTTACCAGCAGGCTTCTCACCGCAGTCATCACCGGGAGGCAAGCCGGAATCGCACCGATCCCTGGAACCACCTGCCCGGATGGCGCCACCGGTCAAGACGGCCCGTAGATATTGAGGGATACACCGTTTGGGTAAACGGAACAGAGCCGGTTGAGGTGCTCAGCCATACCGCCGGAAAGCTCAGGTTTTTGCTCGATCTTCATGAACAAACCGCCTGGTATTCTGTTTTACCTGACAATACCATGATTTTAACCTGGAAAGGCTTTAATTTCCGTATTGCTGATCCGGCGGTTACCCGGAAACTGGGGAATGGAAACGGGCACGGGCCTGCTTCGGGTTCAACAGGCGGAGCGCGGGTGACCGCCCCGCTGCCGGGCAGGATTACCAGGCTGCTGGTGTGTGAGGGCGACAAGGTTCTTAAGGGTTCGGCACTTGCCGTGATCGAATCCATGAAAACAGAGAACCAGATCCTTGCCCTGGTTGACGGCACGGTTGGTTCCCTCAGGGTAACCGAAGGCCAACAGGTGAAATCGAATGACCTGCTTTTGGAACTTTTAACTAACTAAACCTTTGTCTTGATGAGTTTGACCTATTACAATCCACTTATAACCGAAGCCCATGAAGCCTTACGGCTCAGGGTGAGGGCTTTTGCCGAATCTGAGATCAAACCGGTGGCCGCCGATCTGGACCATACCGCGACTTTCTCCGTTGATATCACGCGCAAGATGGGGCAGATCGGACTGTTAGGCATGACGGCTCCTGCCGAGTATGGCGGGAAAAACATGGATACCCTATCCTATATAATTGCAGTTGAAGAGCTTGCCCGCATTGACGGATCGCAAGCCGCCACTGTTGCTGCGCACAATTCACTGGGAATCGGCCCGATCGCCAAATACGGGACTGAGGCCCAGAAACAGGAATTCCTGACGCGGCTGCTTTCCGGAGAAGGATTGTGGGCATTCGGACTCACGGAACCCAATGCCGGGTCCGATGCAAACAACACGGAGACCACTGCAGTGCGGGATGGTGATTTCTGGGTGATCAACGGCAGCAAGGTCTTCATCACCAACTCTGCATCACCGCTGGCCGCAGGCGCTACACTCCAGGTGGCCACCGGCGAGAAAGATGGACGTAAAGAACTGACAGTCATTCTTGTTGACCGCAACACCCCGGGTTACACCTGCGAGCCGATCACCAATAAGATGGTTTGGCGGGCAGCAGATACGGGCCGCCTGTTCTTCAACAACATGCGCGTTCCGGTTGCAAATACGCTGGGTGAGGTTGGGCACGGCCCCCATATCATGCTGGAGACGCTGGATTCAGGGAGGCTTTCAATCGCGGCCATGGGGCTCGGATTGGCGCAGGGAGCCTTTGAAATGGCACTGGATTATGCATCAAAAAGAGTGCAGTTCGGCAAACCGATCATGAAATATCAGGCTGTTTCCTTCAAGCTGTCCGACATGGCCCTGAAGATTGAGCTGGCCCGGAATCTGCTTTACAAAGCCTGCTGGCAGAAGGACCAGAAGCTCCCGTTCGGAAAGGAAGCTGCAATGGCAAAACTGTACTGTTCCGAAATTGCCCGGGAGGTAGCCGATGAGGCTCTCCAGATCCATGGGGCTTACGGAGTGGTAAGGGATAGTCCTATCGAAAGGTTTTACCGCGATCAGCGAATCCTGCAGATTGGTGAAGGAACCTCTGAAATTCTCAGATTAGTGATAGCGCGTCATATCGGAATAAAATAAATAAACCATGTCCTCAAGCAAGAAAAAGGCGCACATAGACCTGGCCTTTCAATCGCAGACCCTGCCCGAGACTCTCGACAGGAGGTTCACCTACGAACCCCTGATGAGTGCCCATCCCGAAGGGGTTTTCAAGCCGTTTCAGTTTCTGGGCAAGACCATGCGGATACCGGTTTGGGTATCCAGCATGACCGGCGGCACCGATGCGGCCCTGACCATCAACCGAAACCTGGCCCGCGCCTGTAATGAATTTGGCATGGGAATGGGGCTGGGATCCTGCCGATTACTGCTGGAAGACAATAAGAATCCCGAGCACTTCTACCTGAGGAAATATATCGGACCGGATGCACCTTTCTATGCCAACCTTGGCATTGTACAGATTGAGAAAGCACTGGAAGATAATACCGTTGACCGCATTTCCGGGATGATTAAGGAACTCGAGACAGATGGTCTGATTATTCATGTGAATCCCCTGCAGGAACTGCTGCAACCCGAAGGCGACCGGCTGCATAATCCGCCGATCGACACCATCCGGGAATTGCTGCGCCAGGTAGATTTTCCGGTCATCGTTAAGGAAGTCGGACAGGGAATGGGGCCTGAAAGTCTGAAACAGCTGGCCGCCCTACCCCTTCAGGCCATTGAGTTTGCCGCATTTGGCGGCACCAATTTTGCAAGGCTCGAACTCCAGCGCAGCGACCCGCAACGGCAGGAAATGCTTCAGCCCATCTCCTTTGTCGGCAATGATGCCGCGGAAATGCTCGAAACCATCAATAAGCTTGTTGAAACGCATTCCGATATCAAAACCCGTGAACTGATCATCTCCGGTGGGATCAGGACCTTCCTTGACGGGTACTATTTCATACGCAAAAGCCGGCTGCCCGCGATTTACGGACAAGCCTCCATGTTTCTGAAATACGCCCGGGACGATTACGACACGCTTAAGCAATTTATTGAATATCAGATCAAAGGATTAGAAATAGCCTATTCATATCTTTCGATCAACGAATAAACCCATGGATCCGATTGAAGGTTTCTCACGACTGTCCACCGATGAAAAACTGAACCGGCTTTTGGCCGATGGGCTTATCGGACCTGAAGATATTGCCTGTATCCGCTCCTTCCGTCATGCGGACCCCGAGGTAGCCGGATTTTTTGAGAAAATGACAGAAAATGTAATCACATCCTACCCTCTTCCTTACAGCATTGCTCCAAACTTCCTGATCAACGGGAAAACCTTTCATGTTCCCATGGTTACCGAGGAAAGCTCGATCGTGGCGGCGGCCTCCTGGTCGGCCTGGTTCTGGAGTAGCCGCGGTGGTTTCCGGACAACCGTTGACGATGAAATAAAGGTCGGTCAGGTTCATTTTACCTGGGGAGGACGGTACGATCAACTTACTGATTATCTGCAGGTACTTCAGCCATTGCTGATCGCTGAAACCAAGCAGATCACCGCCAGTATGGAAGCCCGCGGCGGGGGGATCTCCGGAATGGAGATCGTTGATTTCTCTGATGAAGCCGATCATTTGTTTCAACTCCGGGTTAAGTTCCGTACAGCGGATGCCATGGGCGCCAACTTCATAAACAGTTGCCTGGAGCTGATGGCAGGCAGCCTGAGGGATCAGATTGGTGCCGCTTTTCCGCTGGTCCCTCAGCCTGAAATCATCATGTCAATATTGTCAAATCATACCCCGGAGTGTCTTGTTTCCTGTTCCGTGGAATGTGACATCAGCGACCTGACAGGAATCAAGGGGTCAGACGATCCGCATGAGTTTGCACGGCGGTTTGGACTTGCCGTTAAAATTGCCGAAATCGATCCCTACCGGGCGGTTACACACAACAAGGGCATCTTTAACGGTATCGATGCGGTGATCCTCGCAACGGCCAATGACTTCAGGGCGGTAGAAGCGGGAGGGCATGCTTACGCGGTTAAAGGCGGAAAATACAGGAGCCTGACCCATATGGAATCTGAAGGTGAACGTTTTCGGTATACGCTGACCGTCCCGATGGCCGTTGGCACGGTTGGGGGACTCACCTCCGCGCATCCTCTGGCCCGTTTATCCCTGAAGATTCTCGGTTATCCTTCCGCACGCGAACTGATGCAGATCGCTGCAGCAGCGGGCATGGCCAACAACTTTTCAGCAATCAAAGCACTGACTACCCAGGGTATTCAGGAAGGACATATGAAACTTCATAAACGTAAAAGCCATTAAAACAAGAAAATACCTTTTCCATTCACACGGAAAGCTGCTGATGACAGGCGAGTACGTGGTGTTGCACGGGGCAACCGCACTGGCTATTCCGCTAAAGAAGGGGCAGGCGATGGAAATAGAGTTCACCCCGGGTGATGACATGCTGATTAACTGGACAGCATCCGATTCGGAAGAGATCTGGTTCGAGGCAAAACTAACTCTTAAAACAGGATTTACCCTGCTGGAATCAAGCGATCAGGCCATCGCAGACCGCCTGGTTTTCCTGCTCAACGCAGCAAGGAGCCTCAATCCGGAATTCCTTTCCGAGAGCGGAACATACAACTGCGACTGCCGCGTGATGTTTGAACGGCATTGGGGGTGGGGCACCAGTTCTACGCTGATCTCAAATATCGCCTGGTGGGCCGATGTGGATCCTTACGAGCTCAACAGGCTGGTTGCCAAAGGGTCCGGTTATGACATTGCCTGCGCACGGGCTGAAAGTGCCATCTTGTTCAGGCTGACCGAAGAGGGGCCCGATGTTGAACCCGTGGAGTTTTATCCCTGGTACCATCATCATCTTCTGTTCGTATACCTGGGCCGGAAGCAGGATACAAACATCGAGATTGATTCTTTTCTTAGTAAGAATCCGGAATTTCTTCCTTCCATGCAAGAAATCTCTGAAATCTCCGAGATGTTGTATCAGACGCGCGATCTCGACGAGTTCATCGAAGGCATCAACCGGCATGAGGACATCATGAGTGTATTACTTAGTCGTCCCACCTTAAAAGCTGACCTCTTCCCGGATTTTCCAGGAGCCATCAAATCACTCGGCGCCTGGGGCGGAGATTTTGCCCTGGCCGTATCCAACGACAGCGAACGCATGATGCGGGAATACTTTACTGAAAAAGGGTATCCGGTTCATTTCACCTGGGACGACATCATTTTATGAATCCAGCCGGCACCACAGGAACAGTGGCCTGGGAATCCCCGGCCAACATTGCGCTGGTCAAGTACTGGGGCAAGCATGGGAATCAACTGCCGCAGAATCCTTCCCTGAGCATGACAATGTCCCGTTCGGTTTCACGCACGGAGGTCAGCTGGAAACCCGCAGTAGGGAATCCGGTTCACCGGTTCCGCTTTGAGGGCAGGGAAAATCCGAAATTCGAAGCACGGGTGCTGGGATATCTCGATAAAATATCAGGGCTGATGCCCTTTTTGTCACATTATTCGCTGGAAATCAACAGTCTGAACACCTTCCCGCACTCCTCCGGGATCTCTTCTTCGGCTTCGTTCATGTCGTCACTGGCTTTGTGCCTGGTCGATATGGAATCAATCCTGGCGGATCATCGGCTTCCCGAATCAGAATTCTACCACCGGGCATCCTATGTAGCCCGACTGGGATCGGGAAGCGCTGCACGGTCGGTATACGGCGGCTTCGTCCATTGGGGTGCATCCCCGGAAATCCCCGGATCATCCGATGAGTATGCAATTCCGATGAACACCGGTGTCCATGAGGTTTTCAGGAACTACCACGATGCAGTCCTGATCGCCAGTTCCAAACCCAAGCCCCTGTCGAGCAGCGCCGGTCATGCCCTCATGGACTCCAATCCGTTCGCGGAAGTGCGTTATGCAGCGGCCCGGAAGAACATAGGAAAGCTGAACCATATTTTAGGCTCGGGAAATCTGGAGGCTTTTATTCATCTGGTTGAACAGGAAGCTCTTACCTTGCATGGACTGATATTGGCCTCGGATGGAGGCAAAATCCTGATGGAGCCCGCCACGCTCGAAATCATCCGGAAAATTCGTGAATTTCGCACCGAAACCGGCCTCCATCCCGCCTTTACGCTTGATGCCGGTCCGAATGTGCACTTGCTCTATCCAGATGAAGAACGCGCGGCCATCAAAGCCTTCATCGAATCCACCCTTGCCCCGCTCTGCGAGAACGGATGGTGGATAGACGACGAGGTGGGGGGAGGACCGAAGAAAGTGACCAGTGACCAGTGACCAGTGACCAGAACATACCCACCCCAACCCCTCCCTCGACCAGGGAGGGGCTTTGCTCCGATGGAACACCAGAGCCAATAACCGGCAACCGGTAACCGGAAACTAGTAACCAGCAACTAGTAACCAGCAACTAGTAACCAGCAACCAGCAACCATGCTTCCCGCCAAACTCCTCCTCCTCGGTGAATACTCCGTCCTCCACGGGTCGGCCGCGCTGGCGTTTCCCTATGAGCGGTTCAGCGGCGAGCTGGTGCTGCCGGGACTCGATATCGCCCCGGATCCTGAGTGGGAAGAGTCGAACCGTTCTCTGAAGATGCTTTTCGGATACCTCTCATCCACGGAAAACCATAGTCATTCATCGGGCATTATCGATCTGGAAAAATTTAAAGAGGAACTGGAGCATAACCTTTTTTTCCTGTCCACCATTCCGGCCAACTATGGCGTTGGCAGCTCCGGTTCGCTGGTGGCTGCATTGTACCGCCGGTTTGGGCATAAAAATGAAACATCCCCGGAGGAACTGCGTAAAAGGCTCGCCTTTATTGAATCCTTCTTCCATTCTACAAGTTCCGGCACCGATCCGCTGGTGTGCTACCTCAACCGGACGGTCTGCATCCGTGATGGCAAGGTTACCACTCCCGATATTACCCTCGACGAATTACGCAAACATATTAAAATCAACCTGATAGACAGCGGAACGTCGGGACAAACTAAAGCAGGGGTATCGGGCTTCAACATCAATCGGGAAACCGATCCTGACCGTGCGGATCTATACGAATCCGAATACATTCCGTTAGTTAATCAGGTCATTAACAATATTATAAATAAAGAATTCGGAACCCTCTATTCCGATATCTGCAAAATCTCAGAGCTGCAGCTGCAATTGTTTACCGACCTCTTCCCTCCATCTATCCGGGAAAAAGCTGAGATCTGTGTTAGGGAGAGCTCCGGAGCTATTAAACTGTGCGGGTCGGGTGGCGGCGGATTTTATATGCACATCAGGCCGGTTGCTGGATAAGAAGAAGTTGCTGGTTGCTGGTTGCTGGTTACTGGTTGCTGGTTGCTGGTTATTTTGCACTGATGTCATTCCGGTGAAAACCGGAATCTCCTGGGAGATGCTCCGAGGCATGAGATCCTGGCTTCCGCCAGGATGACAATTCCGGCCCAACCAGCAACCAGTAACCAGCAACCAGTAACCAGTAACCAGCAACCAGCAACCAGCAACCAGAACAACCATTTCCCCTTTCGCTTGTTAT
>CAYQFT010000159.1:0-8443 GCA_964416825.1 uncultured Porphyromonadaceae bacterium
CTTTAGTTTTGTATAATAGGCCTTGAATTTACCAGTGGACGTCACCCGCGGTAACTGTCTGAGGGGAAGATCCGGTTTTGAGGCCGGGAGCATGCTCTTAAAATTACCCTGCAGCTGGCTGTCCGTCAAGATTTCCTTGTAAACCTTAATTTCATCCATGATGCCATCGATGGAGAACCAATACGGCTGATCGCCCCCTCCAGTGCCGATTCGATTGGCTGTAAATACATCGGAATAGTTCATTCCAATGCGGGTTTCTGCGTTGGTTGACCAGGTTGGTTTCCGTCTGGTTTCATACTTTCCGGATTCCACGCCGTTGATAAACACGCGTATTCCCTTTCCGGATTCAACAGTAGCGGAAACATGGGTCCAGGTGTTCAGGGGGATCTGGCCATCGGATATGCATGACACGGAAGTCCCGTCTATTGTCTGTTTCATTCCCAATTCCCCGCGCGGCCCTATTTCAAAGGAAAAACCACCCTCGATCTCCTGGAATTGCGCCACGATGGGACACCAGTTCCATGGGTAGGCACCGAGAGCCACCCAGGCTTCGACCGTAAGTTTCGTCTGACCCTGCAGGACATTGCCGGCCGGGTGCTTGAGAACACAGGTGAAACCATCGAGACGAATAGCGCTCCCAGATACTCCGACAACCTCTTTGAACTTACCTTCAATGGTGTCCTGAGTACCGGAAACCGCTTCCAGCGTCTGATGATTTTTTACTGAATCGAAGCTCCAGTGGTATGCCAGCTTGAAGTCCTGGCCAGTGAGGACCGAAGAAACAAGGAGCGCCGTGAACAAAAAGGCAGTGGTTTTCATATTTGCGGGGTCTTTAAGTTTTTTTTAGTTCATCAGATCGGTGTAATCCTGCCGGATTTCTAACCACCGTTTAACCATTTGTCCTGATAACCTTAGAGTTATTCCAGGCAGGGAATCGGCAATATTGCGTGACTGCCGGGGATCCCTCACGATATCATAGAGTTCAAATTTCACGGGAACCGAATGTTCCATCCATGGAATGAGTTTGTCCTCCTTTTCCTTGGGCGGAAACCAACCGATCAGCGAAAGGGTGCCCTCCCGGAGTGAGAGATGCGGCATGCGGTACCAGGTGTCCTCGTGGGTCGGAAAGATCCACATGACCGGTTTGGTTCGCTTGACAGGCTTACCAAGGAATGCTTCTAAAGCGGGTTCGCCGTCGGTTTTAAAGCTGTCAGGTTTAGGAAAACCTGACAGCTTTCGCAGGGTGGGAAATATATCAGTGCCATTGAAGAGCTCTCCCGAGACCGTGCCCGGGGGAATGACTCCCGGCCAGCGGGCAAGTCCTGGTACGCGGTGGCCTCCCTCATAAACATACCGCTTCATGCCCCGAAGATTACCTGGGGTGCCATAACATTGATCACGAACGGTGTCTGACCATTCGCCACGAGATTCCTCGAGGTTCACCGGGTGCTCCGGCCCATTGTCGCTGGTAAAGAAAACAAGTGTATTGTCCCTGCCAGCCATCCTGTCGAGTCCTGTGACGAATGTTCCGAAGGCATTATCGAGCTGTTTTATCGTTCCATAATAGTTAGCTGCCGCTGCCTGGTCAAAAGGTTTTTCACGTGCTACTCCACCGTAATGGATTTCCTTCATCGCTCCGGCAAGCCGGGGCTCCCTGAACGGTGCAGCCAGCGAATCCGGCGGTACCACCGGCGTATGGGGTTCATGAGTGCAGATAACAAGCAGGAAAGGCTTCTTCCGGTCGATCTGGTTTAACCATTTCAGGCTCTCGCGAACCAGAATATCACAGTACCATCCTGCCATTTTGCCTTCCCGCTTGCCATTGCGGATAAAATGCAGCGGGTTCTCCGGACCCTCAAATGGATTCAAGGAGGTTGCCAGCCAATAGTCGAAGCCCTGTTCACCGGGATCTGGCTTTGTTGTGTCGTTCAGGTTTGTGAGATGCCATTTGCCGAAGAACGCTGTTTGGTAGTCCTTCTCTTTTAGGAGTTCGGCAATGGTTACTTCATTGTTACGCAGGTATACTTTCCCACCTGCGATGTAATTAAAACCTGATCGGTACGGCTCACGCCCGGTAAGCAGTGCAGCTCTGGAAGGAGAACAAACAGTACCCGCTGAATGACAATCAGTTAACCTAACTCCCTGACTGGCAAAGCGATCCAGGTTCGGGGTTAAATTCACCGGGTTGCCATAACAGGACAGGTCGCCGTATCCAAGGTCGTCGGTCAGAAAGATGACATAATTCGGCAGATCACGGTCGGGAACCGTTTCAAACGCCGGAAGCGCAGCCAAGCCGATGCTGGCTGCTATCGCGGTCCGGCTGGTAATTTTTCCAACCACCATGACGTCCATAATTTTCGCAGTTGTGTAGTAGTTCCTTCCCTTTCATAGATTCCATGTGAACGCATCGGGTATTCCATCATAGAAAACACCTTTTGATGCTTAATTAATTCATCAACAAGTACTTCACAGCTTTGGTAATGGCAATTATCATCACCCGATCCGTGAATGAGCAGCACGTTGCCCTGGAGGTTTTTTGCATGGGTAACAGGCGATCCATCACGATATCCGTCTTCGTTATCATCAGGCAGTCCCATATATCTTTCCTGATAGATGGTGTCGTAAAACTTCTGGTTGCTGATGAAAGCTATGGCGATCCCGGTTTTGTAAATATCAGGATAACGGAACATGCAATTCAGCGTCATTGAACCGCCCCCGCTCCAGCCATATACACCAATGCGGGAGGCATCCACAAAGGGATATGTGCTGATAATGACCTTGGCTGCAGCTGCCTGGTCATGGGTGGCCAGGATTCCGATCTGACGGTAAATGCTTTTGCGCCATTCCCTGCCCCTGGGTGTTTTCGTTCCCCGGTTATCGACGCTCATGACGATGTATCCTTGCTGGGCCAGATACTGGTTGTACAGGTCGCCGCCGCCGAAATTATCCTGCACGGTAGCACCGGCCGGTTCTCCATAAATGTTGAAAATCACCGGATATTTTTTCGCCGGGTCAAAATCAAAGGGCTTGATCATGAAACAATCCAGCTCAACTCCCGGTTCAATCCGAACCCTGAAAAACTCCTTTGGCCTGATTTTCAGCGCTGCGAATCTTTCTTTCAGCTGGTCGTTATTTTCCAGCACCCTTAGAACCTTATGGGTTGGAAGTGAAACCAGGCTAATGGTCGTTGGTGTAACAGCATTGGAAAAACTCTGGATGGCAAATTTGGCATCGGGAGATACTTGATACCCATGCTGGCCCGATTGATTTGCCGGACTGATTCTCTCAAGCTTTCCCTTGCCGTCCATTTTAATCCGATAGAGGTACCGCTGGATCGGATTATCAGGGCAAGCAATAAAGTACACATAGCCACCCTTTTCATCAATACACTGAATATCAATAACATCAAAATTTCCAGGAGTAAGATCACGGACCTGGGAGCCATCGCGCGAAATGCTGTAGAGATGCAGCCAGCCGCTCCGCTCACTGCTCCAGGTAAAGAACTTTCCGCCCTGCATCCACTGCGTATTATCATGAATATCCAGAAATGCCTTATCGGTTTCTGTCAGGATGGTTTTCAGTTCCATGGTATGAATATTCCCGAGCATGACCTTGTTCGTATTCTGAAGCCGGTTAAGCTGCTGGATCATAACTTCTTCGCTGCTGGCTGCAAACTCCATCCTTGCCAGGTAATGGTTCCTGGGATCACCCTCAATTTTGAAGAACCGGGGTGCACCGCCGAGAACGGAGACCACTCCCACCTTTGCCGCAGGGTTGGTAGTACCCACTTTCGGGTAAGGTATCGGGATCAGCTTGGGATAGATTGAGTCGAGATTATTGATCATATAAAAGGTCCCTATCCCTTCGGTATCCAGCTGCCAGAATGCAATATTCTTGCTGTCGGGACTCCAGCGGAATCCATCGCGGCAATCGAGCTCCTCTTCATACACCCAGTCGAAGGTTCCGTTTACGATGTGCCCGCCACCATCTTTGGTAAGGGGCCTGAATGTTTCTTTAGCCAGGTGCTCAACATAGATATTCTGTTCGCTTACGTATGCCACATACTCGCCATCCGGAGAGAACTTCGCAAACATCAGGGATGAGGGCTTCAGGCTTTTTCCAATTTGCTTGAGTTTACGCGTCTGAAGGTCCATAACCCAATAGTCGCCGCGGGTATTGTAGCGCCAAACCCGTTGGGTATTGGTGAAAATCATCAGTTTGGTGCCGTCATCGGACCAGATATAATCAGAGATTCCAAGCGGTGCTGTTTTGCCCTCAGGAACCAGCTCTGCTGATTTCACAAGTATGGTGCGCGCTCCGGTGACAGGTTCATACCGAACGATATCTCTTCCGGTGGTACCAGTGGAATTTTCAAGGGTGGTATACCCTTTCCCTCCGTCTATCCAGCGCGCAGGACCAAACCCTTTGGCTGCATAGGTGCTGTTAAACAGGTTATCGAATGTGAGTTCGGTCTGGGCCTGCAAGCCGAAGACAGCAGCAAAACCCATCAAAACAGTACTTAAAAGTATTCTTCTATTCATAATTGTATTGATTAAGCTTATGATTTAGCCATCATGCATCAAAGTCAAAATATTTGGTATCCTCTGATCCCATCGATCTTTCATACGCTTCATTTGCTATAAAAAAATCCTGGATCGCATTTCCGACGCTTTTAAAGATAGTGATATCATCGGCATGCTGGCGTCCTCCGATGTTTCCGGCAATGAGTTCTCCCAATTCTCCTTGGATATCCGTTTCGCATATGTGTCCTGAGTCGAGTGATTTGATAAGATCACCTGAATCCTTGATGCAGGCTGGCGCATCATCAAGATAGGTGAGAGCGCACCTAAATATTCCTGGATCGATTTCCTGCATATCCGGCCGATAGGAACCAATCGCATTAATGTGTACTCCCGGTTTAACATCTTTCAGGGTAAACAAAGGTTTCTGGCTGTTGGTGGCTGTGCAAATAATATCTGCAGACTTCAGCATGGCCAGCGGTGGATTAATTGTAAAGCGGACTGTATCTGAAAGTCCGGAGCTCTTCATGAGTGTTTCAGCTCTTTTTTCATTAATATCAAAAAGACTAACCTCCCGGATCGGACGGACTGCCATGACCGCATCAAGCTGAGAATTACCCTGGGCGCCACAACCAAAGATTGCAAGTGATGAAGCATCAGGCTTTGCCAGGTATTTCGTAGCGATGCCTGATGCGGCTCCTGTTCTCAGGGCGGTTATGCTCGTTCCATCCGAGATTGAAATGATTTGTCCGTTCTTCATGTCGATCAGGAGAACAATACCTTTTATCGTAGGTATTTCAGGGTCTTCATTGGTCAGTATCTGAGTAAGCATTTTCACGCTCATTCTGTTGTATTGGCTAAGAAACGCCGGCTTAAAAAAAACTGACATGGCATTATCCGGTGTAGACATGACGATTCTTTTCGGAACCGTTGCAGATTTCTCGGAAAGAATACGGAACGCTATCTCCATCAAATCAATGGCCCTTGTCATTGGAATATGATTTCGGATAAAGGAGGAAGTCAGCAAAGAATGAGGCTGGAGAGGACCCGGGTTATATTTCATATGGATTTGTCTTTTTAGCTTGACTTCTAAAAGTAGGTTGGATCCCTCAATCAGGTCAACACCATCTTAGCCTATTTGGGCCCTATTTTGCCAAAAAAACAATGAGGTAAGATACAATCCATATAAGGTAAAATCCTTTCATGTGATTGGTTCTGGGTGAATTAATTTTAAGTGGTGATTCTCTTCAATTGTTTTGGTTAAACAAAGATGGCTAAAAAGGGCCGCCGAAAATGCGGCCCTTTTTTCTAATTTTGCAGGGCAATTTCCAGATGCTAATGAATCGAAACCGCACCGAGAAGCTGAGCAACGAATCTCAGACAAAACACAACAAATCACTTGTGCTAAAGGCTGTATGGGCAGACAGAGGAATTTCCATGCTCGAGATTGGCCTTCGGACAGGACTCAGCACAGCATCGGTTTCCCGACTGGTAGATTCATTAATTCAGGAACATCTTTTGGTAGAGCGCGACCCTATTTCCGTTCCCAAGGGACGTCCGATGAAGTCGGTATTTTTCAATGGGAAAGACCATTACATGATTGGAATTGACCTTGGTACTACTTACATCCGTGGGGTGCTCACAAATATTTCAGCAGAGTTTATCAAGGAAATTGAGGTGGTGACTGAATCACAAAAAGACCCGACCTTCGTCTTGAACAAGGTGGTTCAGGTGATTCAGAATTTGGCGGGTACAAACCTGATTAATCCGTCGCGGATTGTTGGCGTAGGCCTGTCGGTTGCCGGAATTATTAACCATAATACCGGAATTGTTGAGTATTCACCGGCTTTCAATTGGAGGGATGTTGAGATCAGGCGTTTTATGGAATCGAGAATTTCTTTCCCGGTTTTCTTTGATAACGTGAGTCGTGCAATGGCGCTCGGGGAATTAACCTATGGGACCGGTCGCAGTTTTAATGACCTGATTTGCGTCAACGTCGGATATGGAATAGGTGCAGGGATTGTTATCAATAAGCAGCTCTTCTATGGCACTGACGGGATGGCTGGTGAATTTGGCCATATTCCGGTGAGCGGAGACGGAAAAGTATTATGTTCCTGTGGCAAGAACAATTGCCTCACTGCCTATGCATCAGGAGATGCGATGGTTAAGCGGGCAAGGCTGAGGCTCCCGGATTATCCGGACAGTATTCTGAATCAGGTCCCCGACAAGGATCTGGATTCGAAGATTGTTGCGGAGGCGGCGGCTGACGGAGATCCACTGGCTCTGTCTGTTTTGAACAATGCTATTGAATATCTGGGTCTTGGCATTGCCGGGCTTATGAATATTTTTAATCCACAAGCTATTATTTTAGGTGGAGGTATCACCTTGAATGGTCCAATATTCTGGGACAAGCTAAAAAGCGTGATTTCTGAAAATGTCTTCGATCGCCGATCCACCAAGTATCAGATACTTCCGGCAGGCCACCCGGGCCAAACCGCGATGTACGGAGCTCTGGCTCTGGTATTTCGTGAAATAATAGGCCTCAATCTTCCACTGGGCCACACCGAAGGATAATTTTTTTTTGATTTTTTCTTGTAATGTAATTTAAAACATCATATATTTGGTGTGATAGCTTTATCTTATTGTAACCCAATATTATTAGATAATGAAAAAAACAGACCCCATTTGCTTTAAGATTCCGCGACTGGACAAGGAAACCGTGCGGGTTGAGAGCTGGGATCTGCCCTATTTTTATGACACTGTCCACTTTCACGAAGAGTGCCAGCTTACTTTTATCATCGAAGGCCGGGGAGTAATTATGGTTGGCGAGCACATCGTATCCTACAATGAAGGAGACCTTCTCCTGATTGGGAAAAACACTCCTCATGTACTGCTCCACGACAAAAGGTATTATGAGGCGGGCGCTCTTCTGCATGCGAGGGCAATTTCAGTATTCTTTTCCAAAGACACTTTTCATCAGGTTTTTCATCAGATTCCTGAAACAGCAAAAATCGAGGCTTTTCTGGATCAGGCTCAATATGGTATCCGGATCAAAAGCAATGAAGCCCGCAAGATCGGGGAAGACTTAAAAAAGTTGGTTAAACTCAAGCAGGTTCCCAGAATCATTCTGTTTATGGAGGTTTTAGACTTAATCTCAAGGAGCCTGCATTTTGAATCCATTTCAACGGGTGTGCCTCAGATTGCGGAAAGAGAGGACAGCGCAAAACTTAAGAAGGTTTTTGATTTTATCACAAAGAATTTTGACCAGCGGATCACCCTTCGCGAGGTGGCTTCTCTGATCCATTTGACGCCCACTGCCTTTTGCAGGTTTTTTAAGCAGCGAACAAACAAGACTTTTTCCCAGTTCCTTATTGAAGTCCGGATTAACGAAGCTTGCAAACTATTATCAAAGGGCAATTTCAACGTTACAGAAACCTTTTTCTCCTGCGGATATAACAACAGTTCCAACTTTCACCGGCATTTCAGGCAGCATACCGGACTAACGCCATCGGAATACAAGGGTCAGCTTACGGACCACAGACAGCCGGAATTCGCCTGAATATCAATTTGATCTGTATTCATTTAACGTTTCCCACCAGGCCATAATGTTTTCCGGAGGCACATCCCCCTGGATTACATGGATGGGAGCAAAAATGAATCCCCCGCCGGGCGCCAGATCATCAATACGTCTTTTCGTCTCATCCTTAACCTGTTGAGGTGTTCCTTTCGGAAAAACCGTTTGTGAATCGCAGCTACCGCCCCATATCGTGAGATCCTTACCGAACTCACGTTTAAATTTTGCGGTGTCCATTCCCCGGCAATTGACCTGAAAGGGGTTGAGTATATCAACCCCTGCTTCAATCAGCAGTGGAATGGTTTCCATGATTGCACCGTCATTATGAAAGAAGATGTATGCCTTTCCT
>CAYQFT010000160.1:0-8398 GCA_964416825.1 uncultured Porphyromonadaceae bacterium
AATTACCAAAGGCCTGATATTCAGGCAATACGTTCTCCCTCCCCTTCAAGGGGAGGGCCGGGGAGGGGTCCTTTAGAAAACATAGTCCATTAATTAATGTTTACTGGTAAAATTGTGCTTCCATCAAAATATTTTTTACAGGAATTTAACATGGAAACCATAATTTTGGGGAGAGGTCGCCAACCTCTGTTTCACCATGAACCCCCCTGCCGTATGAAAAGACTTTGCATTCTCCTCCTGGCGTTGTCCCTGCACGCCATGCTTCCCGCACAGCATACTGCTGAAGATGAACGATATGTCCCTGAAAAAGACCCCGCTGCAGCCGAAAAGATCAGGCAGTGGCAATCGCTCAAGTTCGGCCTGCTGATGCACTGGGGCGCTTACAGCCAGTGGGGTATCGTGGAATCATGGTCGATTTGCCCGGAAGAATACGAATGGTGCGTCCGTACCTCCGGATCCGATCCGGGTAATTACAACACCTATGTGCGCGAATACGAGGGGTTGAAAAACACCTTCAACCCGGTAAAGTTCGATCCGGCAAAATGGGCGAAAGCCGCCAAAGATGCAGGCATGCGCTATGTCGTATTCACCACCAAGCACCACGACGGTTTTTGCATGTTCGATTCGAAATATACCGGTTACAAGGTTACCGACCCGGGATGCCCCTTTTCTGCCAATCCACGGAAAAACATTGCGAAAGAGATCTTCACATCCTTCCGCAACGAAGGAATGTGGACTGGCGCTTATTTTTCAAAACCCGACTGGCACTCACCCTGGTATTGGGACCCGATGTACCCGCCACGCGACCGTAACGTAAATTATGAGCCGGAAGCCAATCCCGAAAAGTGGAATAAGTTCATTGAATTCACACACAACCAGGTACTTGAACTGATGTCGGATTACGGAAAAATGGACATTCTCTGGCTCGATGGCGGCTGGGTGGCCCATACCCCTAAAAGCACCATCGACGACTGGTACCGCGACCAGCTTAAAGAGGCTCCTGCCGGATACCTGAAAAACCGCATCGTGAACCAGGACATTCGCATGAACGAACTGGTTGAGAAGGCCCGCAAGGTACAACCGGGGCTCATTGTGGTCGACCGCGCCGTTTACGGGAAGAATCAGAACTACCTCACACCGGAGAACCGCGTACCTGCCAAACCGCTGCCCTACCCGTGGGAGAGCTGCATCATCTCCGGCGGCGGCTGGGCACACACCCGCGATGCACACTACATGAGCGGCCGCGATGGCATCAGGCTGCTGGTCGACATTGTCGCAAAAGGTGGAAACCTGCTGCTCAACATCGCACCCACCCCGGAAGGGGAGTGGCAGCCGGGCGCTTACGCACTCCTGCAGGAATATGGCGCATGGCTGAAGGTGAACAGCGAAGGGATTTATGGCAGCAAAGCACTGGAGCCCTGCAAGGAAAACAATATCTGCATGACCAGGCAGGACAATGGAAATGCATTTTTCTTCTACATGTGCAACGAGGACGAAAACACCATGCCCGCATCCATCACCATTGCATCCCATCAGCCGGCCAAAGGGGCCAGAGTCACCCTCCTGGGCTATGACAAAGAACTCACATGGAAGACTGAAACAACGGGCTTCAAGGTCATGATCCCGGAAAAACTACGGAAAAACCCGCCCTGCAAACATGTATGGACCCTGAAGGTTTCGAATATTAACTGACCTTATTGCTTTACCATCTGCACGGTGTGGAGGGATTCCCCTGAGATGATTTTAAGGAAAAAAGTGGTGCCTTTCAGGTTTGAGAAATCCTGCGCCCCGATGTCGGACCCGCTCCAGACCGATTGCCCCAGCGGGTTATTAAGTTGGTAAAACTCTCCGCCCCTGGTGTTTTGTACCTCGATTCTGTTTTTAAACGGGTTGGGCCATACCCGGTACCGGTGATCCGTTTTCCGGGCTTCGCCTGTACCCGTCATTACGCCCACACGATAACCGGTTTCGCACATCCGCATCCGGTATACAGGCTCATTGGAGGTGGGGTCGATCACCTCTGTATAATAGGCCAGCAAACGGTCGTTGGCCACGAAGCCCTCCGGGTCGGTGCGGATGCCCACCGCCGAATCGGAGATCATCCTGTATTCCGGTGCGGAGCTGTCAACTTTGGCGATCCAGATCTCTGCCGGAAGGTTCGCATTTTCCTTGGGAGAGGCGGAAACCATGAAGGTGATGTATGAATGTCCGTCAAAAACAATGGGTTCGGGGGAGGCAATTTGATCGTATGCCGGGTTTGCTGATGGACTGCGGAACACCTGGTACAGGCTGAACTGGTTGGAATTCGGTACCGCTTCCCTGAATACCCTGATCTCGCTGTTGTTGGCACGGGCAAACAGCATCCGGGCGTCGCCATGCTCGGGGGCCCGCCACATAAAAGGCTGTGAATAATGGATGGCCGTATCGAACGTTACCTGCACCGGGTCGACCGGGTCATTGGGGTTAAAAATACCCGCCTGATCGTTGATTAAAATGCCTGTCAGCAACTGGTCTTCATTCATCCAGTGGGTGTCGGAAAAACACGAAATACCGTATTCATCATCTGGATGGTTGAGGAATTTAAACTTGGTGTTTACGCTGAAGGGGTTGCGGATATAATAGATGATCGACACTGAATCTTCAGGGTTCTGCGAGGCATGCGGGTTCATGCGGTGCGGAGCATCTAAAAATGTTGTGACGTACCACCCAACCGGGGTTTCGGTGGCGGCGGTAATGTAACGCACCTTGTTGATCTGTTTGCTGTAAACGATGTAGGTGTAGTTGAGGTCGAAACCCCATTCACCGCCATTCGACGAGTGGTTCAGCGGGGTCAGCATGGAGTCGACCAGTGTCTCCCTGCCATAGGGTTCTGTAAGCGCCCAGGTAACGGTGTCGAGGTGGCAGATCCATAACTTGTTGTCTGTGATAGATTGCCAGCATATCCGTTTTTTATAAGGCTCAATTTCGAAATCACCGATCTGGGCATCGGGGGCACTCACCAGGATGTCTCGTGTCACAAAATCCTGGGCGGGTGCCATTACAGCCATGAAAACAACGAAAAAACACAGCAACGTTTTTGCTTTCATCCGGATTATCATTTGATGCCCCTTCCAGAAATAACCCGGATTGATGGACCTGATGGTAAAAAAACGAAATGGTATCTGAATACCCAAAAAGCGACGGACAAATGTAATAAAAATCGGTTGTAAAAATCGGTTGATTAAAAAAAATCAAGGGCAATTCCCTTCACTATTTACTCCTTGATCTCTTCCAGAGAATGTTGTACGCGGCCCTGAAACAATACTTCACATCGGTGAGCAGCGGGTGTTTTTCGTACGCATCCAGATATTCCATTTCGTTTTGCTGAACATCTTCGAGGGTTACCGGCGTTGGAAACTGGGCATAATAGGGCGGAATGAGCCCGGGTTTGAAGCGGATGCGTTTTTCCTGCAACTCCTTTGTGTAGAGACTGAAATAGTGTTTGCTCAGCGGGCGCACCCCTACAATCTTCAGATCGCCCTTAAGCACATTCAGCAACATTGGGATCTCGTCGAGCCACAACTTTCGCAGAATCTTGCCCAAACTGCTCACCCTGAAGTCGTCTTTGAATTTTCCGCCTTCGTCAAGCTGATGCTTTTCATACACATACTTTTGAATATATTCGGCATAGGCATGCATGGTGCGCAACTTATATACGTTGAATTCCTTCCCGTGCCGTCCGACTCTGCGCAGCCGGATGAAAATGCCGTAACTGGAGTTGTCGTTCATCAGCGGGGCCGTTATCTTCTTCGACTTCCAGAACAACAGACCATTGATGGACCGCTCTTCCAGCAATTCAAAACCGCAGGAATAGAGCCGCCCGATGGCCTCGGTACGCGACAGCATTCTGCGTTTGCCGCGGGAAAAGAAAAAATAGGGTTTACGGGTGATGGTGAGTTTGGGAAAAACACGGTGAACAATAAAATCAACGATGTAAACCAACGAATTAATCACCGGTGGGTACTCATGTAAGATCCGGCGTTTCCGCAAACTGTATGTCTCTACACACCCGATGAAGCAACCCTGCTCGGGTAATTTTGCGTTGACCGCTTCAAAAAATTTGTTGATGCGGCGGATGTTGTTGATTTTTTCGATGTTTACGATCGCTGTAAAATACCCTGCGGGATAATTGAGGATGTTGAAACGGGTCGTGGTGGCGATGATCAGATTTTTCGGATCCGTGATATCTACTTGTTGATGGATCCATTGAAACGCTTCGGAGCCGGCCTCTTCGGTAATGGAATCGCGCAGGGTTTCGAATTCGCGCGGCAGCAGGAACACTTCAGGTGGCGGAATCGGGGCGAACGTCATCGACTCTTTTTCGGAAATTTCCATACCGATCCAGTCTTTCAGGAATACCGACTGGTGTATTGAGACGTAGATAAAACCGGTGATGAGTTCCATCAGGGTGATCACAGCAAAGGATCCAAAAACAATAAAGCGCGAGAAAAAGGTCAGCCCGGTCAATACCATCACGATGGTGATGATGGCCAGGATGAAGAAGTTGGAGATCAGGATGGAGAAAAACACCTCCTTCTGGTTGCTCTCTTCGCCGATGCGGAATTTCCGGGTGATCAACGAAATCAGCACCCAAAGCGGCGGAAAGATGATAAATGCGCCATGGTAAAACTCGTTGCGCGCCGAGAACGAAAAATCATCGTGAATCCACGCTACGAAAAGCGTACAAGCCGCCACCAGGGTGAGGTCGTAAAGGACAAAGAGAATCCTGGAGCGGTTTACGGGTTTCATCGGATCAGTTTGAATTGGTAACTCACGGTCCCTGTAAAGGAATCGAAGTTCATGGTAGCCGCAGTGAGGTACAGGTGCTTAAAACAGGTAACACGCATTCCTGCGTTCACGCAACGGCCGTCATAGTCGCACAAAAGGCTCATCCAGGGCAGTTTGTCGCTGCCCAGCGAAAAACCCCCGAACGGACCGGTGAAATCATTGCTCTCCCAGATAAACTTTTCGGCGCCCCAGCCGGCTGTGGCACCGATGTTCAAATGCAGTTTTTTCAGATGAAAATTCTTGGTCACCACCAGGTAGGTTGCTCCGAAATGATGCGCTTCACCGCTTTCCAGCGACGTAAGCACATCGTGAAATCCCACGGCAACAGCCGGCACCCATTTTTTCTCTTTCAGAATGCGGAAACGAATCGTGGGTACCCGGTCAACCACATGGGATGATCCCGAAGGTATGCCGATTTGCCGTGTAACACGGAGGTCAACTTCTACAAACGATAAAAAGGTAAGGCTTGCATACACGGCCAGCGCATCGTACCGGTACCCGGTGTATGAGAGATGTTCCTGCGGCAGAAAACTGGTTCCGAAAAACATCGATCCATCGGGGTTGAAGGTGGCGACAGGAATGGAGATATAACCTGGAACTCCCGAAACCGACTGTGCAACACCCGGTGCCGGGAAAGACAGAAAAATTACGATACAAAACCCTAAAAAACAGTAAAAATGCTTCATACTTACCCCGCTCGAGTACCCTGTCACGTGTCACGCGTCACGTTATTTCCCCCCGCCGCCCTGGTCATGCACATACAACCAGCCACAGGCATCTGTATAGGTCTCTTTGGTGATCGTTCCGATAACCGCGACATCGCGCAGAGTGATCGTAACCGGCATCTCCCGGGTGGAATAACTTACTTTGGGAACCCACCGGTAATACCCTGTCAGGGTCGATTTCACCGGTGCAAGCGAGTCGGGTTTTGACCCGATATAGTTGAAAAGATAGGTGGTTGAATCAGAAAAGCTGACCCTTGCGCCATGGATCCGTGTGTTCTGCGAAGCAAGGTTTTTCAGGTAAACGGGGGAGATGGTGAAAGGTACGCTCTGGAACGCGCTGGAAGCAAGGAAATGGAAATCGACCATCGACTGGGAAGTACTAAGCTCCAGGGTGTTGACCGGACCACTTGTGCCGCTGGTTTCAACATAGCTGCCCGAAACGCCGAGCGAATAGGTGCCGAATTCGGTCACCTGTACGATGGCATAGTTCTCAGAACCACTTATTTGGGCGTTGAGCCCGGTGTTGTTCCAGGTGTTGGTTGCAAAGTCATAGCGCAAAAGCGGCAGGCTGTTGATCTCCGCACCGTTGAAGGGCAGCGGGAAACGCAATTCTACCGGCTGGGCGGCAATTGTGCCTTCCGGGGCGAGGTTCACAGTGCAAAGGTTCAGCAGGCTTGCAGGAGCATAACCCGGAACGTCAACGCCGGCGAACCGGGTAAAGCTGACATTCACATTGCTGCTAAAAGCGCCAGCAGGAATCATCAGGTAGTTTACATTGCCCGTGAAAAGACTCTCAGGATCGATGATGGTAACAATTCCACCAGCTGATCCTACCACGGTGGCTTCTGCAAGGGGCTTTAACACAATGGTGTTCACCACGGCCGCGTTGTTGTCGATGGTGGCAGATGCAAAGCCATAGCCATAACCATTGGCGGTTACACGAACATCATAATCACCGCTCGCAATGGTTTTGCAGTTGCAGGTGTACCATCCTGCCGCATCGGTGACCAGCGTTTGCCCTGCCAGATAAACAGTTGCGTTGGCAATCCCGGCATGGGTCGTCGCATGGATGACCTTTCCCTTCAGGACAAGTGCAGCATCCGGCTGAACGGGATCGGGCGTTTCGGAAGATTTTTTGCATCCCTGGAAGGACAGCAGCAGAAACAAAGCAGGCAGTAAAACTGTCAGAATCGTGATCCTGAATTTGTTGTTCATGGCTTCGATTGTTAATGGATTAAAAAACCTCATCACACAGCCCCGTAGTCCTAACTTTCTTTTTTTCAAAAGATTATAAACTGTCACTGCGAAACAGGGTATGCAATAACGTAGTTTTATGATAAAGTTACGGGCAAATTTACATAATAATTCCTTAAAGTCAAGGGAAAAGATTAGAAATTAACGATCTCCCCGCCCACTTTACCCCGTAGCAGGTCCGGGTTCAGGTTGAACAGCAACTCTTCCACGCTGGTGCCGCTGCTGAAAGTTCTACCCATAGATGGCAGCCCTTTGGCGCGGTATTCCCAGGGTATGTACGACGACGGGCGCACCCGGATGTGATTCCGTGTGCCATATTTCCGGGGCGGCAGCGGGACGATGAAGTTGAACCCGCCGTTCACCAGTCCGCCGGTCTCCATGGCGAAAAAACCGATGGTTACCTCGCCGAACTGCCGCGAAACGTCGGCCCGCCAACCCTGGTCGCGGCCGATGAACCCGCCATAGCCGGCCCGGAGGGTGAGGTCATAACGGGCAAACCGATACGAAGCGTCGGCAAACCAGGTGAACAAATTGATGGGGGCATAGGTGAAATATCCTTCCAGCATTTGCGCCTGCCCGGTGTATCCGATCGTAGCGCCGGCCGAGAGCCTCCCGTTGAACAGGAACTTGCGTGCCTCCCCCGTGATACCATATCGGTTGCGGGTGAAATAACCCGCCGTTACCGTGGTAAAAAACTGGTGGGGCAGCCTGAAAGTCTGGCTGAGGGTGACCAGACCCGGCCGGATGGTGTTGCCCTCCGGGTCGCCGATGAGGTTGTTGAACACAGGGATGATTACCTGCCCGGTGAAGGTCATTCCGCGCAGGAAGCTGACCTGCAGGGTGGGCACCACGTTGAATTGTGCTTCAAGCGGGTGGACGAAGTTGCCCAGCTGCAGCTTCAATTGCGGCGCAATTACAAGATCGAACTTAAAAAAGGAGGAGTTGGTGGCAGGCTGGGTTGCCAGGTGCGAACGGTAAATGCGGTTTGGCAGCAAGGAAGCGATCGAATCGCCGAAGTCGGCAGGGGAGAGCTGGCCTGCAACCAGCCGGTCGTAGGTGTTGCGGGAAACCACCAGGGTGGTAACCGGGATGCCCGTTTGCAGCAGGGTGAGGGAGACAATGCCACCCGGGAGGGTGGCCGGCATCACCAGTTTCAGCACCTCAGCTGCCGCGCGCGGCTCATACCGCCACACCCGGTTTTCAACCCCCACGCAGAGAGTGTCGCTTCGCTGACTCACCCGAACATTTTCATAACCCGCCCTGGCCAACAGCACTGCAATGGAATCGCTGCCAGGCCCGGCCCATAAAATGCAACGGAGCGAAAGAAAAACAAAAAGCAGCAGCAGACGGAGCATCAGTTAACATTTGAGCAAAGGCAAAAGTAATAAAATGAAATGACGAATAGGGGAATGACGAATATGGGAATGACGAATATGGGAATGACGAATATGGGAATGACGTGCAACCCCGGCTCACCCCGTCACGCGTCACGCGTCACGCGTCACGTGTCACGTCCGTCACGTGTCACGCGTCACGCGTCACGCACCAAAATCCCTGCTCAAAACCCATTCAGCTCCATCGTTACAGTTGGA
>CAYQFT010000161.1:0-5437 GCA_964416825.1 uncultured Porphyromonadaceae bacterium
CCAGGAAAACAGTGGTACGCAAGAACTATGAAGTGAGGGAGGGCGAGGGGTTGTTAAGGTGTGGAGAGGTGGGGAAGTTGCCTCAGGGGATATACCTGTACAGAGTCAGCGGTGGTGCCTTTGGCCAGGGTAAATTGGTAATAGGCTCCGCTGCGCTTCGCTAAGAGGTCGCTGCGCTCCTAATAGGCTCCCTGCGGTCGCTAACAGGCCCTTCGGGCTAATAAAGCATTTGACAAAAGCCTATTAGCGCGAAGCGCCTTTTAGGAGCGCAGCGACCTTTTAGCGACCGCAGGGAGCCATTTAGGAGCGCAGCGACCTCCTACTCTATCGGCTGCCCCAGGTTAAACCCGAGCTGAATGCTATGTGAGGTGAACCGTCCGGGAACCTTCGAGGTGAGTGGGATCTCAAAAAGATATTTTAGAGCGAAATTATCGAGCCGCACGCCGGTGAAGGCTACAAAGCCCTCTTTCCAGCGGTAGCCGGCCCCTGCCATGAACACCTCGCGATAATGAAAGGTAGCATTGATATCGAAACGATACCCGTTGCGGGTATTGTATTTGAAGAGCACCATGGGCTCAATCTTCATATCACGGTCGATATTGAAAAAGTACCCGCCGTAGGCGTAGAAGGAACGGGCAAGATCGGGATTCATCGATGGATCCTCAGTAGTGGGGAAGCGGTATTCCCCGAACTTCACGGCCGAGCCGAAAAGCTGTACCAGCGAAAGGCCGGCATAAGCATCGTCGGAATAGTAGTGTACACCGGCGTTAAAATCGATAAAAACAAGCGATCCGCTGAAGGTAGTATCGCTCAATACCGGATCATTCGGATCGGGAAAAACAAACCGGTTCAGATCGTTAAGCCGGAACTGAAACATTGTGGGGGATAACCCGAAAGCCAGCCGCCCTTTGTCCAGTATCATGTGGTAGGCGTAATCCAGGTGCATGCCGGTGGTGCCAACCGAACCGTATGAATAGTTAAAGAAACCGCCTCCGAGGCCGACCTTTCCGAACGAGTTCTTTCCCTTGTTCCGAAACCCCTGCGGGGTGAAAAAAAGCCCCTTTGAACGTAAACGCGTGTGAAAGGTTACAGACTGCATAACCGGAGCCTCATCCCAGCCTATCCACTGCTGCCGTGTATTGAACGTCAGCGGCGCATACCGTTCCGTCCCCGCCACCGCCGGATTCAACTGAAAAAGGTTGAGAGAGTATTGGTCGGTGAGAGGGTGGATTTGGCCGAAAGCCTGAGATCCCATCAGCACTGCAATGGCCAGAAGAAGGGGCACAAGGGCACGGGGGCACAAGGGCACGGGGGCACGAGGGCACAAGGGCACAAGGGCACGGGGGCACCGGTCTCCCGACTCCCGACTCCCGACTCCCGTCTTATAGTCTCTCAGTCTCACAGTCTCTTGGTCTTACAGTCTTAAAGTCTTACAGTCTCTTGGTCTCTTGGTCTCTAACAGACGCATGTATGCGTCTCTACTTCAGTACGGTAATGCTACCCGTCAGCGGTTTCGTACTGTCATCAACACGTATCAGGTAAAAATAACTCCCTACCGGAACAACGTTTCCATCCGGGCCCCTGCCGTCCCACGGCTCTTTATATCCTTTCTCCGATTCAAAAATCTTCCGGCCGGCCCGCGTGAACACCTGTACAATGCAATCGGGCTTGTCCTTTAGAGCCGTGATCACCCACTCCTCGTTAACATTATCGCCGTTGGGTGTAAAGGCATTGGGGATGGAGTAGGAGGTCTCTCCCATCACCATGTCGATATTCTTGTAGGCGCTGCATTTCAGCGAGTCACGGATCCAAACCGGATAGGTTCCCAGTCCGATATTCCGCAGCCGCTTGATGCTGTCCATTGTGGACCAAAGTACGGAGTAGGGCGGGGTACCGCCGGTAATTATCAGGCTGATCTCACCATCCTCACACTGTTCACAACTCGGGGATATCAGGCGGTAATCAATCTCGATGGGGTCCGGTTCCTTGATCGTAAATTCCTCGTCAGACCGAACCGAGCAGACCGAATCCTCAACAACCCTGATCCGGTAAGGAGCACGGCCGTCGAGGTTTTCAAACAACCCCTGGTTATGAAAATAGCTATCGCCGTCATCAATGGAATACTGATAGGACGACCCCTCGCCCTTAACGAAAATCCGGATGCTCCCGTTTGCGGCGCCATAGCAGGTCACATCCTGAACGGCGACGGAATCAATTCGGAGGGAATCGGGACTGTTGATGCGGATATTCACCTGATCGGAAGAGGAACAACCGTTTTTGGTTACGGAAACCGCATAATAATCAGTATATAAGACGGATATGGTTCGTGTGGTATCACCGGTATTCCAGAGCCACGCGTCAGCCTCCCCTGCATCGAGCGTCACTTCCGTGCCCTTGCAGACGATCCGGTCTTTTCCAAGATCGATTTCGGGCAGCGGCTTAATCAATACACTTGTGGTATCGGAAAATATGCAACCATTGCGGTCGGTTACCGTAAGAACCAGCTCCGGCCAGCTCCGGGTCAGGCGAATTACCTGCGTGGTCTGACCGCTGCTCCAATCCCAGGATGCAAACATGTCCCCGCCATCAAGCTTAACCGTGTCGCCCTCGCATTTTTCTTTGGCGGCGCCCAATTCCGGCAGAAAGTAGGGGTAAACCTCAACGGTCACATCAGCGAATGCAGAGCACTCCTGCTGGTTCGCATCGATGGAGAAGCCTTTTACAATATAGGTGGTGGTTTTTATTGGCTCAACAACAACCTGATAGGATGTCAGGCCTTCAGGATTATTCCACAGGTAGTTGGCAGCGCCCTCAGCAGTGAGGGTCACGCGGGTTCCTGGACAAACCGGTCCGGTTATGTTAGTCTTAACCCTGACATCAGGAGCATTTTCTTCGGATACACTTAACTTACTGGCTAAGGAACAAAGTGTGATTTTGGAAGTAATGGTCACTTCATACACCCCGCCTTTCAGTTCGGTGATCTTGCTCGTGTGATTATCCGGGAAATCTTTCCAGTTGAAAATGTAGTTGGATGTGTCGGTCTCCATCAGAAGTTCAATGCTTCCATTGTTGTATCCGCAGGCTGCCTTGCCAACCAGGGTATCTTTGATAACGGGAAGGGGTTTTTGCACCACCTCGGTGGAGTCGGAATTGCTGCATCCGTTGTAATGTCTTACAGTAACCACATATTTGCCGGGAAAAGCAATCGTGCGGTATCGTTCGGTAGTCAGGTTGGGATTGTCGCGCCAGCTGTAAAAAGCGCCGTACCCGGCATCAAGGTTCGCGAAACTTCCCTTGCAGAGACTCGTGGTATCCGGAAAATTCAGCTCAGGCAACGGGTGAATCGTAATTTCCCGCCGCTGTACAATCTCCGATCCGAACTGCATCACCCTCAATTCTACCAGATAATCTCCGGGTGCAGGGAAGCGGAAGGCTCCCTCAAGAGTTTCGGGATTAACATCGGCCTTACCCACAAGCTGATTTCCGGTTTTATCATAAATCAACCAGTTGGGTAACGACTCAATGTTGAAGCGGGTCGACAGGTAGAAAACCGTACCATCATTCTGGCACGTATTCTCAAAATAGAATTCCGCTGCTTTGAAAAAATCCGGAAGAAAGGTTGGCAGACCAAAATACCCCTTGCCACCCTTGCCGGTCTCATTGTCCACCAGGCTTGCACCATGTTCCTCATACTGGCAATTTTCCTGAATGGGGGATTTTATTACGCCCAGATAAGGCTGTCCTGAAAGGGATACATAGATTTTACCGTTAAACCCGAGCTGCAGCGCACCGCATAAAATTGATTTGTTTTCACGGATGATTTTGACGCTGTTCCGGATAGCCATGGTGTCATTAATCTTGGCAACATTCCACTGGTATATATACCCTCCTTCCCGCGTGGATCCATAGAAATAGTTGCTGGTTGGAGAGAACTCCACACCATAGGCGGCTGACGACGGGGTAAGAGGCCTTTCGCGGTTTCCGGCCGGCAGGTTAACCAGATATTTTATTTTTCCGGTGGCATTATCGAAGGTAAAGAGCTCGAAAAATTTGCGGCTTTCGATCGCAACCGCCAGAAAATCCCCTTTCGGCGAGGACTTAAGGTATCCTGTTGCACCCCGGTTATAGCGGTCCTCCGGATCTGTGTTTACGTGCTGTGAGCCTTCGGTATACATCTCAGGCGGCTGCAGTCCGAACCGGTCCAGCTTTACCACGTAGAAAACCCAGTTATCGAAGAGGTGGGTGACAATCCAATAGGACTCGCCATCTTTATGCTTAACGGCCGTGATTTTTTCAGTGAACTTAAACTTGTTTCCAGGAAACAGGGGAATGTTCTTTTGGGTTACCCGGCCAAGCGGAGCATTTTGCATCAGATCCACAATGCTGTAATTAACCCCCATCCCAGGCTCCGAGTCGCTGCCGACCTTATCTACCGTAAAAATATAGTACTCAAGGGGTTTCCCCGGTTTTGGCACAATTATGGAAGATTGTGTCGAAGAGATGTCGCCAAACAGGCCATCTCCGTTGGCCATCATCTGATGATTCCGGTTATAAACGGTCTGTCCGTCGGTATAAAACAAAAGATTCCCCTCTTTATCGCAGATGGTGGCAACTCCCTCGCGGGTTTCCGTCTTACCGTTGGTTAGCGGCTTCGGATAGTACTGATTAAAGTCCAGTCCGGCGTTTTGCCCGAAATACCAGATTGCGCCCTCCTTCTGGGCCATCAGGTTCCCAAAAATGACAAACAGGCCCAATACCAATAAAGCCGATACTCTCCGCACTTCAGGATAAATTTTTCCAAAGATGGGATTTTTTTTCGTACACCGGGTTGTCATCCCGGCGAACGTCTGTCATCCCGGCGTATGCCTGTCATCCCGGCGAATGCCGGGATCTCCCCCCTCGGAGCACTGAGCCGGGGGATCCTGACTTTCGTCAGGATGACAGGGTCGACCCGCTGTTATCCCGGCGAACGCCTGTCATCCCGGCGAATGTCTGTCATCCCGGCGAATGCCGGGATCTCCCTCCTAACGCTCAACAAATCCTATCATACAAATCCTCCCAACCAGGATTAAATTCATTGATCCTTTGATCTTTCCATTCCCGCTTCCAATTCTTAAGTTGTTTTTCTCTTCCAATAGCCAGAATGATATCTGAGAAGTGCTCATAATAAACCAATGTTTCGACATTATAGTGGGCAGTAAAGCCTTTGACTACATGATTTTTGTGTTCCCAAATTCGCCGTGCCAGATCATTTGTAACTCCGATGTAAAGCACATTATGGTGCTTGTTGGTCAGGATGTAAACATAGTAGTTGTGATTTTTCATGATAAAATGATTAATAAGAGTTCTACATGTCTCTGCTCGCTGTTAACCTGCCGAATGCCTGTCCTCCCGGCGTCCCCCTGTCCTCCTGCCGGACGCCTGTCATCCCGGCGAA
>CAYQFT010000161.1:5537-8290 GCA_964416825.1 uncultured Porphyromonadaceae bacterium
ATCTCCCCCCTCGGAGCACTGAGCCGGGGGATCCTGACTTTCGTCAGGATGACAGAGCACGCCCCTGTCCTCCCGGCGTCCCCCTGTCCTCCTGCCGGACGCCTGTCATCCCGGCGAATGCCGGGATCTCCCCCCTCGGAGCACTGAGCCGGGGGATCCTGACTTTCGTCAGGATGACAGAGCACGCCCCTGTCCTCCCGGCGTCCCCCTGTCCTCCTGCCGGACGCCTGTCATCCCGGCGAATGCCGGGATCTCCCCCCTCGGAGCACTGAGCCGGGGGATCCTGACTTTCGTCAGGATGACAGCCAGAGGCCACCTTATCATATAGATGCGAAAAAGCGCCGGAATTGGAAAATCCATGCTATTTTTACCCCTCACATATTTTCAGCATGAAAAACCTGATACTGATACTATTCATATTGATTCCGGGAGCCTACGGGTTTGCCCAGAATATTGAGGACTATCCGGAGTACCCGGTGCCGGCTAAGTACCGGTTGAAATCGGCAGCACCGCTGCCCTACAGGGTGGATAATTCCGCAAGGAAATACTTCCCGGCCGTGTTCAACCAGTACGGATACAGCTGCAACCAGGCCAGCAGCATCGGCTATGTGTTCAATTATGAAATCAACCGGCTGCGCGATCTTTCGTCCAATGAGCCGGCCAACCTGTTTACCCCCGGATTCGTCTGGAACTTTTTTAACAGCGGGAGCTGGGGCGTCGGTGTCAGCTATTTCGACAGCTGGGAGGTTGTGAAAACCGCCGGGTGCGCAAGCTATGCCGATTACCCGTTTTATCAGCAGGGAACCGGTATCTGGATGTCGGGATATGACAAGTATTTCCGGACCATGAAAAACCGGATCACGGTGAACTATTCATTGCCGGTAGGAACACCCGAAGGTCTGCAGATATTTAAACAATACCTGTTCGACCATCTTGAAGGATCGCCGGATGGCGGCGTAGCCAGCTTCCAGATCTCCTCCGACCGAATGGATACCCGCCAGTGGGAGGATCCGGCTACGGGCGAAAACTGGCCTGTTATATGGACCTTCGGGAACCAGGTGGGTCATGCAATGACATTTGTGGGTTATAACGATTCCGTCCGGATCGACCTCAACAACGACAGGCAATATACGAATGACGTTGATATAAATAAAGATGGCACCGTTGACATGCGCGACTGGGAAATCGGGGCGCTTTTGGCCGTCAACAGCTGGGGCCAGGGCTGGAATAAGGGAGGGAAATCATATGTGCTCTATAGTGTGGTTGCCCGCAATGGAAACGAGGGAGGAATCTGGGGCCGGTCGGTTCACGTGGTCAAGGCACTTAAGGAATACAATCCGCAGCTCACCATGCGGGTAGTAATGCGCCACGGACAAAAGAATAAGATACGCATACTTGCCGGTCTCTCCACCGATACCTCCGCCTTACGGCCCAAGGAAATGCTGACGTTCCCGATGTTCAATTTCCAGGGCGACGAACTGCCCCTGCTCGACATGGAGAATACGGAAGACAGCAGCCGTTTTGAATTCGGGCTCGATATTTCACCGCTTCTCACAAACCTTGATCCGGGGAAACCTGTTAAGTTCTTCCTGGTGGTTGAGGAAAGGGACCCGATGAATGTTGCAGATGGACAAATCGACGAAGTCTCGGTGATCCACTATGGTAACGAAACAACCGAAATCCTGTCCGCGCGTAAAAATGTGCCGGTCGTCAATAACGGAACCACCTATGTCCCGGTACTCCGAAACCTGAATTTCAGCCGGATAGAGGTGGAAAAACCGGTCTCAACAACCTTTGCGGCCGGCCAAAAATTCACCGTAAACCTTCAGGCAGCCGGAGGAATACCTCCCTATCGCTGGGAGCTGGTCACCGATTATCAGGAGAAAAGCTTTACTCGTTTATATAAGGATATCCCAGGGGATACGCTTTCAAGTTTCGCCCACGAAAAGAGGTACAGCCGCATCGACCTCCCCTTCAGCTTCCCGTTTTTCGGAACGGATTATTCTGCTGTTTATGCCGATATTAATGGCGCGCTGCATTTTGAGAATGTAGACATTGCCTACCCCTATATGATTATGGAGGAGCTGGCGTTCAGGGTCCGGAAAAGTATTGTCCCCCTGGGTGCCGACATCCAGGTCAACGAACCCAAAGACCTCCTCATCTGCCTCAAAACGGATTCCGTGGTTACCGTACAATGGCGCGCTTCGGTTTATACCGGACTTAAGCTCTATCCGGTATCCGTTTCGGTTAATCTCTTCCCCAACGGAACCATCGAGTTCCTCTACGGCCGTCGGGCGATACCGGCACAGGGCGACTATGACTGGGAGGCCGGGATCTCCAACGGGGATGCACATTCCTTCAAATATGCCTCGATCAGCCAGACCCGTCTCATCTTTGAAAATTACGGAATCCGGTTTTCCCCGGTTGATTATCCCGATGACCTCTCGCTTACCGATACCGGCGTGCTCAGCGGAGTCGCCCGGGATACCGGCCACATCTGGAACATCCGGGTAAAGGCAACCGACAGCTTCAACCAATCCCGGTATTCCTATATTCCGATCTCAACCGTTAACTGGGAAGAGGCCCGTCTCCTGAGCCAGAACTACCCCAACCCGTTCGACCGGTCAACCGCGATCTTTTTCCGTGTACCGTCCGAACTTCCCGTCATTCTCGAAATCTGGGACTTCTCCGGTCGTAAAGTCAGGGAAATCGTCAACAAAACCCTCCTGGCAGGCGAATACACCTACTACTGG
>CAYQFT010000162.1:0-8242 GCA_964416825.1 uncultured Porphyromonadaceae bacterium
GGATCATATTTATCGATTACCTCGATGATTTTGCCCTTCCATTGTTCAAGAAAAGCTTTCGACGGAAGCTCACCCTTTTCATGAATAGGGCCATAAAGGGCTGAATACTTTGGATCACCACAATCATAGCGTTTGTCCCAGGTTGGAAAATAGAACCAGGCCTCAGCGTGGTGAAAGGCCGTGACGAATTTCATGCCCTGCTTTTTGACCGCTACCTCAAGCTCGCCGACCACATCCCGCTTGGGCCCCATTTTTGACGCGTTCCACTCAGTGAACTTTGTATCCCACATCGGGAATCCGTCATGATGTTCTGCCACCGGACCCGCAAACCGGGCTCCTGACTTTTTAAACAATTCGGCCCACTCATCGGCATTGAATTTCTCACCGGTAAACATCGGGATGAATTCCTTATAGCCAAATTTTTCAAGAGGCCCATAGGTTGCCTCGTGATATTTCCGCTGCGGACTGTCGGGTCTTGTATACACCTGATTGGCATACCAGGTGCCGTTGGGTCCCTGTGCCGGAACGGAATATACTCCCCAATGCGTATAGATGCCGAACTTGGCATCACGAAGCCATTGCGGGGTCTGCCATTTCTTAAGGGAACTCCAGTTGGGCTCATAAACACTCTGCGCCTCAGAGGCAACCGGCACAATAAGGCTCATTGTTGCCAGCAACAAAATAACGACCAGACTACGTATTTTTTTCATATTCAATAATTTAAAAACATAAGCATATTATATGCGCTACTTCAAATCAATTCTGCTTACCGGTAGAAAATCAAGAGATCGGAAATACATGAGGTAATGATCAAGCTGATATTCGGGGTATAGCTGGACAAGGGTCTCTCCTTTTTTAGATATCCGAATTTGGCCGATTTTTTCGGTCTTGTATTCATACCAGCCCGGGCTGGATTTGACGGTACCTGTGATGGTTTCCTTACCAGCGGTCAACTTGTATTGGCAATTCTCCCATCCGGGTATTGCCGCATAAGTGATGGCAACTTCATAGCTTCCGGGATCTGTGATATTCACGTGCCACTCTATAATATCCTCAGGCCCCTCCATTTTTGAAATGTGGAACTCGCCCTCTTCGCCTCTGCGGTTAAATCGCTTAACTGCTTTGCCGCGGGTAGAGGCGGTCAGAAAATCCAACGTAACCGGTTCCCCGCCTTTCTGTTGAACCACAAGGGGGTCAATATCAGGCGGACCGGCGATTTGCAGTACCACAACGGAATTGATACTATCGGGCGAAGATGCAGGCAAAGAGATCAGCCATTGACCCTCTTTATCCTTGCCAACCTTCAGTGTTCCTTCCGTCTCTGCCAATAAATATGCCTTCCGGATCCGGTTGTTAAGTCCGGCCAGCCTTAAAACCCCATCCTCCGGCCAGTCAAATACATGCATATACAGCAGATCGCCCTTTCGTGTACAGAAGCCCCACGGGAACTCATCCGGAAACGGCGAAGGGGATGTTCCGTAAATGCTTTCACTGTTCCTGCTCATCCAGTCGCCAACGCTTTTGAGGATGTTTACCGATGGAGCCGGAATAACGCCTTCCCCGGTAGGCCCGACATTCAGCAGGTAATTCACGCCTTTGCTGACAATCGCAACCATTCTCCGGATAATATCCCGGGAGGGCTTCCAGTTCTGGTCAAACTTGCTGAATCCCCAGGTATCATTAAGAGTTTGAGGGGTTTCCCAGGCCTCTTCGATACCGCCAACCGGCATCCCGTTATCGGTAAGGCTCTGATAATCCCCGAGCAGCTCCTTATCGTAGTGCCCCACCCTGCCATTAACCAAACAATTTGGCTGCAGCGTATGGACCAGGTCGGCGAATTCCTTTCCCTGCTCCTGGGTGTACATACCCCGGTCGAACCAGACGATTCCAATAGGGCCATAGCTGGTGAGCAGTTCTTTCAATTGCGGGATAGCCTTATCATCCAGGTATTTCCGGAACAGCTCAGGGTGGTCCATCGTGTCCAGGTTCGTCTGCGAGGAGTCAAAATCCCAGGTGTTCCCGTATGCATAGGGATTTTCCCAATCCTCACGGTGTGAATAGTATACACAGAATTTCAGGCCGGATTCGGCACAAGCGTCCGAAAGTTCCCTGAGCGGGTCTCTGCCAAATTCAGCATAATCAACTATATTATAATCACTTACCTTCGAATCGAACATAGCGAAACCATCATGATGCTTGGACGTAATGATGATGTATTTCATGCCGGCATTCTTGGCCAGCGCAACCCATTCCTTCGCGTTAAATTGCAACGGATTGAAAGCAGCAGCAACCTTGCGGTAATCCTCCACGGGAATCTGAAACTGCTGCATGATCCATTCGGCGATATCTCCCTGCCTTATCCTCTGGCCGTTCCACTCACCTCCCAGAACTGAATAGGGCCCCCAATGGATGAACATGCCGAACTTGCCGCTGGTGAACCACTCCGGAAGGGTATCAGCTTTCGCGCCCGCATCTGCAGAATTGTCAACCGGATTTTGTGGTGTGCATGCCAGGCATAAGAGCAGGATAGCAATTAATACTGGGTGTTTCATGGTAAGGATTAATTCATTCGTTCAAAATCTTTGCAAGCAGATAATATCCCTGAGATTCAATGTACAGTTTGCCACTTCGATGTAAAGGGTACCGATTTATACCGGACAAATTCTCCGCGATCATTTAATCTGTAACGGGTATTCGGATTTACGGTTAAATCATAGGATTTGCCATTAACCTTTGCTTTTATCGTTTCTTTTGAGCTGGTAATGCCCACAATTTCAATTAGTTGTCCTTGTAAATCGGTAATTAAGCGAACACCGGCCGAAAAAGCCGCGATCTTTTTCCCATTGACAAAACAGGTGGCCCAACCGTCCTTCTTTGTTTGTATCCTTAATTCCAGGCCGTTCCATCTTTGCTTATAGTCATAATCATGTTGATTATCAATGGATGACCATAATATCTTATCCTGGCTGATGTGCGTTCCGTAAAACCTTGAAATGAATTCCAATGTCGCTAAAATGGTGGGCCCATATCCATCTTGCGTGTTATTGATTGTTTTTTGAAACGGATAAAATTGCTGGGTAAATTTCATGGAATCGGAGACTACTTCCAGAAGAGTTTTCCCGATCAAGGTGAGTTCTGCAAAATGGCCATAGTTCTCCAGGGCACTTATCGACCTTTGAAAGGTTAATCCCTGGGGTTGGCCACTCCAGTTGTTTCCAGGGATATCCCTGAAATAGGGATCATTCGCCGCGACGGATGGCAAGGGCATCGGAGTCCAGAATTCTTCAGGGTTAAGTAAGTGATGTTCTATGAATTCGTCTGCCATTGCCTGGTCAAAACTGCCAAAATACATGCACCTGAGGTTGTTATGCAAAAGAATTGGCATGGTGGTATTGTTTGCGTCCTTGTCAAAGCATGCTTTCTTAGCCTCATCCCATAAGTAATCCCTGATCTTGCTTTTTACCTGATTTGCCTGCTCACGCCATTCCTTTTCTTTCCCATTATTCAGTTCCACTGAAATCAATGACAGTATATCCCGGCAGGTGTAGGAGTATGACATGATATCCATCGACTCTATGGGCACCGGCAAGGGAGTTTGACTGTCGAAATACTCCTCCTCACACTGCTCAATCAAATACTTTTCAGACATCCCTGCTATCCTTTCTTTGGAGGGAGGATAATCAAACGGCCAGGCATTGGGAAATCCATTGAACCTTGAGCTTTCATCTTCACCTGTATCCCAGATGCACCAGGATTCCAGGCAGCCATCCTGATCGCTGTCGCGTGTTTTCCAAAGGTACGTATCGAATAATTCCAATGATCGATATAATTTCCCCAGATAGTTACTATCCTTTCCCAATAAAAAATAGAGTTCAAATGCCGGCATGGGTAAACAAAACCCTTGAAACCAACCATATTTAGGTTCAATTTTCTGGTTTTTGTATGCAATCATCCCCGGCAACCTGCCATCTGCCCTCTGATGGTCCAAAAAAATCATGATATTATTACGGGCAACCGTTAGGTTTCGTTTTGCATACATATAACCACCCATGGGTTGGGTCTCCAACCATACATTTTTGTATTGAGCCCCTTCAACCAGCACCTCGTAATCTCCAAAAGAAGTTATATTCCAGGTTGCCTTGGCTTCTGCATGATGATATAATTGATCCAATATCGAGTCTGAAGTTGAAAACTCGATACTCGTTTCATTACCTGCGGAGAATCCGGAGTTTTCATTGCATCCGGCGACAACGATGGTAAGGAAAAGAATGAAGGGTAAAGTTCTCATAGTAGATAAAATTCTGCTAAAAGGCCGCCGTTACTTTTTTACCAGTGGCAATCGCACAGCGGACGGGTAGTTTCGTGAATGATGGATTACATTATTGGCCTTCACTCCAACCGACTCATCGAAATTGTTTCCCCCGGTGTTCAGGTTCCTGTCGAACCTGGGGAAGTTGCTGCTGGATACCTCGATACGGATCCGGTGTCCCTTATCGAAGTAATTGCTGGTTGACATGGGAGTCAGCTTAATTTCATAAACCTTTCCCGGTTCCATAAACACCTCCTTGTCATATCCATCCCGGTATCGGGCCCGCTGTATGGTTTCATCCAGGTTATAGGCCCGGCCGTCGGGGTAAACATCAATAAGCTTCACCGTGAAATCGGTGTCTTTTACATCGGATGATACATATAATACCGTTTCAATGAACCCGCTAACCTCAACTCCTTCTTCAAGAATTTCCGTGGAATAGACCAGTACATCCTTCCTCGACTCCATCACCTGCTGATCGAATGATCCAACCTTGATCGCATTCCCGTAGCAGCAGAAGTTACCTCCGAACGACAAAACCGGGTTCACGGGATCGTACACGTAGGAATCCGGAATCTCTTTTTTTCCGGGCACCTTTAATGACAGGGTCCCATCGCCGACCAGGCTGTTGGCCTGGCCATTGCTGTTCAGGTAAAACGGAGTCATAACGGTGTTCGCAGGCGGCCATTCCTCCGCCGACTGCCACCTGTTCATGCCCATGGTATAGTATTGAACATAAGGCAATTTTGAAGTAAACCCGTTGTCTTCACCTTTCAGCCAATGATCGAACCAGTTGTTTATCAGGCTGTCGTACGCTAACCGGGCATTGCCGATAAAGCGCTCCCCTATGGTTGTGTTCACCGAATCGCGCCAAAAACCGCAATGGCTTGAAGGAGAGATGATCATGAACTGATTATCGGCCACTTCCTTATTCAGGGTATTCCGATGGATATGGTTCACCATCTCAATATTGGGGCTTGATGCGATATCGTACCAGGATATGAACCAAAAAGCAGGAGAGCCAAAAGGCATAGTATCATGATAGAGTCCGCCTTTATACCATTCGGGGTCATTCGGTTTACGGCTGACCATCTGGTTAATAATACCTTTGGATGCCCCCAGGGAGTTAAAGAGGTCATTAACCGGCAAGTGCCAGAATGCCTCGGCCCAATTGACCTTCGGATTGGTCGGATTCAGGTCGTAGAACCGCTGGATTCGGAGCAGGTCTTCCTGTTTCATTCCCTGCGGAGGCCGGGGCCGGAATTCGTCATGCTGCGTATCGTAGAGCCAGCTGAAAAAAAGCATCTGGAGGGCTCCTCCCCGGTACCAGTTGCCCTGTTCATAATATTGGCCTATCCTGCCCACCCCTGCTCCAAAACCCATCGCCACCACGGCTGCATGGGAAGGATGATCGAGTGCTGCCACCGCCATCTGCCATTCGGCTGTCGAGGAACAACCCAATGTTCCGATCTTGCCGTTGCACCAGGGCTGATCCGCCATCCAGCTGAAGGCATCATATCCGTCGGTGAGTGGAGTACCCAGGATATCCCAGTCACCCTCTGAGTAATATCTGCCCCGTTCATTTTGTATGACAAAAGCATATCCCCGCTGGATTGCATTGTATATTTTACGGTATGCCCCGGTATTCAATTCCCCGTTTCTATAGGCGTTGAAATTATATGGGGTGCGTTCGAATATCACGGGTACCGGCTTATCCGTTTTTGGCCGGTATATGTCGGTCGACAACCTGATCCCATCCCGCATGGGCATCATGACTTTCTGATCGATAATTGCAACCTTCTGAAGCTGTTGAAGGGTGATATCCTGTGCCTGAAGCTGACCGCTAAAAGTGGCAAGCGTTGAGCAGAAAAACGCTAATAAAACCCATTTTCGATTTTGACGATTCATTTTGCAATTGAATTAGTGTAAAGTATAAAGCAAACTGGCGCTGATCTATCTATTTTTCTATTTCACAGGGTTTTGGTCCTTAAATACATCGGCAGCCCACGTTTCGTAAAGCTTTGAAAGTTTCTCGACAATCTCAGGATGATCCTTTGCACAATTATCCTGTTCCGGATGGTCAGCCTCCAGATCAGCCAGATACGGCGATTCCATCTTCTCTTCCTTTTGCGGATGGTTTGAATACCGGCCCGTAAAATCGAGGCCGTTGATGATCAGTTTCCATCTTCCTTCACGCACGGCCCATTGATCTTCCCACTGAAAATAGAGGATATCCTGATTTGAAACGGCATCTCCTGATTCGATAATCGGCAGCAGGCTAAATCCATCGAGCCGGGCATCCGGAAGTTTAGTGCCGGTTATCTCGCAGATCGTTGGGAAAAAGTCAAGGCCTGAAATAACCTGATCTCGGATCTGATTCTCCCTGAAATGTCCGGGGTAACTAATAATGGCCGGAACCCGTATACCACCCTCAAGGAAACTGCCCTTCGCCCCTCTCCACTCTCCGGTATAGCCGCCCCCTCCATGAGAGCAATAATCGGTCCCTTTGGGAAGACCACTGGTATGGTTGTCGATCCTGATCATGGTTTCTTCTGTAGAATGCCCATTGTCGCTCATGAAGAAAATCACCGTATTTTCAAGGATACCAAGCTGTTCAAGCTTTCTTACAATTTGGCCGATCTTGTCATCCACCGTTGAGACCATTGTAGCATAAGACCTTCGCGGCTCATCCAGGCCAGCATACCGTGTAACAAAGGCAGAGTCAGGTTGTTCGGGATAATGGGGCAGGTTAAATGCGGCATACATAAAAAAAGGCTGATTCCGGTTCCTTTCAATGAACTGAATCGCCTTTTCAGTCATCAGTGACGGAAAATAGGCACCACGATCAAAAATCTCCTCATTGTTATTCCAGAGGTCATGAAATCCTTTTCCGTGAAGAAAATAGTGGACATAGTTATCGATAAAACCGCTCCGGTGACCGAAAAACTCATCAAAACCCTGTTCGAGTGGTCCATTTTCGAGGGCAGCACCCAGGTGCCATTTTCCAAAAAGCCCGGTCCGGTAGCCGTTTCCCTTTAATGCCTCTGCAAGGGTAATCTCGCTTAAGGGCATATTCACTCCCTTCTTACTATCACTGGCATTGTTCTGTGTCCAGTTATTAATGCCGCATCTTTGCGGATGACGACCGGTCAGCAATGCTGCACGACTCGGGCAGGAGACTGTTTGGGCATATGCCTGCGTAAATCGAATTCCGCTCTGCGCCAATTTATCGATGTTGGGAGTATATAGGTCTTCCGCACCATAACAACCGGCATCCAGCGTCCCCTGGTCATCGGTATAGATGATTATCACATTTGGCTTAATCTCCCGGGTGGCTGGTTTACTCGACGACACCATGCAGGTGAGAATCAACCATAATATGACGGTGAATAAATAAGGTTGCCTTTTTTTCATTTTGATTAAAGTAATTCCTTTAGAATCAATGCATTCATGCCTGTTCAGGACCTTCTGTCTGATCTTTTCTCCTATTCCCGTATACATCTGACAGACAGGCCTTCCGACTGTTTTGAATAATTCCGGAAAACCACACCGTTTTTGTGATCCAGAACCAGATTCCACATAACATCCTGAAAAAGAACGGTTGAGCTCCACCAGTATCCATTCACGCTCTTGCCATAGAACTTCCCGTCGCTGTTTCGGTAACCTCCCATCGGTGCACCGAAACCCTTCACGTTTTTCAGTTCCAGTCCTGCCGTATCTCTTCCGCCCAGATACGACGCCAGTTGGACCCAGTCGAAATCGGCAGCCACATGGTAACCTTCAGGCGCCAGTCCCCTGGGATCCATCATTGCGAAACCATTATACAATTTACCTGAGGTTGCACCGCTGGCTGAATTGTTGTCGTAGTAGCACCAGGCTGGTTTTTTTTCCACACCGGCCTGGATCCATTCCTCATTCATTTTCATTTCGGGG
>CAYQFT010000163.1:0-8099 GCA_964416825.1 uncultured Porphyromonadaceae bacterium
ACCAATGAGATAAACAGGATTCTGGTGATTGATACCCTGTTGAAGCGTGGACAAAAGAAAGACATCGACTTATATGAAAAAGCCGAGGCTGCTTACGCATCACTTCTGCAGCTGCCAGAGCACCCTGTTCTGCCTGAAACGTACTTTGAAAGAAAGACCTTGTTCATTAGCCATCTTAAAGAGCTGGCTCTAAGTATGATTCATGCGACTACCCAGAAGTTCCAGCGAAACCTTATTTTCGAGCAAGAAATTCTGAACAACCTGTCGGATATCATAATGAACATTTATGCATCCGAGTCCACATTGCTCAGAGTGCAGAAAATTGAATCCATAAAAGACCCGTCTGCATGTGCAATTTACAGGGATATCCTGGATGTAAATCTTTACGATGCAACAAGCGAAATATTCCGCTCAGCCATGGATGCTGTTAACAGTTTTGCAGCAGGTGCAGAGAGGGATGCGCTTATAAAAGGCATCAGCTACTGGACAGTCTCCGATATTGTGAATGTTAAGGAAGCCCGCCGCAGGATTGCATTGCAGCTAATCGAGGAGAACCGTTACTGCTTGTAGGGTTTTTTAGAACCGGATTGTCAGGGAAAGGGGGAGAAATCCCCCTTTTTGTTTATTTTCATACCAAACTATCAGACCACATGGGTTACCGGATTGGATTTATTGGAGCTGGTAAGGTTGCATGGCATCTGGCTCCAGCCCTCACCAGATCAGGACATGAAGTTATTCAGGTCATCAGCAGATCTGCAGTCAGTGCTCAAAGATTGGGAGACAGGCTAAATTGCCTGCATTCCAATCGAATTACCGACTTGGTCAAGGATGCCGAAATACTCTTTCTAACTGTGCCAGACCATGCCCTGATTGAAATTATTAATGATATAAGTGATTATCGTGGTTTGGTAGTCCACACCAGCGGGACCTTTTCGCCGCTCCGGTTCGCCTGCCAGAAGTATAAGCATGGCGGGCTTTACCCCTTGCAGACTTTTACGATAGGACGGCCCATTGATTTGAGTGAAGTACCTGTTTTTATTGAAGGAAGCGAGCCAGCCGTGGTAGAAGTTATTCGTGGACTCGCTGAAGGTTTTACTAAACAAGTTCTTGATCTGAGCTTTGAGGAGAGGCGGTGGATACACCTGGCGGCTGTTTGGGCAAACAATTTCACTAACTTCATGCTGACTGAGGCATACGGAATCATGAACCAGAGGCTGCAGAATCCAGAATGGCTCGCGCCTTTGATTCGTGAAACGTTTGAAAAAGCACTGTCGATTAGCCCTGAGCGCGCCCAAACCGGCCCTGCAATAAGAACTGACGATATAACGATCCAAAAACACATGAATATGTTAGCCGACCAGCCGGATAGGCAGGAATTGTACCGGTTGATTACCAATTTAATAATAGCAACCAGAACTAAATCAAATATTTCGGGGACATGAATTTTTTCAGAGAAGACCTGCGCGGAATCCGTGCATTTGCCTTTGATGTCGATGGTGTTCTTTCAACCAATGAATTGACATTGCACCCATCAGGAGACATGATGCGCTCGGTGAATACCCGGGATGGCTTTGCCATTCGAAAGGCGATCGATGATGGGTTTAAAGTGGCCATAATAACCGGAGCAAAATCGGAGTCCCTTCTAAAAAGGTTCAGAGATCTTGGGACTGAGGATGTTTTTTTGGGATCATCAGATAAGGTTAAGGATTTGAAGACTTTCACCGTAAGATGGGGAATCGATCCTGCCCAGCTATTATACATGGGAGATGACATCCCTGATTTGGCAGTTATGCAGATGGTAGGGTTACCTACCTGTCCATCAGACGCAGTCTCAGAGATCCTTGCAATTTCCCGGTATATTTCAACCTACCCGGGGGGGCACGGTTGTGTAAGGGATGTTATCGAACAGGTACTGCGTTCCCAGGGATTCTGGAATTTCACTTAATATTGTCAGTATGAAAATTGCCGGTTTTTTTCGCATTCTTCGCATACCAAACCTGCTCATGGTGATAATAACCATGTACCTGATGAGATGGTCGGTTATTCAACCGATCCTGGGCTTGTATCAGATTGATTTACAGGTTTCTGAGTTCGCCTTTTTATGCCTGGTTCTTTCAACCGTGCTGATTGCAGCGGCTGGCTATGTAATCAATGATTACCATGATGTTAAAGCTGACCGGATCAATCAGCCTAATCGGGTTGTCATCGACCGCGATGTCAGCCGCCGGATGGCTCTTTTCATGCATTTGGTGCTCAATCTCTCCGGCGTGACACTCGGAATTCTGTTTTCAATTGTCTACAGGGTCCCCTGGATGATTGTTATTTTTGTCGGTTCGCCCTTGATCCTTTGGCTCTATTCAATAAGGTTCAAGCATAAATTGCTGGTAGGAAACCTGGCTATTTCCATGCTAACCGCAACTGTTCCGATGCTGGTGATTCTTTTTGAATATCCGCTTCTTGCCCGCAACTATTCGTTATACCCTGATTTCTTTCCACACGGCATCCATGCGCTGTTATACTGGGTTGGCGCGTTTAGTTTCTTCGCCTTTCTGACCAACCTGATCCGTGAAATTGTGAAAGATGCGGAGGATCATACCGGGGACAAGGAATCGGGAAGCAATACGGTTCCAATTTGCTGGGGATTCAGGGTAACCAAAGGGATCATAATAGCATTATCGGCTGTAACTGCCGGATTCCTGGGATTTTTCTTTTTCTTTCACCTGACAGATATGGTAAGCCTTATATTTTACTTCGTCCTATTGTTGTTGCCAATAATCTTCGTCATAATTAAAGTGATTGGAGCAAAATCCGCCACAGATTACCGTTTTGTCAGTCAGTTAGTGAAGATTATCATGCTTATGGGCCTTTTATATGCTCCTGTCGCGCAATTTCTGATGCAAAGGTTTTCCGGATCATGAAGCAGTTTGCCGATTACATGAACAAGTACCGGATCTTTCTGGGTTCCCGGTCACCCCGCAGGCTGGCTCTGCTAAAGGATATTGGTCTTAATTTTGAACTTTGGCTCAAAACTGAAGTTCCGGAGGTGGTTCCAGACGGCCTGTCACCGGGTGAGGCTGCCGTGTATCTGGCGAGATTGAAAGCCAAGGCATACCTGAATGAACTCCAATCGGATGATATACTTATTACAGCTGATACTTTGGTGGTTCTTGGTGACCGAATTCTGGGAAAACCTGATGGACGCGAAGAGGCAATAACTATGCTCACCGAACTTGCAGGACAACCTCATGAAGTAATAACGGGAGTGTGCCTCTCGTCGAAATCGAAGGATATGGTTTTTACGGCTAACACTACAGTCTGGTTTGATACCCTTTCTGCGGCTGAGATTGTTGAATATGTTGATGAATTCAGCCCATTTGACAAAGCCGGGGCTTATGGTATTCAGGAATGGATCGGGTATATTGGAGTTAAGCGGATTGAGGGATCCTATTTCAATGTAATGGGGTTGCCTGTCCAAAAATTGTACAGGGAGCTGCAACGTTTTACGGGATTTTCATATTTATAATAATCATATACGAATGAAGAAGATAGTTTACTTTTTAATTATTGCCATTCTGGCCGGTAACACAGCCAGACCAGAGGAAGGCATGTGGATTCCGTTATTACTTAAGAAGTATAAAATTGAGGACATGCAGAGAGCCGGATTTAAGTTGACTGCTGAAGACGTATACTCTGTAAACCAGGCTTGTCTGAAAGATGCAATCGTGATTTTCGGCGGTGGCTGTACGGCAGAACTTATCTCCGGCGAAGGCCTGCTGATAACCAACCATCACTGCGGCTACGGGAACATACAGCGGCACAGTACTGTAGAGCATGATTACCTTACTGATGGATTCTGGGCAATGAGCCGTTCTGAAGAGTTACCCAATCCCGGGCTTTCTGTGACTTTTCTGATCCGGATCGAAGATGTAACCGATAAATGTCTGGCTGGTGTGAATGAAGGGATTTCAGCCAAAGACCGTGAGCGAATCATTCAGGAGAACATCCGACAGGTTCAGGCCGAATCCGTTAAAGGAACGGCTTACTCTGGAAGAGTTTCTTCCTTTTTCAGTGGCAATCAATTTTTTCTTTTTGTGTATGAATCATACAATGACATCAGGTTAGTTGGTGCTCCGCCAAGTGCCATTGGTAAATTCGGCGGAGAAACCGACAATTGGATATGGCCCAGGCATACAGGAGATTTTTCATTATTCAGAATATATGCCGGACCTGACAATAAACCGGCCTCTTTTTCACCCGCAAATGTTCCATATAAACCGAAGAAATTTTTTCCAATAAGCCTGAAGGGAGTTGAGAAAGGTGATTTTACAATGGTCTTTGGCTATCCGGGAAGAACCACTGAGTACATTCCCTCATTTGTAATTGAGAACCAGGTTAATTATACAATACCTGCATCGGTCGACCTTAGAACCAGAAGGCTTGAGATTATCGAGAGCGCCATGGAAACCAGTCCGCTGATTCGGATACAGTATTCCGCCAAAAAATCAGGCATAGCAAACAGCTGGAAAAAGAACCAGGGTGTTTTATTGGGTTTATCCCGTGTTGACGCAATAGGGCGGAAAAAGGAATTCGAGGATCGGTTTCAAGCATGGACCATTTCTGATGATAAGCGTTCCAAAGCATATGGAGACCTACTCGCCTTATACAGGAAGATCGTTACTGATCAGGCACCTTTTGAACTTGCCAACACATATGCACGGGAAGCAGGCGAAGCAGCTGAGATTATCACATTTGCCGGGAGGTTTGCATCCCTGATTTCAATGGCATCTGCTTCAACCCACGAGGAACTTGTTAAGGCAGTTGAGCGCTTGAGATCTGGGGTCGCGGGCTATTTCAAGGATTATGATAAGGATACGGACCAGAAGCTCTACTCAGCTCTTTTTGAGGCTTATTCCAAAGGGATTGACCCTAAGTTTCAACCCGCTCACCTTGTGGAAATGACGAAAAAATTCGGAGGTAATTTTGATGCGTATGCTGCTTTTGTGTTTAAAAATTCTTGTTTTTCAACTGAGGATCGCGTTAATGAATTGTTGAACAATTTTGGGAAAAGTAAGGCGAAAAAGCTTGCAAATGACCCTGCAATCCTTATGTACAAAAGCATGGCTGACCTTCAGAAGAACATTATAACTCCAGGTTTATCAGCAGGACAATCCGAACTTCCGGAGCTGCAGCGCCTGTATATGAAGGCTCAGATGGAGATGCAGCCTGAAAAATTGTTTTACCCGGATGCTAATTCAACGCTCAGGGTGTCATTCGGTAAGGTCGATGATTTTTCTCCGGCTGATGGAATTCGGTACAAACATGTGACCACCCTTAACGGGATAATGGAAAAGGATAATCCGGATATTTATGATTACAGGGTTCCGGAAAAATTAAAGCAATTATATGATAGCAAGGATTTCGGACCCTATGAGTACAAGAATACGGTTCCGGCATGCTTCATTGCTTCAAATCATACTTCCGGAGGTAATTCAGGTAGCCCGGTCATCAATGCCAACGGGGAGCTGATCGGAATCAATTTCGATCGAAATTGGGAAGGCACCATGAGCGATATTATTTATGATCCAGATCTTTGCAGAAATATCAGCATCGACATCCGGTATGCGCTGTTTATCATTGATAAGTTTGCAGGGGCAGGACACCTGATAAAAGAAATGCAACTGGTGAGATAAATAAAAAGGGCGGTTAAGACCGCCCTTTTTATTTGTTAATATGATTGTTTCGTCAAATAATTTGTCAAGTTTGCTTGTTAATTCTTGTAACTAACACTCAGTTTTCATATATTCGTTGTCCTTTATGTCAATCAGGAGCACATATATTAATCCTGAAAATGGGGAAAAGGTAACCCCATACGTGAAAAAAATAGGGGAGTTAGGTTGAATAATGGACATTTGGCATAAGCAGGGTGATTGGTTCCGGAGGACGTTTCCAAAGGTGCCAGACGAAAAACGGGAATCATTTCTCCGCGAGACGGGGCGTGAGAACCTGTTCCGTCTGCAGGTTCTTGCTGTATTGGTTACATTTTTCGCTTCAGGCTCACTCCTCATAAATCAACCTGCTTTCTCAGCGTTATTTACAGTTTGTTTCCTTTTTATCAGCTTGCTCATTTTCTTGTCCGCAATTTTTTTTCGTCGCCGGGAGCCTGCCAGCCTTTTTATTTTTCGGCTTCCGGTTATTCTTTATTGTTTGATGCTGGTATGGTGGTGTGTGGTCATAGGTAGGCTTGATCCCCTTAGCATAGGTAAATCTGGTTATTTTGTGCTCGGTCTAATTGTTGTTTATTCTTTGTTTGTGAATAGTGCCTATGAGACTGCTGTAATCCTGGTCAATGGTATTGTTGGATTTTTTTTCTTCAGGGATGTAAATTCCGGTTCACTGCTTCCTTCTTTTCCCCAGTCAGTTGGACATCTCTTTTTTATCACAGTTGCTGTCGTCCTGTCAGGGATCATGTATCATACGCGGTTAGTGTCTTTTCTGAACTGGGAAAACATTTCAGCCATAAACAATTCCCTGAAGCGGGAAGTTACCTTGCACAATACTACAATGCTGGAACTTGAGGCATCCAGAAGTGACCTTGACCGGCAAGTAATTGAAAAAACCCGTCACTTACGAGAAACCAATCAAAAGCTTCAGGAGGAGATTGCAGAAAAAAACTATTCCGACAAAGTTAAATCCATTTTGTACCGGATTTCAGGATTTGTAAACCGCAATAACGATCTGAAGGAAGTCTTTCATTATATCCATGAACAACTGGGTCTTATTATGGATGCCAGCAACCTTATGATTGGGATATATGATGTTGAAAGGCAGGAGATTATTCCGATGTTTCGAAGTAATCCCAAAGAGAACCTGGATACCTACCGTCTGGGAAGGAGCCTAAGCTCATTTATTATCAGGAACCGCAGGTCTTTACTCGTTGACCGGAAGGGCATTCATGATTTGGTAACCCGCGGTGAAGTTGAAGCTGTTGGAGTGCCGGTCGACAGTTGGCTGGGGGTTCCGCTGATGGTTGAGACAAAGGTCGTTGGTATTCTTATGGTACAGAGCTACGACCAGAATACCCTTTATGACAAAGCAGACCTGCAGTTGCTTGAATATATCGGCGAACACCTGGCCTTAGCGGTCGACCGCCATGAAACTCATCAGAGTCTTGTTCATGCCAAGGAGCAGGCTGAGGAAAGCGATCGCCTGAAGTCCTCATTCCTTGCGAATCTCTCACATGAAGTCCGCACCCCTATGAATGCCATTGTTGGTTTTTCTGAACTACTGGGTGAATCCGGACTCGAAGCCTCTGAACGAAAGTTCTATTCAAACCAGGTTCTCGAGAATGGGCATAAATTGCTGAGCACACTAACAAACATTGTTGAGCTGGCCAAGATCCAGGCCCGACAAATGCAATTTGATATACAGGGGCTTCGAGTCATTGATACTCTGGGAAAACAGGTCGAAGAGTTCAGAAAGTTTCAGGCATTATACAGTAAACAATCCCTGGAGATAAAAGCGAGTATCGATGATGATGCTTCTGATATGACGTTTAGTGCTGATCCGGTTCGCTTTCACCAATTATTTGCCTGTCTTGCTGAAAATGCGGTTAAGTTCACACATGAAGGATCGATTGAGATGGGATGCCAGAAGTTCGACCAGAAAACACTTCTTTTCTGGATAAAAGATACGGGCATTGGTATGACCGATGATGAAATCCAACAGATATTCAGCTGGTTCATTAAAGGACAGAAATCGGACCAGAAGCTATACCGAGGGACAGGCCTCGGTCTAACGATTGCAAAGCTCCTCATCGAGAATATGAAGGGGCGGATTTGGGTTGAGTCGGAGCCTGGATCAGGGTCCTGTTTCTACTTTACCCTGCCGGTAGCGCCGAGTCACCCGATCAGGCTGATTCCCAATATATCTGAAAAAGCAAATCCCTCCGCTTTGAAGTCAGCGATTGGTGCGGGATAGTTCCCTGCCAGATGTTTTTCTGACTTTTATCATACTTTTTTCTAATATTCGTCATGGTTACCTGTGGAGGGGTGTTATATTTTTAACAATCTTTTTCGGGCTCTTCGCCCAAAGGATTTTTT
>CAYQFT010000164.1:0-5053 GCA_964416825.1 uncultured Porphyromonadaceae bacterium
CCCTACTTCATTGAGAGCATTAACGAATCGAAAGAATTGATCTATGAAGCGTGAATGCCAGACAAATTGTTGATACCAGAAATTGGGTCATTCACGGGTATGATCGGGTTGACGATGTCGTGATCTGGGGAATAATCAGCACGCATCTCCCCAAATTGAAAAAGGAGATTAACGACCTTCTTTCTTCTTCCTAATTTTTGCCTTTTGCTCTCTGCCTTCTGCCAGCCCCTCCTCGTGCGCTTCGATCAGTTTTCTGGCCACGTCCCTGGCAATCTCAATGGTTTCCGCAATGGTTCTGCCCTGCGCCACCAAACCGTTGATCGAATCCGAAGTAGCGAGGTAAACTCCTTCCGGAAGCTTCTGAATATGCAGGTTAACAATACGTTCCATCTCAATGATTTCTCCAAAGGTACGAACATTTATCGTTGGTACCCGATCAGGATATCCAAGGTGCATCTGTTTCTTGTCCATTTTTTTCATAAACTTCATTTTAAGAGTATATATGCACATCAGGCGCCAGAATGGAAATCTTTCCCATCATTTATTTAACTTTCTTGCCATTCTCTGATATCCTGAAAAACCGATCCCGATGAAACCTCTCTTTCCCCTCTTTCTTATCTTTTCTCTTTCTTTCGCCTTTCGCCTTTCGCCTTTCGCCTTCAGCCAATCCCTGGAAAACCAGAACCTCAAAGCCACCATCTCCCCCCGCGGGCTCACCTCTCTAACCTGCCCGCAAGACACCACCCGCGCAAACATCTTCTCCGGCGCCTTCGGGAAGCCGGTGGTGAGGTATAGAGTAGGGCCGGGGGACTGGCTGGATCTGTATCAGGAGGAAACGAGGATGAAGGCGAAAGGCGAAAGGCGAAAGGCGAAAGATGAAGACAGTAAGATACAAGAGGGTAAGATAGGGCAAGGGGTGGTGTATGAGGACTTCATACCGGGGATGCCTCTTAAGATGACGCAGACGTATTCGCTGAGGGAAAAATCGCTGGATTATCAGATCGAGATTGAGAGTATGATGGAGTTTCCGGTGACGATCGGGGACCTGGCAATCCCGTTTCCCTGGCGGACGCCCGGGGGCGAGGATCCGGTGTACATCTTTGAGCAGTGCTTCACCAAGCACCATTTTATTCAGGGGAACGGGTCGTTCCTCTGTTTCACCAAACCCTCCGGCATGCCGCCCTACCTGCTGGTGACGGTGCAGCCGGGCACTTCGTTCGAATATTTTACCGGCCGGGGCAGCTATCAGGCCTTCATCCACTCCGGACTCACCGCCGGTCGCGAAACCCGAGGCACCTGGCGCCAGCCGAACACCATGCTGGAGCTCGGCAAGGCCGGATCGGCCACCGCGAAAAAAACCTACGGCCTCCGCTTCCAGTGGGCGCAGAGCTTCGATGAGCTCCGGCAGCTGCTGTACGAAAACGGTCTGTTCGACATCCGCGTCGTCCCCGGCATGACCATCCCCTCCGATCTTTCCGCCCGCTTCTCGCTCCATACGAAAAACCAGATCGATTCCATCACGGCGGAATATCGGGATAAAACCACGATTACATTCCTCCGGGAGTTCCCCGATGACCACCTCCAATATCAGGTTACATTCAGAAAACCCGGCGAAAACAAACTGACGATCTGGTACAACCACGGCCTGAAAACCTACCTCGAGTTTTTCTCCTGCGAGCCGCTCGAAACACTGTTCAAGAAGCGCAGTGCGTTCATTGTCAACCATCAGCAGCACCGCGACAGCACCAAATGGTACAACGGCCTCTATTCGGTATACGACATGAAGGAGAAGGTGCTGCGGGGGCCCGATAACACCGACGGGTTCGATTACTGGTGGGGCTACGTGCTGGCGTGCGACGATCCGGCCCTCTGCAAGGCGCCGTTCGTGGCGGCCAAGAACGTGGTCTACCCCGATGCGGCCGAGATCGCCTCGGTGGAATACTACCTGAAAAACTTCGTCTGGGGCAAGCTCCAGCGCACCGACCAGGAAACACCCTACCCCTACGGCATCTACGGCACCCCCAACTGGATGGCGAACCGCGATCCGCTCCTCCGCGCCGGCATGAAAAACCGCAACCTCGACAAAATGAACGTCTGGCGCTCCTACGACTACCCGCACATCATCATGCTTTACTGGCATATGTATCAGATCGCTAAGCTTTATCCCGATAAGGTACACTACCTCACCGCGGATGAGTACCTCGAGCGGGCGTATCAGACGGCCGTGGCCTATTTCAAATATCCGTACGAGATTTTGCCGTGGTATGAGACGTATAAATGGGGATGTTACAACGAACTGGTTATTCCCGATATCATCGACGAATTGACGGCACGGGCCGTAGAGACGCATTATAATGCGTCTCTGCCACGTACATCGGCGAAATCCACCGTAGAGACGCATAATAATGCGTCTCTGCCACGTACATCGGCGGAATCCACCGTAGAGACGGATAATAATCCGTCTCTACAACGTTCATCGGCGGGGGAACGTGCAAAAATTTTGCGTGATGAATGGGAAAAGAAGGTCAAATATTTTGTGTATGACGATACGTATCCGTTCCGGAGTGAGTACAGTCTGGACCGGACGGCGTTTGAGTCGAGCTATGCGTTGGCGAAGTACGGGACGCTGAACAAGATGGAGCCCGATACGAATCTGTGGTTCGATAAGAAATATCAGAAATGGTATTCGCATCCGGTTGTGAAACAGGAGGATGCGAGGAAATTCATGGACCGGCAGCTGATGGGCGGACTGGCCGTGCGCGGCTGGCTGGAGACCACTTACTACCTCCTCGGGGCGGATTTCACCTCCAGCTCCGACGGCGGCTCCATGAGCTACATGGCCAACATGGGCGGCTGGGGCATCCTCGATTACGGGATCAATTTCTCGGAGAAGCCCGATGACTGGATCCAGCTCGGGTACGCCTCCTATCTCTGTCACTGGGCCCTGATGAACAGCGGCAGACCGGAGGATAACTACGGCTACTGGTATCCGGGTGTGGAAAACGACGGCGCCAGCGGCTGGACCTTCAACAACTCCAAGTGGGGCAACGCCTGGATCCGCAAGGAAGTGCCGCGCGGTCCGTGGAGCTACGACGGCGAAATCGATTTAGGATATGGCTCTTCAACCCGAATGGCAAGGACCATCGTGATGCGTGATGCGATATTTGGCTGGATCGGGTATGGCGGGGAGCTGGTTCATCAGGGTAAAGAATTCAGCATCATCCCCCGCGACGGCCTCCGCACCCGCTTCTCCGCCATCGACGGAGCCAGGCGGGTAAGCGTGGAGCTGGAGAGAGACGGTTTTGCTGCTGAGGTGCCGATCAGGCTAGCAGATAATTTCGGGAAGATATCGTTCGTGATCGAAGACCGACGACCGACGACGGAAGACGGACGGAAAACCGGGGACGGACGACCGATGACGGACGGCGGTCTGCGGTCATCGGTCATCGGTCTGCCATCCGCACACCATTCACTTTTATCCATCCACTCCACCCTCCCCACTCCTCCCCGCCTCACGGCCAACGGAAAAATCATCAGGGGTGAAAAATCAGGAGAAAAGTGGGTATTTTCGGTTCCGGTAAATAAATTGAAAACCTCAATTGAGCTGACTTTACATTAACCTACTGAGATATTAGCATTGAAACACCTATATGTTGCCCCGGTTTTCAAACCGGGGTGGATCAACAGAACCTCACCGTTTCACGTGTCAAGGCCTTTAAAGGCCTTGACACGTGATGATTATGACCATTCACCTATCCCCGGTTTGAAAACCGGGGCAACATATAAGAGGCTCCAATGCTTGGGCTACCTTTGAAACCCTTATCATCACATCAACACATCAACAAATGCGCACAAAACTCCTCATTACCTTCCTGGTCATACTGATGTCAGCAGCCTGCACCAAAGTCGAATATCAGAAAGACCTGTCCGGTACCTGGAAGTTCATCATCGACTCCCTCGATCAGGGGAAAGACCAGCAATATTACCTGACTGAGTTCCCGGATGACACACTGCACCTGCCGGGGAGTCTTGATTCGAACGGCAAGGGCTTTGCCGTGGGGGTGAATACGGAGTGGACGGGACAGATCGTCGACCAGTCGTGGTACACGGCCGATAAATATGAGAAATACCGCAAGCCCGGGAACATCAAGATCCCGTTCTGGTTGCAGCCCGATTTCTATTACGTTGGAGCCGCCTGGTATCAGCGCGAGATCCGGATCCCGCCGGCCTGGAAAGGTCAGCGGATCATCCTCACGCTCGAACGGTGCCACTGGACCACATCCGCCTGGCTCGACGACAGCCCGCTGGGCGACCATGTCAGCCTGGCCACACCACACCGCTATGACCTGTCGAAAATCGCAAAACCCGGCCGGCACCTGCTCACCATCCGCGTGGATAACCGGATGTTCGTGGACGTTGGACTCAACGCGCACAGCGTGAGCGACCACACCCAGGGCAACTGGAACGGCATCGTCGGGGGCATCACGCTGGAGGCGCTGCCAACAGTGGCGCTTGGGCCGGTTAAGGTTTATCCCGATATTAAAAACCGCGTGGTCAAGGTAGTGGGCGGTTTTGAAAACCAATCCGCCCAACCGGAAGAGATCGCTCTCGAGGCACGCGTTTATAAAAACGGAACAGCCCAGACTGTTATGAGCCCGGTGAAATTCATCAAGGAAGTCCCCGGCGGCAGCGAGGCCTTCGAATTCATTTACGCCATGGGTGATTCCTGCCAGCTCTGGGATGAATTCAGTCCGAACCTCTACCGGCTCGATCTTACGGCTACGATGAAATCCACCGGCAAAGCCGAACATCAGGACATACTCTTTGGCATGCGGGAATTCAGGGCCGACAGCACACGTCTGGCCATCAACGGCAGGCCCACCTTCCTGCGGGGTACGCTGGAGTGCGCCATTTTTCCGAAAACCGGCTATCCAGCCCTGAAGGTGGAAGAGTGGCAGCGCATCTATCGGGTTATAAAATCACACGGGCTCAACCACATGCGGTTCCACAGCTGGTGCCCGCCCGAAGCGGCCTTTACCGCGGCGGATATCGA
>CAYQFT010000164.1:5153-7769 GCA_964416825.1 uncultured Porphyromonadaceae bacterium
ATCATCAACGCACAACCACCCCAAACCCGCTTTGACTTCCGCGAGATCAACGCCACCCGTTTCCCCGGAAAACCCGTGGTCAGTCACGAGATCGGCCAGTGGTGCGTCTATCCGAACTTCAGCGAAATCCCGAAATACACCGGCAATCTCAAACCCAAGAACTTCGAGATTTTCCGTGAAACCCTTGAAGCTTCCAACCTCGGAAATCTCTCTTCTGAATTCCTCCTGGCATCCGGAAAATTACAGGCCCTCTGCTACAAGGCAGATATCGAAGCCGCCCTTCGCACCCCCGGCATGGCCGGGTTCCAGCTGCTCGACCTGCACGACTTCCCCGGTCAGGGCACCGCACTGGTAGGCGTCCTCGACCCGTTCTGGGAAGAAAAAGGATACATATCGCCCGCCGAGTACAGCGCTTTCTGCAATGCAGTGACCCCATTGGCCAGAATCGACAGGATGGTGCTGAGCAATAATGAGACTTTTAAGGCGGATATCGAGATTGCGAACTATGGGGCTGGAGATTTGAAGGAGGAAGTGGTAATCAGAATTAAGAGTTCCGAGGGGCCAATCGTAAGTGAGAAGGTGTTTCCGAAACAATCCATACCTACCGGAACCAACACGTCCATCGGTCCTTTTGAGTGGCCCTTAGCCTCTATAAAAGTAGCCTCAAAATTCACCATGGAGGTTTCAGTAGGGGATAAAATGAATTCCTGGGACCTCTGGGTTTACCCCCTTTCCGCTGAACCAGTAACCAGCAACCAGCAACCAGTAACCAGAATTCCCGTCTTCCGCACCCTCACCCCCGCCCTTGTGAAATTACTGGAAAACGGCGGCTCGGCGATCCTCGCACTGGGTCCGGATGGCGTGGCGGCCGACAAAGGCGGCAGCATTGCCCTCGGCTTCTCCAGCATCTTCTGGAACACGGCCTGGACAGGCAGGCAGGCCCCGCACACGCTCGGCATCCTCTGCGACCCCAAACACCCGGCGCTGGCCGATTTCCCGACCGAATACCACAGCAACTGGCAGTGGTGGGATATCGTCAGCCAGGCTAAGCCGCTTATTATCAATCAACCCGATACCATAACCCAGCCCATCGTCCGGATCATCGACGACTGGGTCACCAACCGCAGTCTGGCGCTGGTAGCTGAATATCAGGTTGGAAACGGCAAGCTCATCCTCACGGGAGCCGACCTTACCACGAAGCTCAATGAGCGGATCGGCGCACGGCAGCTGCTAAGGAGTCTGCAGCGGTACGCCGCCAGTCCGAACTTTGGCCCATCCCGCCGGTTGAGTTTAGAAGAAGTTCGGAGCTATTTGAAATGAGACCTGAACGTTGAGATTCGAACGTTGAGATTCGAACACAGAGTGTTGAATGTTGAAAGATAGATTCAGGGATTTCTATCGGGCTATCCTTGGATCTAAATTTCAACATTCAACACTCTGCGCTGTAGCCTCAACGTTGAAGCCTCATCCTTTAAATCTCAAGGTTTAACAGACGCATGTATGCGTCTCTACTCCTGCTGCGATGTCGCCCAGGTGCTCGAGTACAGCCAGCCCAGTACACGCAAGCCTTTCTCGTCGGGCGACAGATTGTCGTATTCGGCCTTGGCTTTTTCGTTGTTGATGCGCTTTTCTTCTTCGATCCGGCGGATCGTCTCCTGCTGCAGCCGGTGAATCCGGTTCTGGAGGAAATTCTGGGCAACGGACGGGAACAGTTCGAGGAGTAGTTCTTCCGGTTCATTTTGTGCCAGGCGGAGTCCCGTTATTTCATCCTCGGGATTGGGCTGTTTCTGATAGGCATGGGTATCATAGGGAATCTCTTCGCGATGGCCGCAAACCTGTTCCCTGAATTCCGGATCAATGGGCAGCGGGGTTTTCCCATAGGAGCCCTTAACCAGATTCACAAACTGAACCGATTTGGTGGTAAACCAGGGCTGCTTCTTGTTTTCGTCGATAGCGCAGTTAACAGCCTGCACACCAATGATCTGGCTTGTGGGAGTCACTAGCGGAGGGCAGCCCGATTTGAGCCGTACCATCGGCACCAGTTCCAGGGCACGGTTCAGCAGGTGATCGAGCTTCAGCTGCTTCAGCTGGGCAAGCATGTTGGTGTACATGCCTCCCGGGATCTCGGCTTTCCGCACCAGCTCATCGGCTGCGGGAAGAACAAACCACTCCTCGATGGCGTTGCAGGCCTCCAGCAAGTCGTCCTCCTTGTCCATGTGGGCAGCGCGGATCGCATCGTCAAACCGCTTGTTGATGGCTTCCGGCAGCTTGTAACTACTGATATTGAACTCACGCGGCAGCGGCCCGTCGGAGCCAAACTCAGCCAGCTCCTGGCGGATCAGCCTCAATTCATCGTTAATCCTGACAACTTCCTCCCGGTTAACACCCGTTTCAATGCCTAGTTTATCGGCAAAAATCTGGATCAATTCGTACGCCGGTGCCGCGGTACCGCCTGAGAAATTCAGGAGGGCAGTGTCCACGATGTCGGCCCCGTTCAGGATGGCCATCAGGGTAGATGCCAGACCGTATCCTGGCGTACAGTGGGTGTGGAAATCGACGGGTACAGCAACGGCACGTTTAAGCCCCCGCACCAGTTCCCCGCTCAGTGAGGGAGGA
>CAYQFT010000164.1:7779-8061 GCA_964416825.1 uncultured Porphyromonadaceae bacterium
TGATCAGCGCGCGGGCCGCGAACGGCCGGCAGAGCCCGGCCATATCCTTCACCGTGATCATGTCGGCTCCCATCTGCTCCAGAATCACCGCCAGCTGAACATAATAATCCACCGTAAAGATATTCCGGGGAAGCGTTCGGCCTGTGAAGAAAGCCCTGACCTTTTCCCTCGCGGCAAAATGCGGATCCACAGTGTAACAGATCGCACAATCTGCAATTCCCCCGTTCTGTTTCACAAATTTGATGGTGCTGACCATGTTTGACACATCGTTCAGAGCATCGA
>CAYQFT010000165.1:0-7882 GCA_964416825.1 uncultured Porphyromonadaceae bacterium
GTGTCACGAGAACGGCTGTATTGCCGAATACATAGATCGTCTGCGTGGGATTCACAGTAACGCTTTTCTGGGGCAGCGGCTCTGTGGTTGAAGGCCTGCTACCCATCAGCCGGTAAACTTTACCGTCAATTTGAACCATGCTGTGCAATCCCTGCTTTTTACCAGTCCAGTGAACGGTTTCGGCATCCCAGAGCTTATCGGCCGGAGACCAGATGCTGAAATAGGGATCATGAGTGACCAGTGGAACAGCCGGAGGGCGGAAAGTGGGAGCCTGGGAATATGCATTTAATGCAATCAGGGTAATGCTCAGGAACAAATATTTCTTCATGGGGAAAGGTTTATCGGGTTAAAAATAAAAAAAAGGGAGGACCAAAATCCTCCCTACTGAACCAATATCGAAATTAAATCTATTTTACTCCGGAGATCTCTTTGATTCTTTTTCCAAATTCATCCACCCTAGCTCCATAGACCTCAAGCGCCCGGATCTGAAGATTGGTCGGCCGGCCGGCATACCCGATCACAGCACCGTATACTTCAGCGATATTCTCGCGGAGGCGGACCTGGCCGGTAATTCCCCCTTCGCCCGGCTGTGTGGCCGAAATCTGTTCGTGCATCTTCTCGCACTCTTTGATCTTTGCTTCGAGTTTCTTCCGCTTTTCGCCTTTCGCCTTTGAACTTTCAACTGAGAGAGCATCTTTCGTTTTAAGAACCAATTCATCAACCGCGGCGAGTGTTTCAAGCATATGATAGGCCTTCATTACTGTCTCCCGCTGGATCCTCCGGTCTTCAGCCGAATGTTTAAGTTCTGGATTATCATTAAGAACCAATGAAGAAGTAAAGGTCTGATCACCTTTGACGATCTTTACAGTATAAGAACCTGCTTCATACATCGGACCAACCACAGCTTCACCCAGGATGTTAGGTGATTTTGGGACTTTCGGCGGCTCCATCATGGTGACGATTGATACTTTATTGATGCCTTTACGGGTGCCTGCCGGCAGTTTTTTCAGGAATTTCCCGCTGGCATCGTACAATTCGAGATACATGTCACCGAAAACATGCCTTTTCTTCAGGTAGTAGCAGACTGAAGCTGCCGATGAGGGATTCGGTCCATAAAATTCTGCGTCACTGGCAAAATCCTGCAAACCTGTTTCGGATGAAAAGTAGAAAGGTTTCTGTGGCAGGAATGCGAATTCCTGATCGAGGATTTCCTTTTTCAGATTCCGGATAGGGGTGATATCGTCAATGATAATAATTCCACGTCCGTGAGTCGCCAGCACAAGATCGTTTTCATCTGGCTGGATGGCAATGTCATAAACACCGGTTTGCGGCACCTTGTTTTTAAAACGCACCCACTCATTCCCTTTATCGAGACTGAGAAAAAGGCCAAATTCGGTTCCGAGGAAAATAAGATCGGGGTTGACGATGTCCTGCCTGATCACGTGGCAGAAACCCTGAACGGCAGGAGTAATCAATGATTTCCATGTTTTACCCAGGTCGGATGTCCAGTAAGCATAGGGTTTCAGATCCCCGTTCCGGTGCGCATCCACGGTCATCCAGGCGGCATTCCGGTTAAAATTGTCAGCCTGAATATGGGAGATGAAGGCCATTGGAGGCAAGCCGGGAACCTGAGTGTTCAACTTGGTCCAGTTCTTCCCGCTGTCGGTTGTAAGTTGTATGTTGCCATCATCGGTGCCCACCCAGATAATATTCGGGTCAACCGGAGATTCACTGATGGCAAAGATGGTTGTATTGTTTTCCGCCGTACTGTTGTCGATGGTGAGTCCGCCGGATTTTTCCTGCTGCTGGCGGGTCGGATCGTTTGTTGTCAGGTCGGGTGAAATGCGTTCCCATGAATCGCCTTTATCCTTTGACCGGAAAAGATATTGAGCCCCCATGTAGATCCAGCCGGTTTTCGCCCCGAAAATGACCGGAGCATTCCAGTTAAATCTCAGCGCCTCAGTTCCGGCATCCGGGAACGGCTTAATGTACTTGCTTTCCCCGGTTTTGTGGTTAGTCCGGGAAATTCTTCCACCCTGATATTGCGCATAGGTCACATTCGGATCATCCGGGTCACCATATGCATAAAAACCGTCACCGAATCCGATATTTTTCCAGTCGCTGTTACGGATACCGCCGGACTTTCTCGACGGAGCCTTCCATGAGCCGTTATCCTGCAGTCCGCCGTACACATTATAGGGCTTTTCGCGGTCTACGCTTACATGATAAAACTGAGAAACGGGCAGGTTCTGAACGAAACGCCATGTATTTCCTTTATCTACAGATACATATACGCCGCCATCGGTACCGAGGTACATCAGGCGGTTATCGAGGGGGCTGATCCATAAGGCATGCGTATCACTATGATAGGATCCGCCGGTAACAGAAGGATTCTGGAATATTTTTCCACCGTCATTGCTCACCCACAATTGTGTTCCGGGTTTGTAGATCCGGTTGGGTTCAACCGGGTCGGCAACCAGCAGGCTGTAGTAAAACGGCCGGTCGCCCATCTGGGTTTGGGTACTCATTTTTTCCCAGGACGCACCCTGATCAGCTGACCGGTATAAGGCGGATTTATCCAAGGCGGATTTATCCGCCTCTACAAGCGCATACAGGGTGTGGGGCGCAACCGGTGAGATTTCAACCGCAATCCGGCCGAGAACTCCGGTGGGTAAGTCTTTCACGAGCTTGGTCCAGGTGGAGCCGCCATCGGTTGATTTATACAGTCCGCTTCCCGGACCGCCCGACCGGAAGGTATGCGCCTCACGCCGGAAATCCCACATCGAAGCATAGAGTATATCGGGATTCAGCGGATCCATGGCCATGCTTGCGCAGCCAGTGGAAACGCCAACGTAGAGCACTTTAGTCCAGGTTTTCCCGCCATCTGAGGTCTTGTAAACACCGCGGTCTTCTGAATCGCCCCACAGGGCTCCCATGGCTGCGGCATAGACAATATCAGGGTTTTTGGGATTGATCAGGATTTTTGCGATCCGTTCGGTTTTATCCAGACCCTTCAGTTCCCATTTATCGCCGCCGTTTACGGTGCGATAAATTCCGTTACCAACGGAAACGGAGTTCCTGACCCACACTTCGCCGGTTCCCACCCAGACCGTGTCGGGGCGCTGCTGGTCAATGGTGATGCATCCTACCGCCTGGCAGTGGTCATCAAAAACCGATTTAAATGTGGTTCCCTGGTTGATAGATTTCCATACACCGCCGCCTGCTGCTCCCACCCATACGATGTTGGGATTGGTTTTTTCGGCATCCATAGCAGAGATGCGGCCGCTCATTTTGGCCGGACCGATCTGCCGGCCGGCAATATCGCCCAGGGTGGCGTCTGTCACCTGGGCCGATAAAGCAGAACTGCCGCACAAAGCAAGCAGTCCGGCTACTAAATAGCTGAATTTCATGGCTTTTTAAAAGTGATTATTTCGCCACAGGTTTACCGAATAAGGCATTGTCGAGTTCCACGTTGATCTCAACCTTATCAGTTACAATGGTATTAACCACCTGGCCGCCCATCTTGGTTTCGGCTTTGCCCGGAATGGCCAAGCCTTCGACCTGCATATAGTTACTGTAATAGGTATCTGATTCCACTTCATTTCCCTGCACTTTCACCTTTGAAGTAGTGCGGATCTGCATATAATTGTCTGCATCAATATAGTTTGTAAAAGAATCACCATCCTTGGTTACGATCATAACCTTAAAGCAGGAGGTGCCTTCCATATCTTCCTTGCCTTCGAGGGTAACGGTATACCCTTTATCTTTCCAGTTCCAAAGCATCCCATCCATATCGGCCTGATATTTCATCGACTTGAGCTCATCCTCCCCGAAAGGCTGAGGTTCGGAAACACCGGCAAAAGGATTGATGTTCCAACCCTCTTTTCCGTTGTAGGTCTGGATAAAAGTGAGTCCCTGAAAGGTTCCTTCAACCCTTACGTTTGCCGGGCGGGCCATCATTTGGAGAAAGGGGATTTCAACACCCATCTGGACCAGTTTCCCAGTCACTTTCATGTTGTTAACCTTGAGCAGTTTTTCCTGGCCGGTTGCTGCAAAGTGTTCTTTAAGAACGTCTTCCAGTGATTGAGCAGAAAGAAAGGTGCCGGTGAACAGCACAGCAAGAATAATCAAAAATGCTTTTTTCATGATTTGTGTAATTGTTAGATATTTATCACGTATTGGACAATCAATTAAGGAAAATGTTACAGATAATTTCCGCATTCGCTGACCAGCTGCGCCACCCTCCTGACCCGGTATTCCAGGCCGTCGGGCGGTACCTGGTCGGCCACGCCCAGCACGAAGCGGGGTTCCTGCCGCATCACTTCAAGCACTTCCCTGACATGCCGGTCGAACTCTTCATCGCTTACATGGGGTGTGAAGCAGACGCCGGGGATCCCACCCCAGATAATGGTTTCCTTGTTATTCACCAGGGGTGCGATCTCCTGTATGTCCATGTCCCCGGCCGGCTTCGGGGTGAGTGCTTCGAGAACGGTAAAACCGGTGGAGGCCTCTTCCCTTAAGAGGCCGCGGAGAGTGCCATCGATATGAATAAATGAGTACTTGCCGGCTTTTTTTATCTCCTGAATCCATTTCTCCTGATAACTGCGCATATAAAGTTCAAAAAACTGAGGCCCAACCATTTCGGAGGAGAGGTTTTCGGGGATCATCAGCGCTTCGGCCGGACTATCGACAGCGATCCGGGCAGCTTTGTCAAAGGCCTTTTCCATGACAGCCAATAATTCGGCAAAGGCATCGGGGTTCATCATGGCAATCATTGTGACAGCCATGATTCCCGCTTCGAGGGCTACCAGGTGCATGAATGGGCTTTTGGGAAGATAGCAGAGAACAATCCCCTGATCACCCACCTGCTTCTGTCTTTTGTAAGCGAAATCATAATCGGGCTCAAAGCGCATGTTCTCATAAATATGCATCATGGCGGGCAAATCCTCTTCCGATTTCAGGAAATGCTCAACCGGTCCTTCCGTGTAGGAGGCAGGTATGTACTCCCAGCATTCCCTCACCGATCCCACCGGGGTGAAAATCTCGGTGTACCGCCGGTTTCCTTCGTTCCAGGTTGTTACTTCGCAGCCGTCATAATGGGTTGTAAACGGGAAATAACCCTGCAGGTAAAACCCTACCTCCAGATCGCGGTGCCACTGGATATACTCATCTGACTGAATAAAATCATCGGGCTTTAATCCTCTCTTGATTAAGGAGTTGGCCCAGTAATCGAGATCGCCGAACCAGGGAACCTGATCGGGCTTTTTGCCATGAAGGACGGCGAGGATGCGTTCACGAGGTGTCATAGGATAAAGTTGGGAAGTTTTTTTTAAACCTGTCAGGTTTCTTAAAAAACCTGACAGGTTTAAGCAATTGCCAACGAAAATGTACGTTTGTACATATGTTACAAAATTTATAGATATGAAAAGAAAGATTTTTGCTTTAGTCCCGATGTTTGTCCTGTTGGCCGGTGCGTTAGTATTAACCAACTGTGAGAAGGGCGATGACGATGATGAAAATGAAGGCGGTAAAGGCAGCCACAATGCGGGTATGGATTGCCTGGCGTGCCATAAATCCGGTGGGGAAGGTGAAGGCACCTTCCGGGTTGGCGGAACGGTTTATAATGCCAGTAATGCCGGCCTCAGCGGAGCAGTTGTTAAGTTGTATTCCACGGCCGACAGAACCGGCACTCCTGTTGCAACCATGACATCCGACGGAAGCGGGAATTTTTATACCAGGAATGCGGTTTCCTTTGGTACCGGGCTGTATGCCACAGTTACCTCCGGAACGGCCACCACTCAGATGATTTCCCCCATTACAAGCGGCGCCTGCAGCAGCTGCCATGGGAGTTCGGTGGCAAAGATTACGGTTAACTAGACAAAATAAGGCAGAGGGCAGAGGGCAGAAGGCAAAAATTAGTAAGAGGAAATAAGTAAAAGGTAAGTAGCAAGTGCAGAAACTACTTCTGCCCTAACTTGCTCCTTCTACCTTATTTCTTTTTACTGATTTTTGCCTTCTGCCTTCTGCCTTCTGCCCTATTTCCGCCTGGGTTTAAACGCCAACCCGATCGCCATAACCAGCACAATCCCTGCCACCACAAACGCCCATTTGTTGATCATGCGGCTTTCGCAGGTGAGCTGAACATCATCGAAATAGATATCATTTCCGGTAAATTCCCAGCGCGACTCGAGACCTTCAATCTGTGTACTGCTGGATTGCAGCAGGATTCCCGGCATCCGGATGATGAATTTGTAGGAGTTCGCGCTGTTATTGTCCCAAAGCCCCATTTTTTCGTCGAAGATTTTAAAGTCTCCAGCATACTTATCATTCAGGACTACCAAGTCATTCCGATTCAGGTACTTATCCAGAGCCACGAGCAGGTCTTTGCCTTGTGCGGCTTCTGAGCTGTCGACCATATAACGGTAGATCTCTTCTTTACGGGTTTCTAATTCGTTTTGCACTGCCGCATAGGATGGCTCCTTTTTCAGAACGGAACCCAAAATCCCGTAATAAGACTCAAAGGCAGAGCGCATCACGAATTCCTCGTATTTTTTCTCAATCAGCTTATACTCGGCTTCATTAAATTGAGGCTGTTCCTTTCGCTGGTCTTCGGTCAGTTTAAGTTGTTTTAATTCTTTTTCAGTCAGATAATTGCGCCAGTCAAGTGTTTTGTATGGATCCGCCTTCAGGATGGTCTCGGAATAGTCGAAATAGGTGAAGAACCAGCGGAATTTCTTTTTGAGGTCGGCCTTAACCCGGATCACCTGGATGGTGGTATCCTCCGGATTCATAGATTTATTGAGCTCTTTGAAGGATGAAAACTTCCGGGTCATGGTGATTGCCGGCTTGTCGTCGTCGACGCGAATATCCTTGCGGGTCCAGCCGGTATCCTGCATGAAATAGAAAGGAGCGTCATTCAGATTTGTGGAGTCACCCTTGATCAGGATCGTTTTCTCAATTTCCCCATTCGGAAACAATTGAGTGGTCAGATAGATATCGAGGCATCCCGGCAGGAAGAGGAAGAGTGCCAGGAGTGTCGCTCCGGTTTTAACATTGATGGTTTTCATGGGATTGTTTATTTGGTTTTGATGATGAAAGCTGTGTTACGAAAGGGGTGCCCCGTTTTATAGGGATAAGTCCGGTTTATTTTGTTTTTCATCCGCAAGATTTCCAGCTGGGCCAGCTGATTTTTTGCAAAGGCAAGGCGGAAAGGTCCGACCGAAGTGATGCTGTCATGAATCAAGCCTGATTTTCTTAGTGCTCCAAGTGTAATCTGATGAGATTCGCGTATCGCCCATCGATCTACCAATCCCGGTGTTTCCGGGTATTGGATATCTGCGAGTGTTTGTTCGAGCCGGGCTATTTTTCTGACAGAATGGGCCTGTTCACCGAGAAAGAGAATCAGGAACAAAGCGGCGGCAACCGTTGACGTCCAGCGCAGAATGGCCAGAACCGGGGAGACTTTCGTCCTGACAGGCACAATCCGGCGCATAACTAACTCCTCCATCCTGTTGAAATCCGGATCCTGAACCCCTTCGGAATCCCTGTCACCAATCAGAATGTTGCGATTATCCAGGAAGTTCATCCGGATTTTTGCACAATCCGCACATTCAGCCAGATGCTCCTCTACCAACACTTTCTCCTGATCACTTAACTCATCGGGAGTTAAGTACATCAGAAATTCTATTTCGGTACACGTTTTCATCTTGATTCGTCTTATTCTTAGGCCCCCGGCATGAATGCCGGGGTTACTGATGTCTCCGATTATAATGTCTGTATTACGAATGTCCGGCCCTGATTAAATCTTCTTTCAATTTTTTTCTTGCAATGTATAAGCTCGATTTTATGCTCGATTCCGTTAGTCCTGTTTCGTCCATCACTT
>CAYQFT010000166.1:0-7809 GCA_964416825.1 uncultured Porphyromonadaceae bacterium
TGCCATCAATGGGCGAAAAATCCACAAAGACGGTTGTGTTCTCTGCCAGGGTTGTAACATAAATGGGGCTGCCTTGAGCTGTTTTATTCAGACTTGCCGGCGCCCATCCACTTATATATTCATTTTTCAGAATATTGGCTGGCACCAGGCTATATCCCCAATCGTAGGTTGAACTTTCCGAGTCAATCGCTGAGATTCCCCAGAATACAGTATTCGAGGAAAAATTGATAGCGGAGCCGATTGGTGGGCTGAATCCTGCTGCATCGCTGAAACTCAATGTAGATTTTGCAGCTAATGAGAAACTTCCCGTTCCCGATGTTGTTTCATAGGAAATAGTTATGGGACTTTCGCTAGGGTTATAAAGAAAGGTTTCCGTAACCCGTCCCGGAAAACTCCCAACAACAGCGATATATTCATTATCCCAGAAAGCCGTCGGGGCAACAGTATACCCATCGCACTGAAAGGAACCCTGTGAAGTTCCGCCGGTAACAAACTGAACCTGCAGCTTGCCTCCGCCAGATACTCCTCCCGAACCGATTACGGAAATGCCCGCAACATTGTGGTTGTAAGTATAAACTGCACCTTTTGCCAGCACCGGAGATGTAGCCAGGGTCGCACCTGTTTTGGATTTGATGGTAACGGTGGTATTATTCTCCATCGCCTGGACCAAAGCAAAGGTCTGCTCAAAATCCTGGTAATTCCTGGGACTTCCTGCCAGGTCTTCACCCCAAGGTATGATGTAGGAATTCTCCCATGCCTTCGTGGGGTATACTTCAACAGTGAAACCGAATAGTGAGGAGACGTCATTTTCCTCCGGCCAACTCGACCGGGTGACCATAACCGGTCCTCCAGCTGTGTGAATGATATCCTTACCATCGTAGTGGGTCGAAGTTCCACGCGGACTGCACGGGATACCGCTGCTTTCAAAATAGTGCACCTGGCCTGCCTGAAGTACAACCACCTGATCAGCGGTTGCCGCCGGGTTGGCCGGGTTGAATCCATAACCATTTTCCCAATGATCGTAATAAATGGTTGTGTTGTTGGTATTAGCTGTAACCGAGATTACAGCATGCATACCGGCGCTTGCATTGGCATTTGTATTGTCAATGTCAAGAAGAACTGTCCATAACTGGTCCTCGGCACCCGGAATGATATATTCCTGGTAACCCGATGCAGTTCCTGAAGTTGATTGGCTCATAAGCGGCAATCCGCCAGAGACCAGAATTAGAAACAGAAGCACTTTTGCGGTTCTGTTTACAGTTCTGAAGAGTAAACTCTCATTTCTCATATCCTGCGTTTTAGGTGAGTATCCTGATTTGGTTATTCTTTAATCAATCTCCTGACAACCTGCTGGTTGTTGTAATTCATTTTCAAGAGGTATATTCCGCTGTTCAGGGATGAGGCATTCCAGTTCCAGGTATGCTGTCCCTGACTCATTTCCTGGTTGGCAAGCACATCGATCTGCCGTCCTGTTCCATCAAGGACAGTAAGCAGAACCTGACCTTTTTCAGGCAGTTCGAAACTGATCTGAGCTTCAGCCCTGAATGGATTCGGGTAACTGGTCAACCTGAAATCTTCCATTGAAAGGGTGTTGAAATCAGGCTGTACCGTAGTAAACTTGACGTTCTTCAGTTCGAGGGAGACCGCGTTCCAGTCGGAGCCGTTTCCTATCAGGCTAAACACCACCGATTCGGTATCTTCTCCCGAGAAGGAGGCCATTGAACCTTGTGAACTCAGGTTTGCGAGGCTGATGGAGTAGCTTTTTTCGCCTGACTCCAGGGCAACGCGGGTGCGATATTGTTTCGACCAGCCCTCAACCGATGATTTGGTAATCACCACTTCCAGTGAACCGGTGCCTGAGGCATCAAACTGAAGTGTATTGTAACCGGTGAGGTCAACAGGTCGTGATCCGGCTTTCAGTCCTCTGAAAATGGATACATAGTCTTTTATTTCACCGGTGAAGGAGACGTTTCTTTCCAGATACAGATCATCACCGTTCACAACGTTTTCGTTGCCCGACAGGGTGTATCCCGTTACGATGGCTCCATCGGCGGTATAGTCCAGCCCCCAGCTTCCATCTGCGAAATAGAGTGCATCGCGGAAGGAATTCAGGTTATTGCCGACACTAATACCTGCATCATAAATGGTCCCGACCGGTACTGCGATCTCCTGGATCTCCAGATCACTGCGGATGGCAACAGTTTGAGTGAAATTCTCACGATCAGAGAGTTCTGTACGGGTTAGGGTTCCTTTTATGGTTATTTCTGATGCACCGTTTTTATTAGCGATCTGCAGGAAAAGGCTTCCGTTGCGGTATGCTCCTGATATGACGCGAACCTGTGGAATACTTCGCGGTTGGGTATTCATGTATTTTACCGCACCGTCAACTTCCATCCGGGTCAGGATATCTTCAACCAATTCAACGGTTGACTGAATCGTCACCGACCATACTTGAAAATTGTATACGATTGCGCCGGATTCCGGGGCATATTCCTCGTTGTGCCACTTGCTGTCAACGGTCAGGCCATTGCCTTTTGTCCAGGCCACGAAAGTGACTGCATAGTCGATATCCCCGTTTTCCTGAACCAGCTTAGTGAGAATAAAGGGTTTGTTATCGATCTGGATGTTCATGGCCAACTCCATGCGGGCACCCATCAGTCGGTCGCAAATCAGCTTGGTGTGATTATAAACATCGCCGTGTTCAGTGGTCAGGGCCAGCACGGCTCCGTATCGCTGGCTCTCTTCGTTGAAATAGTCAAGGGAAATTACTTCCCGTGCATTCGATATTTCAAGCAGATCATCAGGGGTGGAAACAAAAGCTTTGGATTTGAACGGACCGGTTGCAGGCAGGTATGACATCAGGCTGCTCTGGCCTTTCAGAATAGATACCGGACGTATAATTCCCTGTTCTGCAAGTTCCGGACTATAGGTAACCATGGAGCCCGGAGTTTCAAATGTCTGGTCGCTGCCGGTGCGGTTTCTGTTATAGTTCCGCAAGGCAATCAGACCGGCGAGATCACCGTTGCTTTCGAGACCGCCGTTGTTGCCGCCGGAGGATCCTGAAACTGTGACTGAAACTGATGCACAATCGTTGGCCGGATTGGTGTCCTCCTGATCAAGGCTGGTCAGGCACACAGTGTTATCTGCTGAGCCGTTGACTTTAACCGTAATGGTAAGGGTGGCGGAAGCAGCCGGCGCCAGGGTGGCAATCGACCAGTTTCCGGTACTTTCACTATACGTGCCTGTTGATTGGGTATGGCTCTGATAAAGGAAGTTGGAATTCAGAATATCAGATAATATTATATGGGTAGCCGTTTCAACGGTTGAGTTGTTCGTTACTGAAATAGTGAATACTGAGTTCTCACCCGTTTTGGGAACTGCATTATAAACTGATTTTGCAACGCCCAAATCCAGTTCAACGACCTTGCCGTCCACACAGGCTTCATCCTCGTCGTTTTTGATCATGGTATCCTCCTGGTCAAGATCAGTGAGGGCAGCATGGTTGCAAACCGGATCGGCAGTAGTGACCTTTACAACGATTGCGAGAGTTGCTGATGCACCGGCGGCCAGTGCAGGAATGGTCCAGAGGCCGGTCACCTGATTGTAGGTACCACTGGAAGCTGTGGAGGAAACGTATTCCAGTCCGGGAGGCAGCTGATCGGTAATAACTACGTTGGTGGCCGAAAGAGTCGCCGAAAGGTTTTTGACAGTAACAGTAAATGTTACGTTGTCGTTCAGGTTTGGCTGAGAATTATCAACGATTTTGTGCACTTCCAGGTCAAGGTCTTGGACATCCACACAGGATTCAGCGGTGTTATTTGAGCTGTTGCTGTCGCTCTGATCAAGGCCTGTAAGGGAAATCTGGTTGCATAGCGGAATGGTATAGTTTACCGTGGTGTTCATCGTAAGAGTTGCCGATGAGGCAGCATTCAGCACCGGAATCGCCCAGACTTTTGTCGTTGAGTTAAAGGTGCCTGCTGAGGGAACTGCTGAAACAAAGGACAACCCGGCCGGAAGAACATCAGTCAGAATAACCTGGGTGGCATCGACGGTTGCAGAGAGGTTGGAAACCGTGATGGTGAAAGAGACCACCTGGCCCAAGGCCGGAGTATTGTCATCCACAGTTTTTGTGACCGAAAGATCAAGGGTGGGTATTGACGGACAACTGGGATTCAATACCAGTCCGTCATTGTCTTTTACTGTTCCGGAAGTCTGAGCTTCACCGTCGTCAAACACTTCGATGTGGGCAATGATTCTATGGCTGGCTTCGGTCAGCGGGAATGAGGCTTCATATCCCATGACATGGTTCGTGTTTCCATCGTATCCAATGGAAACCCAGCTGAAATCAGGAGCTGTCCCGTTATCACCGGTTGACCCGCTTACAACTTTGTTGCTGATTCCGTCAATTGCAATCCATGCGTCAGATACCTGCTTTAACCCAATGACATTGCCTGTTACCAAAACCAGGGCGTACATTACCTTGTTCTGGCAATCATAATGCATGTAGAGCTTGGATTCTACCGGTTTATCCGTCCTGAATGCACGGTACATATCGGAATAGAAATCGTTTGTGAGATTCCATTCGGAGTAGGTACCGTCTACGGCATAAGCTCCCCCGTATGACTGAGCTTCAATTCGGCTGAATGAGCCCAGGGTCAGGAATACAAAACATGCGGCTAAAGCGAATTTTTTCATGGCTACGATATTTTTCATGCGTACACGCAATCAAAACTGCAGCCAATATTTGCAAGTAACTTTATATCAATTACTTATGAAACCCCACTAGATAGCAGAATTCCGGAATATGGAATAAAAAACCTGGATGTGGAAGAGTAAGTCCTTAGGACTGAAGGCTATTCAGCAGGTCAGAGACCTTGCTGATTTCAATGAAGGAGGCTCCTTTTCTGGGGCCAAAACTTCCGCCAACAAGAACGACCCTTTCATCGGGCGAAATATCGCCCTGATCAAGGAGGTGGGAGGTTACGGATCGCTTAAAGGAGTCTGTTGTCTCCTTGGGATCAACATAAAAGGGAAACACGCCGTAAGACAATGCCAGTTCCCGCATCACCCGTTTTGAGTAGCAGGCGGCAAAGACTGGGTTTTGGTTTCTGAAAGCAGCCATATACCTCCCGGTGCGCCCGGTAAGGGTATCGATAATAACGGCACCGGTCTTTAAATCACGAGAAGCGTTGAAGGCGGCATTAGCAAGAAATGCGGCGATTTCATTATCGATTGAGGAGATGGTAATTCCAGTACTTTCCTTGGATCCTTCAACCTCCAGCGCCACGCGGGTCATGGTTCTGACAGATTCAACGGGATAGGCGCCGTAGGCTGTTTCACCGCTGAGCATCAGGGCATCCGTACCCGAATAGATGGCATTGGCGATATCGGAAATTTCTGCCCTGGTAGGCCGGGGATGCTCGATCATCGTATGCAGCATCTGTGTAGCAATGATTACCGGCTTCTTTCGTTTGATACAGGCGCTAATCAGCATTCTCTGTATCCCGGGGATTTTTTCGGCTGGAATTTCGATTCCCAGATCTCCCCGGGCAACCATGATTCCATAAACATGATTCAGGATTTCCTCAATATTGTCAACCCCTTCCTGATTCTCAATTTTCGCAATGATCTTGATCTTTGAGTGATTCTCTTTCAAAACCTCCTGAATGGCGAAAACATCCTCCTTTCGCCTGACAAAAGAGTGTGCAATAAACTCGATGTCGTGTTCGATTGCAAACCTGATATAGTCCCGATCCTTTTCATTCAGGGAAGGGAGTTCAATCGACACGCCGGGAACATTCACGCTTTTTCGGGATTTTATGATTCCCTGGTTGGTTGCCTTGCATTTAAGAATTCCTTCACTTTTGGCCAATACAACCAGTTCAATATCACCGTCATCAATCAGAATCCTGTTACCAACCGACAAGTCCTGCACAAATCCGCTATAGGTTACGCTGATACGGCCGGGAACCGAAGGCAGATCAGGGTTACCAATCACATCGATCAACTCACCGGCGGCTACTTCGATAGGGTCCCGGGCCACTGTGGTCCGCATTTCAGGACCTTTAGTATCTATCAGGATGGCGATCTCATCAGAAACATTTCGTACCGTCTGGACAACCCGGGCAGAACCTTCCAGGTTTTGATGTGCAGTATTAATTCTCACCACCGACATGCCTGCTTCGAACAATTCCCTCAGATGATCCTCTGAACAGCGCTGATCAGATATGGTGGCAACAATTTTGGTATGTTTCTTCATTTCGGCTCTTCTTATTTCTTGCCTTTTAAAATAACCCTGAGGCTCTCGATTCCGAGCCTGTATGAATCCATTCCGAATCCCATGATGCTCCCTGCACAAACCGGTCCCAGCAGGGAAATATGCCGAAAACTCTCTCTTTTCAACAGATTTGATAGGTGGACTTCAACAACGGGTATTGTTATTGCAGCAATGGCATCAGCAATCGCCACCGAGGTGTGAGTATAGCCGCCGGCGTTGATAACAACACCGTCACAGCCTGCCGGGGCGGCATGTAAAAGGTCAATAAGTTCCCCTTCAATATTACTTTGGTTGTATTCCAGTTCGATATCCTGAAATAGATCCCTCAGTAAATCAAGGTACTCATCAAAAGACTGGGAGCCATAAATGCTCTTTTCCCTTTTGCCAAGAAGGTTCAGATTGGGGCCATTAAGAATCAGGATCTTCATTCCACGAATTTTCGGCAAAATTACGAAAACCTAGCAGAATCGGAGTAATTTCGGCACAAAGAGCAGTAAGTTGAGTGATACCTTTCCATACCGGGAATCATTCCGGGCACATCTGAGGTTGGAGAAATCCCTTGCCGGCAACAGCATCGACGGCTACCTGACAGACGTATCCAAGCTGTTTCAATTTATGGATATGATAGCCCCGGGGTTACCGGTGGGCTCTGTCAGTTCCGATCATTTGCGCGGCTTTCTGGCCTGGCTGGGTGAGATCGGTCTGAGTGCCCGGTCGCAAGCCCGGATTCTCAGTGGCATTAAGTGTTTTTTTCGATTTCTTGCCATGGAGAACCTGCTCGGAGAAAACCCAGCCGCTCTTCTGGAAACTCCCCGCCTCGGCAGGCACCTGCCAGAGGTGCTGAGCAACCCTGAAATTGTTAAAATTCTTGATACCATTGACCTGAGCAGGCCCTGGGGCCATCGGAATAAAGCCATAATCGAGATCCTGTACGGATGCGGACTTCGTGTAACAGAGCTCATTACCCTGAAAATGTCGCAGGTGCATGTCGAAGACGGGTATCTGCGGGTTTTAGGGAAAGGCAGCAAGGAGCGGCTCGTACCTCTCGGAACACCGGCCATTAAGGCTCTTGAGTTATACATAGCCGGCACACGTGTACACCAGACAATTAAATCTGATTTCTCTGATATTGTTTTTATTAACAACCGCGGAACCGGTCTTACCCGTGTCATGATCTTCCATATGGTAAAAGAGATGGCTAAGGCTGCCGGCATCCGGCGTGAGATAAGTCCCCATACATTCAGACACTCGTTTGCGACCCATCTTGTGGAGAACGGTGCCGACCTGAGGGCTGTTCAGGAGATGCTGGGACATGAATCGATCCTGACCACTGAGATTTACACCCATCTGAACCGGGAATTCTTGCGCAAAACGGTCAGACAATACCATCCGAGAGGATAAACAATCCGTTTTTTTTCTACTTTTGTGGCCGTTTGAACGAAGTACTGTCGCGATATTAATTTTAAACTAATAACTATGTCTGTTAAACGTGTTTACACCTTTGGTGACAAGAAAGCTGAAGGACGTGCTGA
>CAYQFT010000167.1:0-7804 GCA_964416825.1 uncultured Porphyromonadaceae bacterium
AGACTTGAATCGAAAAACATAGTAATAAGAGATTGGCGGGAAGACGATTTGGCTTCGTTGGTGAAGCATGCCAATAATTTCAACATCTGGATAAACCTCAGGGATGCATTTCCCTATCCTTACACCGAGGATGCGGGAATTGGCTGGCTCCAGATGGCATTAGCTGAAAAGCACAATCTCCTTTTAGCGATTGAAATTGATGGTGAGGCTGTTGGCGGAATCGGCGCCCATTTTTTATCTGATGTGTACCGTATCAATTGCGAAATCGGATATTGGCTGTCGGAATCCTGCTGGGGACAGGGAATAGTCAGTACTGCAGTCACCTTGCTGATAGACCATATCTTCGCAAATTACCCCGATATTACCCGTATCTATGCCGACCTGTTCGCCTATAACCCAGCATCCGCAAGGGTTTTGGAGAAATGCGGCTTTCACCTCGAAGCCATTCACAAGAATGCCGTAATGAAAAACGGCAAGGTGGTTGATGAGCACCGGTATGTGAGGTTTCGGTAGCACCACCACTGTCATCCCGGCGAATGCCGGGATCTCCTGCCTCGGAGCCCCTGACGTGAGATTCCGGCTTCCGCCGGAATGACAGCCTTTGCTTATCCGCCGGAATGACAGTTCTGGCAAAATAACCGGCAACCGGCAACTGGTAACTGGTAACCGGTAACCAGTAACATTTTCCTACCTTTGTGCCATGAAACAACGTGTAGTTGTCGGCATTTCCGGTGGTGTTGATTCCGCTGTGGCTGCGTGGATCCTGAAAAATCAGGGTTACGATGTGGTCGGATTGTTTATGCGTAACTGGCACGATACAACCGGCCTGATATCTGCCGAATGTTCCTACGAAGATGATGTACTGTTTGCAAAAATGACAGCGAGCAAAATCGGAATACCTTTTCATGAGGTGGACCTGAGCGAGCAGTACCGGTTGCGGGTAGTTGATTACCTCTTCAGGGAATATGAAGCAGGCCGCACTCCAAATCCCGATGTACTTTGCAACCGGGAAATTAAATTCGATGCCTTTGTTGAAGAAGCACTTAAACTTGGAGCCGATAAGGTTGCAACCGGTCATTATGCGAGGGTCGCTGAGACCGAAACACCAGCGGGACCTGTTTTCCGGCTGCTGGCCGGCCTCGATAAAAACAAAGATCAAAGCTATTTCCTGTGCCAGCTTAACCAGCACCAGTTGAGCCGCGCGATGTTCCCCCTCGGAGAGCTAACCAAACCTGAGGTTCGCGACATAGCCCGCGAGCAGGGGTTGGCCAATGCCGAACGCAAAGATTCTCAAGGAATCTGCTTTGTCGGGAAGGTGGATCTCCCGGTTTTCCTACAGCAGAAACTGGAGGCAAAACAGGGCCGTATTATCGAAATCCCTAAGAAAATATACCTGCCCCCGGTTGGAAGCACGGTTGAGGAGCTCGCCAGGCCAATCGAACTGACTCCCGACATGGGTGTTCAAATCGGAAAGCATCAGGGTGCTCACTTTTATACAATCGGCCAGCGTAAAGGGCTGAACGTTGGCGGCAAAGAAGAACCGCTGTTCATTTTAGCCACCGATATTGTAAATAACATAATCTATGTGGGTCAGAGTCAGGAACATCCCCTGCTATTTCGACAAGCTCTCCTGGTCCAAAATCCGGAAGTTCACTGGATCCGCCCCGATCTGATTATAGCAATCGGTGAAAGCCAGCGATGTCTGGCCCGGATCCGTTACCGGCAGGAGCTTCAGCCCGCTGAAATCATTCGAAAAGAAGAAGGAATTTATATTAAATTTGACATGCCCCAGCGCGCTGTTGTTCCCGGACAGTTTGCCGTTTGGCACTACGGTGAGGAACTTGTTGGCAGCGGGGCGATATGCTAGTTACCAGTTGCCGGTTGCCAGTTGCCGGTTAGCGCCAGAACTGTCATCCTGACGGAAGTCAGGATCTCATGCCTCGGAGCATTTGTCAGGAGATCCCGGTTTGCACCGGGATGACATTTGTGCCGGCAACCGGCAACCGGCAACCGGTAACCGGTAACTGGCAACCGGCAACTGATTTAACCCATGCTCGAACCCGTCCTCTACATCGGCATTGCCCAATCAATCTTCGGTGGATTGGTGATCGCTACACGGCGGCCGCAAACGCTGGCTGACAGGTATTTATCAGCATGGCTGTTCCTCATAGGCGTGGAAATGATTCTTGCCCTGCTGCAGCTGACCTGGCTGGATCACCTTCCCTATCAGATTCCGTTTCTCGTGGTGCCGTTTGTTTATGGCCCCTTCCTCTACCTGTACGTAAGGACACTGATAACAGAAGCTCCCAGGTGGCGTTGGTGGGAAATACTTCATTTCGGTCCCTTTATCCTCTTTCTCGGACTTGCCTTTCTCTTCCGCACCAGTCCGGATGAATCTGCCAGCCTGCCGATATGGGCCCACCCTACCCGACTGGCCCAGATTGTTTATGAACTACTGATCTTCTGTTCTTTCACCACGTATAGCATTCTCGCGTATATCCTCCTTACCCGTCACAGGAAAGCCATCCGGGAAGAGTTCTCCTACAGTTCAAGCAAGATTACTCTAACCTGGCTGCTTTTCGTATCCATCACAGTCTATGCGTCCTATGCACTCACCTTCCTCTCCGCCGGCATCCAGATGCTGGTAATCAAACTGCCTTTCGATCCAAAGATCTTTTCATTTACCGGCCTTACTCTTTTTTCCTATGCATTCAGTTTCTACGGGCACCGGCAGGCAGGAATCTACAAGGTAGGGTCTGCAGCGTTAGATATTGAGGAAAATGGGACCGCCAAATATGCAAAGTCAGGTCTCAGACCCGAGGATTTACGAAAATTTGCCCAGGCAATGGATCAACTCATGGAAACCCGACAGCTGTTTCTGCAACCTGAATTATCACTGGCTGAAGTTGCAGAGGAACTGCAGGTTCCAAGGCATCACCTCACTCAAGCCCTGAATACCGAAATGGGACGAAATTTCTACACCTATATCAACGAACTCAGGGTGAAAGCCTTCATGGAGAAGGTGGTCGATCCACGTAACAAGGACTATACCTTTCTTTCTATTGCCTACGACTGCGGCTTCAACTCCAAATCCACCTTTAATTCCGTCTTCAAACGAATCACCGGGTTTACTCCATCCGAATATCTTAAGTCGGTTGGAAGAATCGAATAATCAGTCTTAACGGCTGATTATCGCAATTTTAAGCGTCCATCCCGCTTAACCTGCACGTCCGGATTATGCGTCCCGGCAAGTCAGGTCGATTGCTATTGCGATGAGAAATACCTTCGGGTAAAAATCCACCATGATCCGCATATTCTTCTCCTTTCTGGCTTGTAGCCTGCTGTTCCTGCCGGCGAAAACTCAGGGTATATTTGAATCAAACCTGAACAGCCCGGCAGGAAGTAATCCTTCTCAATTGTCTTTCTCCGGATATACCCGCGCCGCCGGATATATCGGAATTATAAAAGAGACGGACCCTCTTCTGCATAGTCTTTACAGCGAGACCGCCTTACGAATGAAAGCTTCCGGTGGTGCCCGCGGACAGGCGTTCGCCGACATTCGATTCCGCTCCGGAACAGAATTCGGTAAAACTTTTACGGAAATTGATGTTCGCGAAGCCTATGCTGATCTTTATCTGGGCAAATTTGAATTACGTGCGGGAAAACAAATCTCCTCTTGGGGCCGGGCCGATGGCTTTAACCCGACCGACAATCTGACCCCGAAAAACTATTTTGTCCGTTCTTCGGATCCGGATGATATGCGACTGGGTAACTATTTGCTGCGTGCACGGTTAAAGCCCTTGCCCTACCTGATGATCGAGGCTGATATTGTTCCCTGGTACACTCCATCAGGCTATCGGTTCGACCTGGTGGATATGCCTGATTTTGTAACCATTGAACCACCAACCCACCCCGGATTCATCTGGGATAAAAGTTCGGTAGCAGCAAAGCTCGACCTGATCTTTAGTGCTGCCGAAGGATCCATCTCGTGGTTCTCAGGTTATGATCCGATGCCGGTGCTCCGGCCAGGGGCTCTGCCCAATCCCCCTTTTACCGATTTCAGCCTGAGCCTGAATCAGGTTCCATTCCGTCAGCAAACTCTGGGTGCCGACTTTGCAACGATCGTTCTCAAAACCGGACTTCGCGGTGAATTCGCATGGAAAAAACCCATGGTAACAGAAGAAGCTGACCCGCTGCTGCCCGAAGAGGAATTGCAATGGGTATTGAGTATGGATCGTGAATTTGGCCCGATAAGATTGATTGCTTCCTACAATGGGAAATTCATTCCGGGATTTTCTCCTGCCGACCCACCTGCAGCTTTCGATCCGGCCATGCTTGCCGATCCAACGCTCTGGCCTTATCTGGGACCTATGCTTACCAGTCAGATTGGTTATTACAACCGCTTGCTGTTCGACCAGACCCACGAATGGAGCCATACGGTCATGATCCGCCCGTCGCTGACCCTGCTGCATGAAACCCTTGAATTAGAGGTCAATGCCCTTTACAATATCACCACCCGTGAATACCTGATCTATCCGAAAGTCACCTGGCACATTTCCGATGGCGTGCGAGCGGAAGTCGGATACCAATATTACGAAGGCGGCGATTACACCCGTTTCAACTGGATCCGGAAGGTTTTTAACGGCCCTTTCTTTGAGATCCGAATCAACTTCTAAAAACCAACAACGAATGAAAACCGCAGGTTTTATTGCACTGTGTGTACTAATCCTGTCTTTTACCATGGAGAAGCCAAAAGTCCGGATCGATTTATCCAATATCCGTAACACCAAAGGTGTAGTCAGGATTTCAGTCTGCGCTTCTGAGGATGAGTACCCTTACCATCCTTTCCGCACTTACGTTTTAACAAAAGACTCCCTACGCGACGGAAAGCTTCAAACCACGATCACCGACCTCGATCCCGGAACCTATGCCATCAGCCTGCTCGATGATGAAAACAACTCGGGCGGAATGGATTACAACTTTATTGGCATACCGCTGGAAGGATTTGGTTTCGCAAATAATGTCAAGCCCCTGCTTAAATGCCCCGAGTTCAGGCGTTGCCTGGTAACACTCAGGGATGGAGAGAACAACCTTGAAATAACTGTCCGATATAAAAACTAGAATGGCAAACTTCACCTATCGTTTCCGCTGGCTCATTATTATCGTTTCCTGGATCATTGCCATCGGCTTTGCCCTGTTTATTCCCCGCATAACCATCGATGCTGAGGTTGAAGGACTGATACCGGCCTCCATGGAATCCAAAATAAATACGGATAAGATCGAAGATCAGTTTGGTGGAAGTGACATGATCATCCTGATACTCGAAAACAAGGATATCCTCGCTGACTCCACCCTTTTACGGCTTCAGAACATTGAGGCAGAATTCTCTCAATTGCCGGAGATCGAGCGCACCCTGTCGCTTTTCACCATGAAGGATATTAAGGGTCAGGACGGCGCCATGATCGTGGATCCGGCTCTGCCCGGCATTCCCCGGAACAACGAAGAAAAGGAAGCCATTCGGAAATCCCTTGCAGCCAACGACATGGTAATAGGAGTGGTGCTCTCAGCGGATTTTATGCTTGCGGCAATTATCGGATCCATGCAGAAAGAGACAAACGACAAGGACCTTCTTGCTGCCGTTAAAGCCATCATCCAAAAATATCCCGGTGGCGAGCCGGTATATTTGGGTGGTTATCCGGTGGTTGGACAATCCATCACTGAAAATATATTACATGATATCAAAATCCTGCTGCCGCTGGCCTTCCTTTTCATCCTGCTGGTTCTGGGCCTGGCTTTCCGCGATCTTAAAGGCGTTCTTCTGCCACTTTCAGTTGTTCTGATGTCTGTTCTTGTAACCGTAGGACTTATCCCGCTATTAGGCTGGAAATTTTCTCTGGTTACTGTCCTTTTGCCCATCATGATGATCGCGATCGGGAATAATTATGGCATCTATCTCGTCAACCGTTATCAGGAACTTATTAAACATGAACCCGACATCGGGAAAAAAGTCTTACTAAAGAAATTATCCGAGGCGCTGACAAAACCTATTCTGGTATGTGCCCTTACCACCATAGCCGGCGTATTGGCTCTGCTCACTCATATAATTGTCCCGGCAAGGGAAGTAGGGCTTCTGGCTGCCATTGGAATCGCCTGGGCGCTGATCCTGAGCCTGTTCTACATTCCGGCATTCCTGGCGGTTTTACCGATTTCCAAAACCCGGATTACAAACAACAAACCGCATATCACCCCCCTCGAACATTTCCTGTTTAAAACCGGGGTATTAATTACGAAAAAACCGAAAACAGTCCTGCTGGTTACGGTCATCATCACCCTGATAATCGGGTCTGGCATGATCAGGCTAAAGGTGGAAGGGAACACCATTAATTTCTTTTCAAAGAAAGATCCCATCCGGACTACATCGGCGATGATCGACAAGAATTTTGGCGGCTCCCAGACTCTTTCAATTCAGTTTCAGGGAGACATCAAGGATCCTGCCCTGCTTGGGCGCATGGATCTGTATGAGTCGGCACTGAAAAATGAAAAAGGGGTGGGCCAGGTTCTATCGATTGCCTCGGTAATTAAACTGATGAGCAAATCTCTGCTCGATCCGGGCGATCCCGGATACAATCAGATTCCTGAAACCCGCGACGGGGTTGCTCAATACATTGAACTCTACAGCATGAGCGGTGATCCGGCAGATTTTGAGCAACTGGTTGATTTCAACTATGAAAACGCACAGATGGTTATCCGGATTAATGAGGCATCAAGTTCAACAGTCCTTAACCTGGTAAAAAAAATCCGGGAAATGACTAAGGATGATCCGATGGTTGCCCGGATCGGTGGCATCGGCCTCATATCCGCAGAAATGACGGACAGCCTGGTTACAGGCCAGTGGCGCTCTACCGCTTTTGCCATTGTGATTGTCTGCTTGCTGGTGATGTGGATTTTCAATGCCTGGAGAGCCGGGCTGATGGTCCTTTTTCCTCTTGGAACTGCCTGCGTCGTGCTTTTCGGCATTATGGGCTGGGTGGGTATTCCCTTCGATCCGGCCACCACACTGATTACCTCGGTTATGATCGGTTGCGGTGTTGATTATACCGTTCAGTACCTGTGGCGCCAGCGTGCCGAAATGGCAGCAGGCCGCACGCAGGCACGGGCGATAGTAGAAACGCTTTTCACAACCGGTCAGGCTATATCATTCAACGCCCTGGCAGTTATGATAGGATTTACACCCCTGATATTCAGCTCTTTCAGTCCGATTCGATTTTTCGGTCTTATGATGTTCGTTTCCATCTTCATCTGCCTGATCGGGGCATTGGTTATTGTGCCGGCGATTATGATGGTGTGGACGCCAAAGTTTATGACTAGTTCCCAGTTGCCGGTTACCGGTTACCAGTTACCAGGTACTAGTGAATAGTGAATAGTGAATAGTGAATAGTGATTGGTGGCCTGTTGTGCCCGTAAGGGCGACCGGTGGTCGCCCGTGATGATATAAAAAACGTAAAATATGAAAAGACTCCTGCTGATCACCCTCCTGGCCGCCTCTGCCCTCAGTCTGGCAGCCCAACCCAGTGCCATCGAAATAATGAAAAAATCCCGTGATCAGGCGAAAGTATCGGGGCTGGAGTCCCGGACTAAACTCGAGATTCACGATGGAAAGGGAAATACCCGGGTGCGCGAAACCACGATGGCTTCAAGAACTTTTCCTGACGGGACCGAAAAGCGTGTCATTGTTTTTCTGGCTCCGGCCGATGTGAAGGGCACCTCCATGCTGATCTTCGACTATGACAAAAAGGAGGATGAT
>CAYQFT010000168.1:0-7756 GCA_964416825.1 uncultured Porphyromonadaceae bacterium
GAGGCAGCAGAGAAACTTCAAAAAGAAGGCTATAACGAGTTACCCTCTTCAAAGCCTAAAAGTGTTTTTCATATCGCGCTTGGCGTGGTGAAGGAACCCATGTTCCTGCTGCTGGTTGCCTGCGGAGCCTTGTATCTGGTGCTGGGTGACATTCAGGAAGGACTCATGCTGCTGAGCTTTGTATTTGTGGTAATGGGCATCGAGTTTTATCAGGAGAAGAAAACAGAGAAAGCCCTGGATGCACTGAAAGACCTGGCCAGCCCCCGTGCGCTGGTGATCCGCGATGGCGAAACCATACGGATTCCCGGCAGGGAAGTAGTGACCGGCGACGTGGTGGTTTTGCAGGAGGGTGACAGGGTTCCGGCGGATGCGATCGTTCTGGACAGCAACAACTTATTGGCGGATGAGTCCCTGCTGACCGGTGAATCCGTTCCGGTCCGAAAAAGGGAATGGACGGCCGAGGATCAAAACTTTATTCCCTGCGGTGATGATATTCCGGTTGTATACTCGGGATCGATGATTGTTCAGGGCAATGGCCTGATAAAGGTTACAGCCACTGGAATAAACACCGAGATTGGCAAAATCGGCAAAGCACTAGAGTCGGTAAAGGAGGAACCGACCCAGCTAAAAAAGGAAATGGGGACCCTGGTAAAACGCCTGGCGATTATCGGTATCGTTTTATGTATTCTCGTTATTGCCATCTACACCCTTACCCGGGGCGACCTGTTAAAAGGTTTTCTGGCCGGGATTACCCTGGCGATGGCCATGCTTCCCGAGGAATTCCCGGTGGTACTGACTATTTTTCTTGCCCTCGGAGCCTGGCGAATGTCGAAGAAATCGGTTTTAACCCGAAAACCGGCAGCCATTGAAACATTGGGTTCCGCCACCGTTCTGTGTACCGACAAAACCGGTACCCTTACCCAAAACAAAATGACCGTCACCCGCTTGTACAACGGGACTGAATTTACAGATATTGTTTCCGGAGATACCTTCCCGGAAGACTTTCACAGGATCATCGAATATGGTATCCTGTCGAGCCAGGCGAATCCCTTTGATCCCATGGAAAGGGCCATTCTTAACATTGGCGACCAGTTCCTTCAGAATTCCGAGCACATCCATGCCGACTGGACCATGGAAAAAGAATATCCCTTATCAAAGGATTTGCTGGCCATGTCGAGGGCCTTTTCAAGTAAAGCAACTAATGAGAAGGTCATCGCTGTCAAGGGTGCGCCTGAAGCTATCTTCGATCTGTGCCATCTGAAAAAGGACGCAATATCCCGATATGAAAAAGCAGTGGCCGAAATGGCTTCCGAAGGCTTACGGGTGCTGGGAGTTGCCAGGGCTGAGGTAATCTCAGGGGGGCTTCCCGATCAGCAGCACGATTTTGAATTTGAATTCCTGGGATTGGTAGGATTGTCCGATCCGATCAGGCCGAATGTTCCGGATGCCGTAAAAGAGTGTTATAAAGCGGGCATCCGGGTAATTATGATTACCGGCGATTACCCGGTAACGGCAATCAACATCGGGAAGGAAATCGGAATCAGGAATCCGGAACTCTGCATTACGGGTTCCGAATTGAAAGAGATGACCGAAGACGAGCTTTGTGAGCGCATCCGGGAGGTGAATATTTTTGCACGGGTCATTCCGGAGCAGAAGCTGAAGATTGTGAATGCCCTTAAAAGAAACGATGAGATCGTGGCCATGACAGGGGATGGTGTAAATGATGCTCCGGCCCTGAAAGCTTCGAATATCGGGATTGCAATGGGTGAAAAAGGCACTGATGTAGCCAGGGAAGCTTCATCTCTGGTATTAATGGATGATAATTTCACTTCCATTGTGGGCGCCGTGAAAATGGGCCGGAAAATATTTGACAACCTCCAAAAGGCGCTGGGGTATATTTTTGCCATCCATGTCCCGATTGCCGGATTATCCCTGATACCCGTCCTGTTTGCCGACCTGCCCCTCATCCTCTGGCCGGTGCATATAGTTTTCCTCGAATTAATAATCGATCCTGCCTGTTCCATCATTTTTGAGGCAGAAAAGGAGGAAAAAAATGTCATGTCGAGGCCGCCTAAGGATATCCGCGAACCATTTTTTGGAGGGAAGAAAATATTTTTAAGCTGCATGCAGGGCGTTGGCATCCTGATAATTACCTTGATTGTATACTTTGTCGGGCTGAAAATGGGATACTCTGAGAAAGAGGTGAGGGCCCTTACTTTCGTTACCCTGATAGTCGCCAATATTGCGGTAATACTATCAAACCGCTCCTGGACAACCAATATTTTCAGAATTATTCTCACGCCAAACAAAGCCGTCAAATGGATTGTCGGGGGGGCAATTTTCTTCCTGATCCTTATTCTGAATATTCCCTTTCTTCTGAACCTGTTCCAGTTTGAAAAAATCGGAGGTCTTGAGATTCTGGTATGCACCCTGGCGGGCTTGTCAAGTGTCACTGGGTTTGAAATCTATAAACAGGTGAAGAGAACCGCTAATCCGGTTATTTGACCGCCAGTCATATTCTCCATTGTGCCGGGAGATTGAATGGTTTTCTTTGAGGACATTAACGGATTGATCCCGGGATAAGTGGCAAATCTTTATAACAAATACCCCTATTTCTTCAACCTGCTTATCGTACTGGTTCTGCTTGAGATAACAAGGACCCTGGATTGGCTGGCCTGGTATCCGCCTTCCCCCGGGACTACCCGGATTTTACTGCTGGAGCAGCTGTTTGAGTTCCTCTCTTTGTTTCCGTTTGTAATCCTGATGATCGTTTCCTATAAGTGGGCGATTACTAAAAAGCAGACTATCCTGCTGGTTATTATGGTTTTTGTTTTTACCACCTTAGGGCCAACCCTGCTGATTTATTTTTCATCGGGTCTTGAATCTCTTTTCTGGCACAGGGCCAACCGTCCCCCGGTAACCATAGACGTCCTGAAAAAATATTCCCCCGGGCTCATGGCCGCAATTCTTTTTTTAAGCGCAACCTTTTACCTCACCCGCCTTCAGCTCAGGTTTGCCAGACAAACAGCTCAGATGCACCGATCAGAGAATCTGGCAAAAGAAGTTCGGTTAAAAATGCTCCAGTACCAGATCAATCCGCATTTCCTGTTTAACGTGCTGAATTCCATCCACGCCCTGATCGACGAAAATACCGGCAGGGCCAAAAAACTGGTAGTGGAAATGTCCGATTATTACCGGTACACACTGAACAAGCAGGAGCAAACCATTTCCATCGAAAAAGAGATCCAGTCTGTTATGAAGTATCTGGAGATCCAGAAAACACGATTCGAGGAGGAGTTTGATTTTGAGGTTTCGGTTGACGAAGCAGCCCGGATGATATTGATCCCTTCCTTTATCGTTCACCTGCTCATCGAAAACGCGGTAAAATATGGGATTGGGCAAAATAAGCAGCAATTGATGATCCGTCTCTCGGTTTCCTTGTTCAAGGAGGTGCTCAGAATCAGGGTTTCAAACACCGGCAAACTGGTTGTTGCAAAAGTGCTTAATTCAACAAGCACCGATGAAACAAGCCATAGCATTGAGATTATCAAGAGCAGGCTTGCCATGCTTTACGAGGAACACAGTTCATTCAGGCTGATCGAAGAAGAGGGCTGGGTTCATGCCACCATTGAACTCACGCTGCCAAAGGAGTTGAAGGCATGAAACCGATGAGAATTACAGATAAAATCATGAAAAAACTGATTAATGGGCCGGTGTCCATCGCTCCATTGTGTCTCCTGCTGACCCTTGTTTCCTGTTCTTCATTGAAGAACCCTGCTACACCTGGCGTTTCACCCGGAGATAAAGGATCCTTTTTTACGACGAAATCCGGCTGCCGGCTTTTCATGTATGATTACAGGCCTGCGGAAAATTATTCTTCCACCATTTTTATCCTCTCAGGCATCACCGGCATCAACCACATGAAAGAGCAGGATATCATTGAGCTGCTGAGCAGCAACCTTAACCGGGTGGTGGTGATCCATCCACGCGGCACGGGCTATTCCGAAGGAACGCGCGGCGACATACACAACTTCGATGATTTCATAAACGATTACGTGGAGGTGATCACCCGCGATCCGGATTATACTTCAAAACAGCACAAAATTATACTTTATGGTCATAGCATGTCAACCGCCATTGCACTGGCTGTTGCTGCGAAAATGGAAAGTGTTGGCGGAATGATCCTGATCAATCCTCCGCATAAGCTGAAGAAGGCCAAAGGCATGTCACCCGGTTTTGGCCAGTATGTGAAGTATGCTTTTTACATGGTTTTTGCCCCGCACAAGCCGGTCGTGAATATGGCGGGGGATCCTGCCAGGATTGAGGATCCGGAGGACAGGGCCGATGCAGAATCCAGGATCGGCGACCCGCTGCTGGTGAGCCACTTCAGCCTGTATTACATGATGCAATCGCACAAGCTTATGAAGACCATGGCCCGATATGCAGAGTCGGCCGGGTATCCGTTATTGCTGGTCTATGGGTTGAAGGACAATGTGGTAGATAAGAAGGGTTGTGATATTCTCTTTGATTCCTGGGGTTCAGAAGACAAAGAATATATTCTGATAGAAAACGGTGCCCATGGGCGATCAACCATTCTTCAGGCGCAACCATTCATTCAAAAGTGGATGGAAGAACGGTAGCGAATTCCCGCAGGTAGTTGCACTTTCAACATGATAATCGGTCTTCCTCAACGAACCTGATATTCCTGTCACTATGCGAGCAGGATAATGGCTATGGCAAGCACAACAGTAACGATAACCCCAACCAGGAGCTGCCTTAGTATTGTCTTGTAGGAGAATGTTTTAAGCATGTCGGAGTCTGCAAGTTCGTTATATTTCCCTATCAAGTCATCCTTGTCCCTGATCGTAGTATAACAACCGGGGCTATCAGCAATATAATGCTGGGCATACGGGAAACAGACTGCCGTATGGATTTCGGGATCAGCCAGTCCCGGGAATAAGGTATTCTCGATAATCTGGAACTCTTCCGGTGGAATATCCAGGGCTTCCTCAACTTCAGCCGGATCAAATATCACGGAAAAAGGCTTATCCTCACCATAGGCAAGTTTTTTACTGTGGCCGATCGAGGTATTCCCCATGACCCACAGCCTTTGGTCCAGTTTGCGAATCTTTCCTTTCTTTATGCTTCCGGTCAGCATGAACGTCCTGCCTGTTTTTTCTTCCTCAATATCCAGATAGACTTCACCTTTGGAACTCGTTGTAAAAATGGCCTTTTTGCAATTCGGATCAGCAATCGCTTTCGAAGGCCGGGCAATAATTGTATTACTGAATATATCGATAAAAATGAATGATAACAGTCCGGTCTTTTTGTCTGTTGCTATCAGGTAGCACTCCTGCCGGGTGCCCCAGAACGTACTGGCACGTGTACCCAGATTACCAAGCCCCATGTAGTAATCCGGCTCGTCATCAGCAAATAATTTGGTCGGGGCAAGAGTATAACGATCTGGCAGCATGGATCTTGCGTATTCCAGATCCCGGAGCTTGAAAAACAAAAACAGGCTGTACGGTTCAATAACAAACCCTATATGCGGTGTATTTTTTGATGCCCTAAGAAGCAATCTGTTCAAAATGAAGAGCGGCAACAGTTTCTTTAACTTCTGCAGGAATAGTAAACTACTGACTTCCATTGGATTGATCAGTCTTTCAACACCCTTTATGAATTTCTCCTCATTCTTTATTTTCATAGACTTGATCTCGAGTATTATTGAATCAACAGGCGAATAAAGCTAACGGATAAATAGCATATTACAACGATAAGAGACCGGGCCTTTTAGGTGTGGAGGCAAGGGGAGTCGAACCCCTGACTTCCTGACTGCGAGTCAGGCGCTCTGGCCAACTGAGCTATGCCCCCGGAACCGGAAAGCTAAATTGCTACTTTTCCCTGATGCTTCCAAGAAATGCCCTACCGCCCAAACTCAAATTCCTTCGGAGTCTCCGCGCCAAGCAGGTTTTTCACAAAGTAATCCCAGCGCCGGCGCATCATATACGTGGATGCGGAGCCGTACCCATGACCGGCATTCGGGAAAATGATCAGGTCGAAATCCTTGTTGGCCGCAATCAGCGCCTCTACCACCAGCATGGTGTTCGATACCGGCACATTGCCATCCATCCCGCCATGGGTGATCAGGAGTTTCCCTTTCAGATTTTTTGCCAGCAACTGGTTGGCCTGATTATCATATGTGGTGGTGCCATCGGGGTTGGTGGTCAGCAATCCCTGCCACTTCTCGCCCCAGTCGTCTTCATAATTCCGGTTGTCGTGGTTGCCCGATCCGCTCACGGCTACCTTGAAAAAATCGGGATATCGGAGTATGGCGTCGGTGGAGGCAAACCCGCCTCCGGAATGACCGAAAATACCCACCCGGTCGATATCGATCCAGGGATACCGTGCAGCCAGCTGCTTCATGCCCGTGATATGATCCGGCAAACCATTGTCGCCCATGTTGCCGTAATAGGCCTCATGAAAGGATTTAGACCGCCCCGGCGTGCCCATGGCGTCGATCGTTACCACCACGAACCCCAGCTCCGCCAGCGCCTGCAGATCGCCGTGCACCGCGGTAAAGCTCCGCGAGCCGGTGCTGCCCGACTGCGGGCCCGGATAGATGGAATTGATGATCGGATATTTCTTTTTCGGATCCAGTTTCGAAGGGGTGTACATCAAACCGTAAATATCGGTGACCCCGTCGCGGGCCTTCATCGTAATCGGGATGGGCGCCTTCCAGCCGGCAGCCACCAGCGCGGAAATATCGCCCTTTTCCAGATCAAGAATCTTCTTTCCATTGATCGCCCGTAGCTGTGTTACCGGAGGGGTGGTGGGCGTTGAATGCGTATCCACGAAATAGTCGAATCCCGGCGAGAACGAGACGGAATGATTGGCGCTGTCGGGCGTCAGGAGTTTCAAATCCGATCCGTCGAAATTCACGCTGTAGTAGTAAGTAAAATAGGGATCGCCGGGTTCCCGGCACGATCCGGTGAAGAGCAGCTTCCGCGCCTGCTGGTCGATCCGCAGCAGCTGCAGCACCCGCCAGTCGCCGGATGTAATCTGATTTTTCAGTTTCCCGGTGGCCAGGTCGTACAGATACAGATGCCCCCAGTTGCTCCGCTGCGAGAACCAGATCGCCTCATTCGTTTTCGCCAGCATGTGCCAGTTGATCTTGTTATACCCCGATTCAAAAAACGTCTTTTCACTCTCTTCGAGCACGGTACGCACGGCGCCGGTAACCGGATCCGCCACGCGCAGGGCCACATCTTTATGATCCCGTGAAACCGATACGAAAGCCAGCTGCGAGCCATCCTCGCTCCATTCGGCATCCCCCAGGACCCCGCCGTCTGCGATATGGTCGGTAATGGTACCCCGATGCTGATCGGGACCCATCTTCAGCCGCACAACCTTGGGCCCGTCGAGGTGAATCACCACGCGTTGCACCCTGAATATCACCGAATCGCCGGGGAGCGGGTATTTCCAGGCTTCCAGCCTCGGATGCCCCACGTTCGTCGATACCATGTACATCATCCCCACGCCGCGACCGTCATGCTGGAATGTGGCGATCTTTTTCGAATCGGGCGACCAGAGCAGCACCGGGCGGTCGCTCCGGGTCCAGCCGGCATTGTCGGTGGCATACCCGAAATCTTCGAATCCGTCGAACGTTAGCTGCGTTTCCGCCTGACTCTCCCGGTCCTTTACCCAGAGGTTGAAGTTCCTGATGAAGGCCTCTTTTTTGCCGTCAGGGGAGGGGAGG
>CAYQFT010000169.1:0-7717 GCA_964416825.1 uncultured Porphyromonadaceae bacterium
CTGGTACGGCCGGGACCATATTGTTGAGGAGATGGAGGGGCTGCACTTTAAGATCAGTCCGAAATCCTTTTTCCAGACCAATACCCATCAGGTGCACAGGTTGTATAACACCGTAAGGGAGTTCGCCGGGCTTACTGGTAATGAGGTAGTCTATGACCTTTATACCGGTACCGGCACCATTGCTATGTACCTGGCCGCCAAAGCATCAAAGGTTATCGGGATAGAATACATTCCCGAAGCCATCGGAGATGCCCGGATTAATGCCGATTTTAACGGAATCGGTAACACGACCTTTTTGGTTGGCGACATCAAGGATGCCCTTTGTCAGGCCCTTTTTGAGGAACATGGGAGCCCGGACGTCATCGTTCTGGATCCTCCTCGGGCCGGTGTTCACGAAGATGTGATAACGGCCATCCGTAATGCCCGCCCCGGCCGGATTGTTTACGTAAGCTGCAATCCCGCCACCCAGGCCCGCGACCTGGCCCTCCTGTCAGATTTATACACCATTACCGACGTTCAGCCCGTGGATATGTTTCCGCATACACACCACGTGGAGAACGTTGTTAAACTAACCGTTAGCAGTTAACCCTACAAATTCCAAAATTCAAATAACAAAAAACAAATAGCAAATAATATTCAAATCTCAAATTTCCAAAATCCAAACGGTGGCCAGAGCCGGTTTGGATATTAGATGTTGTTATTTGGATTTTATTTGTTATTTGTTTTTTGTTATTTGTGTTTTTAAATTATTGGGCAATGAACACATTAGTTACTGTCTTCCGCAAGCTTCCTTCCACCTACTGGTGGGCCAACACCATGGAATTGTTCGAACGCCTGGCCTGGTACGGCATGTTCGTTCCTCTGGCACTATACCTTACCGGTTCCACTGAGACCGGGGCACTGGGCTTTACCCAGATCCAGAAGGGAACCCTGATGGGAACCGTGGTGATGATTCTCTATTTTCTCCCACTGGTTACCGGGGCAATTGCCGATAAATTCGGATTCCGCAAGACCCTCATTGTGGCCTATGTGGTCTTGGCTACCGGATATTTTGCCATGGGGCAGGTGAGCTCCTATGGCGCTGTTTTCGCTGTTTTCCTATGGGTGGCCCTCGGTGCCGGATTGTTCAAGCCCGTGGTTCAGGCCACGGTCGGCAAAACCACCGATGAAACAACCTCTTCCATCGGGTTCGGCATCTTTTACATGATTGTAAACGTCGGTGCATTTATCGGCCCGCTGGTGGCTTCCTACCTGCGCGGCTTTTCATGGAAGTATGTGTTCGTGATGTCGTCGGTGGCCATTCTGGTCAATCTCCTGATCGTGATCTTTTTCTATAAGGAGCCGGCCCAGGAGAAGAACAGCGATCCATTGGGCAAATCCATAGGAATTATTCTGAAAAATATAGTTAAAGCGCTCAGTGACATCAAGTTATTGATATTCCTGATATTGGTTATCGGCTTCTGGACCATGTACAACCAGCTGTTTTATACCCTGCCGGTGTTCATTGATCAGTGGGTTCATACCGACACCATGTATCAGGCGGTCAGCAGTTTCTGGCCATGGCTGGGTAATGCCCTTGACACTCAGAATGAATCCAGGATTGCTTCGGAAATGCTGATTAATATCGATGCCCTGTTCATCGTATTTTTCCAGATACTGATCTCTTCCCTGGTGATGAAATGGAAACCGCTGAGTGCAATGATCAGTGGCATGCTGGTGTGCTCTATCGGGATCTCCCTGACCCTTCTCACCCAAAGTGGCTTTTTCCTCATATTGTCGATCTTCATTTTTGCAACGGGTGAGATGGCCTCGTCCCCGAAAATATCGGAATACGTGGCCCGGATAGCGCCGAAGGACAAGGTGGCCCTCTATATGGGATGCTCTTTTATCCCCTATGCCGGTGGGAATTTTTTCGCCGGACAAATATCGGGAGGGGTCTATGCAAAATTGTCGGATAAAATCACCCTCTTGCAGCAGGAGGTGGCAACCCGCGGCCTTGATGTACCTGCGATTTCCGCTGATTTCACCCAAACCGATTACGTGAACCGCGCCGGAGAACTGATGGGAATGAACGGCCGGCAACTGACCGACTATCTCTGGCAAACCTATAATCCGAACAAAATCTGGTTCGTGGTTTTCGGTATAGGATTGCTAACCGTTATTCTGATGTTGCTGTATGACAGGCTGATAATCAGGCGGAAGAGCTGAGCGGGATACCAGTTGCCGGTTGCCGGTTACCAGTTGCCGGTTGCCAGTTGCCGGTTGCCGGTTGCCGGTTGCCAGTTCGGCCAGAACTGTCATCCTGACGAAAGTCAGGATCCCCCGACCGTAATTGTACCCTCCTTCGGATCATAAACCGGCAGAATCCGGAACAAATCCCTGCTCAGGCAATAGTCCAGATCTTTTACGAAACCCTTGTTTTTTAATATGTTGTAATGCCGGCAGTTTTTCACAGCCTGATGCACATCGGATTCTGCCTCTCTCCAGGTTTTTATAGCCAGTTGTACCAGGTCTCCGTGAATTAGCTCCATTTTTGAAGTCAGGGAATCTGCTATCAGTCCGGCGCACAGAAAATCATCCAGGGAAAACTCGCCGTTGGTTCCCGCACAAATGAGTTCTATGGGCATTTTCGAGAGGGACAGATATTCGGCAACTGCAGCGGCATTCAGGAAGCTGGCCACAAGGATGAGGTCGGCCTGTCCGCTTCGCGAAAGGGCCAGAGTTCCGTTGGTTGTGGTCAGCACGATTTCCTTGCCACCTACCACAGCAGCGGTGTATGCGAGAGGAGAGTTTCCAAAGTCAAATCCATCAATTTTTTCAGCATTTCTCTCCCCGCCGAGCAGGTTTTCCCCGGTTCTCTGCGCGATAGCCTCCTCAACCGACTGAACCGGCCGGATTCTTGCTGCCCCGTTCTGCAGCGCCGTCACGATCACTGAAGTAGCCCTCAGTACATCAATAACCACCGCCGTTTTTCCAGCCAAAAGATCCGACGAAATCGAATCTGCAGTCAAAGTTATTCGTATGTCATTCATAATAATCTATCTTAATTCTGGACCGCAGACGGACGACCGATGACAGACGTCTGTCATCCGTCGTCCGTCGTCCGTCAACTCTCCAAATACACTTTCGCCACCATCTCCTCATATTCCCTCACCGGATCGCTCAGATGGGTAATGCCGCCGCCACTGCGGAATCGCATTCCGCTGGCAGTCTGCTCAATAAACCTTATCATCACGGCGCTCTCAAGGCTGGTTCCGTCAAAGATGCCGAAAACCCCGGTATAATAACCTCTTGGTAAGCCTTCTGCTTCGCGGATGATCTCCAGGGTTCTATTCTTCGGTGCCCCGCTAACGGATCCTGCAGGCAGCAGTTCTTTGAAAATCTGCCCCAGACGGGAGTTGTATCCGGGCTCAAGTTTACCTGTGATTTCTGAACTCACCTGGAGAATCTCCTTGTCGAGCGTTCGGATCCGGTCGATATAGCGGGATCTTGTCACCGCAACACCGCTCGAAACCCGACTCAGATCATTACGTATCAGGTCGACAATGGTATTGTGCTCGGCTGACTCCTTGGGATCCTCCAGAACTTTCTCTTCAGCATCCGGTTCGGATGCATCAATCGTGCCCTTCATCGGGTACGAGCTGATCAGGCCATCCCGGATCAGAACAAAAGGTTCCGGTGAGAAAACCACAAAGCGATCCTCAACAAGCAGCCTGTATCGGGCCCGGCTCCGGTCAAAAATCTGCCGTAAAGAGAGGGAGGTTTGCACCGGAGTGGGAAAAGTGAGGTTGACCAGGTAGCTGTTTCCCTGGTGCAGGTGCCGGTGGACAATTCTGAAGGCATTATGGTATTCCGGGTAGGCCATCGGGCTCTTAACCAATGTTGCCGAATCTGGTCCTTTCAGAGAACCGGGGTTCACCGGATGCCCGGGCGTGGAGAACATGATTGTGCGGGGAAGCTCCTTTAATGCGTAAAAAATCGGGTTCAAAGCTTCAAAATCAATGATAAAAAGGAAGGGCTCTCCCTTCTGACCGTGATGGTCCATCTGATCAAAAAGCTTTTGTATCTTCATCGAAATTTTGTGGCATGGTTACCATCCGTGAAAATAAAAAGAAGGCCGGGATTTACACGAATTACCGGAAAGTTAAAGGACGGCCAATCATCTATCTTGCATTCCTACTGGTTCTGGTTGTTATACTGATTGTTATGAAAGTTCTTCCTGGTAAGAACAGTGAGCAGCTCCGGGATCAGAGTCTTGTAGCGGGCCAGAATAGCAATCCGGTTTTTCAAAAGGAGGGAGAATTATCTTTTCTTAAACCCGACAGTTCTCTTATAGTAAAGATCGATATCGAAATTGCTGATGATGATCCGAGCAGGGAGCAGGGGCTTATGTTCCGGAGGACAATGGAAATGAACACCGGAATGCTTTTTATTTTCGAGGATGAGGATTTGCGCTCCTTCTGGATGAAAAACACCTATATTCCTCTGGATATCATTTATCTGGATGCTCAAAAACGAATCATCAGGATTCACGAGAATACGCCAACACTCAATGACCAACCTATTCTTTCAGGGTCCCCGGCTAAATATGTAATTGAAGTAATTGCAGGATTCACTGCCCTCTATAACATCCGGACAGGATACTTTTTTACTTTCAGCCGCTAACCCTTTTATATTGAAGTTTTTTTGATATTTTTATTTTTGCCAAACTGATAGACTGAGTCTTAAATATTTCACGCCCAGCAAACAGATATTATATGGAACCGACCGGAGAACTAAGTAGCTATAATCAGAAGATTCTGCGTTACGAATGGGATGCCCTCATCGTGGTGATTGCTGAGGATATCGATATCAACTACATGTTCCTTGCCGAAGCTTTTAAGAAAACAAAGGCTCAGCTGATGTGGGCCAAGAATGGGCAGGAAGCTGTTGACATGTTTAATGCAAACCATGCCATTGATGTTTTGGTTACTGACATCCAGATGCCTGTAAAAGATGGTTTTGTTGCTACACGTGAAATCAGAGCAATGAAACCAAAGCTTCCTATCATTGCCTACACGGCTTATTCCTATGAAGGAGTCAAGGAAAAAATGCTTCTCGCCGGTGCTCAGGAGTGTCTGATCAAGCCCTTTGATTCCCGCCAACTGTTAATCACTATAAGAAAGTATCTGTTCAAGTCGTGAGAAAGCTACTGCCTGTCCTGATTGGCACCATTGTACTTCTCTCAGCCTGCGTTTATGATAATCAGCAGGATTTGTTTCCCCATGTGACTATTCCGGATTCCTCCTTTCAGGGCCAGATTGCCTGGTTCAGCCTGGACTCGGGGCTCAGCGACAAGCTGGGGCAGGTAGAGGACCTTCGGTTCCTGGGTAGCCTGGAGCTGGGGCGCGACCACTACATGACCGATAGTTCTGCCCTTATTCTGGACGGTGTTGAGGATTATCTTACCCTGTTTCTCGGAAGATACGATTCCCTCGCAATTTCGATGTGGTTCCTGCCGCTGCCGAATTACCGCAGAGCATTCCTGTTTGATTATGGGATCGGGCAATTCTCGGCCGGAATTGATGCAGTCACTTCAGCCACCATGCCACGGTTCAACATCTTTATGAAACAGGATACCTCCGAATTTGTCTGGAATAATCCGATCGATTATTTTTTCTGGCATCACCTGTATATCGAAATCGGAGACACGATTAACCCGCCGCGCATGTATATCGATGGTTATCAACCCGGTCCGGCCGACACTGCCAGAAGGATTCACCCGCTGACAGACCTGCTTTATCTCGGCCGCCCTTTTAATTCCGATATGATTGACACCCTGATGTTCAGAGGATATATCGATGAAATCAGGATTTTTAATGTTTTCTTGCCCGATTCACAAATACAAAATCTTTTCTGGGATGGCCTTCCAGAGAGAAGATTCAGGTAATTAAATGGTTATCAGAAGATTAATATTGCTTTCTTTCTTGGCATGCACTGCCTGGATGCCTCTTGCTGCCCAGGATGACCTTCTTGAGATGCTCGACAAGGAGATCAAGCCCAAACGGGTACCTGTGGATGCAACCTTCAAGTCTACCCGTCTGATCAATTGCCATTCCGTGGAAAGAATGCAGGGAGGAGACCTGGAACTCCATGTCAGTCATCGATTTGGGCTCATAAACAGTGGATTCAAGAAATTTTACGGGTTGGATGAGTCAAGCAGCCATGTAAGCCTTGAATTTGGAATTACCGACTGGCTTGAGGTTGGCGTCGGACGGGCCACGGTTGACGAGTATTTCAACGGATTTATTAAACTTAGCCCGATCCGTCAGTCAAAAGGGTATCTCGGTATCCCTGTAACGGTTTCGATGCTCCTTGGGGGCATGACCACCACAAAGGATTACCCCGATCCCTCCTGGGTCGTTGATGCGGTTCACCGTCGCTCTTTTGTCACCCAACTGCTTGTCGCCCGCAAATTTGCTCCGTGGCTCAGCCTTCAGGTAAGCCCCACATGGATTCACCGCAACATGGTCGCTACTCCGCAGGATCCCAACAGGCTGTTTGCTCTCGGCATGGGCGGCCGGCTGAAGTTTACCCCCCGCACCGCTCTCACCTGCGAATACTTTTTGTTAAAGGACCGGCTGCTGCTCACCGGCGCGCCTCGCTTTAACCCGTTAACCATCGGCATAGATATTGAAACCGGTAGCCATGTCTTTCAGATGTTCCTGACGAACTCCTTTAATATTCTGGAGCCGGGCTATATAGCAGAGACAACCCGATCGTGGAAGAAAAGGGAACTCCATATCGGGTTCAACATTTCACGCGTTTTTACTGTCATTAAGAAGAAGAAATGAGAGTTTTTTTTATCCTGATATGCATGGTGTCCCTGGGGCTGACTCCTGCCTCCGGACAGGATTCTCTATGGTTTACCCGAACGGGAAGGATATATTTCATTTCGCACACTGATATTATTGATATTGATGCGAATAACAATCAGGTTGGCTCATTCCTGAATGTAAAAACCGGCGAAGTCGCCTTTTCCCTACTGATGAAAACCTTTGAGTTTAGCCTTCCGCTGGCAGAGGAACATTTCAATGAAAACTATGTGGAATCCGAAAAATTTCCAAAAGCCACTTTTAAAGGCAAGATTCTCTCTTTCGACCCTGCCCGTCTCGACCTGGATGCCGATTATCCGGTTGAGGCACAGGGAGATCTTACCATCCACGGAATAACCTCTAAGGTGCTCGAAAAGGGAGTACTGCGGAAAACAGCTGAGGAGATCCGGCTTAAGGCACGATTTGAGATCCGGCTTGACACCTATAAGATCAAGGTGCCTAACATAGTTGCTGACCGCGTGGCACAAGTGATTCCCATCGATATCGACATTTTGTATAAACCGTATGGTAAAGGGGCTGTGAAATGAAGCTAAAAAAATCTTACCTGCATGGCAGGCTGATTATCATTTTCACAACCTTTATCCTACTGCTTGCCGTTGTTCTGGTGGTTTTCCCTCCCTGGTTCTCCATCGAATCCGATGCACCTGCCGGAAACTTCTCCGCCGAGGAGCTTTTTGCAGCCTTTGTTGAGGATCCTTCAGCCTACCATTTCCAATACGGAGACAAGGTCATCGTTATTGAGGGTGAAGTTAAACTCGCCGGATCTGGTTTTGTCCTTTTAGGGGATAATATGGAAATTGTCCGCTGTGTCCACAGAAAAACTATTTATGACCGGAAGAAAG
>CAYQFT010000170.1:0-7713 GCA_964416825.1 uncultured Porphyromonadaceae bacterium
AATATGGAAATTGTCCGCTGTGTCCACAGAAAAACTATTTATGACCGGAAGAAAGTATACAAAACAGGAGATAAGATTATGTTTAAGGGGGTTTGCAGGGGGCTCAACTTAACCGAGTTGCTGATCACCCATTGCGTTGACATTAAAAGATGACGGAATCCGGCTCTTTCTCCAAATTACTGCTCGCCTGGTATGATTTGAACAAGAGGCCACTGCCCTGGCGAGGCAGCAAGGATCCCTATAAAATATGGATTTCCGAAATTATTTTCCAGCAGACCCGGATCGGGCAGGGGACCTCCTACTACCTGAGGTTCATCAGCCTTTTTCCGGATATACAATCATTGGCATCAGCGGGGGAGGATCAGGTGCTGGGTGCCTGGCAGGGGCTCGGTTACTATTCTCGTGCCCGCAACCTTTTACAAGCCGCCAGGGTTGTCGTTGAGAAATACTCTGGGATCTTTCCTGCTGAATATCAAGAAATTATTAAACTCAAGGGTGTGGGTGAATATACTGCATCCTGCATTGCTTCTATTTGCTACGGGCAGGCCGAAGCTGCGGTGGATGGAAATGTTTACCGCGTTCTCAGCAGGATGTATGCTGATTTTACCCCGATAAACTCGGGTCCGGCCAGAAGAAGGTTTCGCTCCTATGCGCAGGAGCTGATTGACTTTGCGCGTCCGGGGGATTTCAATGAAGCCATGATGGACCTTGGCTCTATGATTTGCAGCCCTGGTTCTCCCAAATGCCGGGAGTGCCCGGTAAGTATAGGATGCAAAGCATATGCAATGGGGGTGCAGAAGGAGCTGCCTGTAAAGACAGCATTGAAGAAAAGATCTGTCAGGCAATTGGATTACCTTTTGGTGATGACAGAAGGACAAGTTCTTATCAAAAAGCGCAAGGGTGCAGGGATCTGGCCAGGGCTGTACGATCTTCCCGAAGCCAGGGTTGCGAATCCTGATCTTATTAAAAGGATGAACCATCCATTGAGCCATGTTGACCTGGCAATCAGTTTTTATAGAGCTGGCGAAGACACTGCCTGGCTGGCCGAAGAGCCGGGTTGTATCTGGATACCCAAAGAAAAAATCAGCCAGTACCCGTTTCCCAAGCCGCTGGCTGATTTTCTCGCCGAAGAACTATAGCCCGGGATTTCTTAGGGCTTGAGCCACCGGTTCATCCATGCGAAGAATTCACGCTGCCAGAGAATTCCGTTCTGGGCCGAAAGCACCCAGTGGTTTTCCTCCGGAAAAATCAGCAGGCGGGCCGGAATATTACGGAGGCGTGCTGCGTTGAAGGCCTGCATTCCCTGGGTGTAGGAGATACGGTAATCTTTCTCACCGTGAATCACCAGTATCGGAGTGTCCCATTTGTTTACAAACCGATGCGGAGAGCTGGCATAGCTTTTCTGTGCAACCAGGTTGGTGCTATCCCAGTAAGGACCGCCCATATCCCAGTTCGCAAACCACATCTCTTCGGTCTCCAGATAGTTGGCCTCAAGGTTAAACATCCCGTCGTGTGCAATAAAAGCTTTGAACCGGCCCTCATGGTGACCGGCCAGCCAGAAGATGCTGAATCCGCCGTATGAGGCGCCCGCGGCACCCAGCCTGTTCTTGTCAACAAAAGATTCATTGCTGATGGAGTCGATAGCCGAGAAATAATCCAGCATATTCTGACCGCCATAGTCACCCGAGATCTGCTCCAGCCACTCCTGGCCAAAGCCTGGAAGGCCCCGCCGGTTGGGAGCGACAATGATATAATCGTTGGCGGCCATCATCTGGAAATTCCATCGGTATGACCAGAACTGGCTGACCGTATTCTGGGGCCCCCCGCCGCAGTAAAGAATGGCCGGGTATTTCCGGTTGGCATCAAATCCCGGAGGGTAAATCACCCAAACTTTCATCTGTTTGCCATCGGTGGTGTTAACCCACCTCGATTCCACCCGGCCCATCGAAAGCTGGTCGAGAAGTGGCTTGTTTACGAATGATAGCTCTTCAGCCGCGCCAGTCTGAGGATCAACGCTGAAAATCTCATCCGGCTTCGACATGGACTTTCTTACAGCGATCAGTTTATCGCCTGCTGGCAGAATCAGGGAATAGTCATGAATACCCTCCGTTAACTTCTGGATCGAATCCATCTGAAGGTTATACCGGTATATCTCGTCGGTAGCCTGATAATCGGAGATAAAATAGATAGCGGTGTTATCTTCCTTCCATGCCAGGGAAAGTACGCTCTGGTCAAAGCGGGCAGAGGCATCCATCCGGCTGCCGGTTTGAAGATCAAGCAGGAAAAGCCTGTTTTTATCCGCTTCATAACCGTCGCGCTCCATGCTTTCCCAGGCAAGGTATCTCCCGTTTGGCGAAAAAACCGGGTTTATATCATATCCCATCATGCCTTCGGTCAGGTTGGAGGTCATCCCGGTAGTGAGGTCATATTGATAGAGGTCGGAGTTGGTGGAAAGGGCATATTCGAGCCCCTGTTTCTTGCGGGAAGTGTATACCAGCTTGCTTCCATCGGGCGACCAGGCGATCTGTTCCATCCCGCCAGAGGGTTTCAGCGGAGCCTCCCAGGCTTCTCCTTCCATAATGTCCTTGATGTTGATCAGCTTATTCTTTGAATACTCCCCGATAAAAATATGTGTGAAGGTTTCAATCCATTCGTCCCAATGGCGGTACATCAGGTCGTCGTAAGCCCGGGCGTTAGCCTTTGCCAGGTCGGGGTAGGTGTCATGAACATTACCCTTAACCTTAACTTCTATGGTAAATGCAATATGCTTTTGATCCGGGCTGTAGCTGAAGCCGGTAATGTCACCGCCAACTTCTGAGATCATCCGTTTTGATCCGCCGCCGCGATCGATTTCCCAGATCTGGCTTGACCCCGATTCCCGGCTCAGGTAGCCGATCCGCATGCCATCAGGCCTGAAAGTTTCGCCGCTCTCATTCAGGGCCGTGTTGGTCAGTTCCCTGAAGGCCCCACCGTTGACCGGCAGCATGTAAAGATCACGGTAACCCTTGTTCTCCTCAATATTATAATGGGTAACTCCAAACAGCATCTCAGATTTATCAGGAGAAAGCTGAACGTTGCTGATCCGGCCAAACATCCACAGAACCTCTGGCGTCATCCGGTCTGAAGCCAGCCTTGGCACTGGCGGCCTGTATCCGGTAGGCTCCTCTTTGCCGCAGGAAGTAAACAGGATGACTGGCAATAAGGACCAAAAAAAGATCTGTTTCATGGTACTATTTTATCTTAATGGGCTTTCCTTCAGCAATCCTGTTCAATCCTTTGATTGCCAAAGGGAAGTTGGGTTGAATTTCCATGGCTTTCTTGTAGTCTTCACGGGCATTGGACAACTTTCCATCCAACTCATGACTGAATCCCCGGTTGTACCAGGCTTCAGCATAATCCGCTTTTTTGCTGATGGCTTTTGAGAACCATTCAACCGCCTTGCTGTAGTTTTGCTTGTAAACCATTTCAATGTAGCCCCTGTTATAATATGGGTAGGGTTGAGTGCTGTCGATCTGCGAAGATATAGTCTCATATTCCTGATGGGCCTCATCCAGATAACCGTGGTTTTGGTAATAAATCCCGAGTTCATAACGCGCCTCGTAGCTAACAGGTTCCAGTTCGATGGCTGACTTAAAGTACTGGATGGCGATGTCATTACTCTGGGCCGAATAGACTTTGCCTGCCTGCATATATGCTGCATAATAGGCCGGGTCCTTCTCAATGGTTACCTGGAAGTTTTTAACTGCCCCGAGGGAGTCGTTGGTTTCCAGAGCGATAAGACCCTGAATGAAGTATATCTGGGCTAAATCGTCATTGATTGGTTTAATGTCATTAAGCATAAGCTTTGCGGCTCCATACTCTTTCATGTAAAGATGGATCTCTGCCAGTTTCAGCATCACATCGGTGTTGCCCGGGAATTTCTTCAGGCATGTGGTAAGTCCCTTTTTCGCACTGTTCGGCTCACCGCTGAAAATAAAATACTCAGCCTGACTCACATAATTTTCGGCCTTGAGCGAATCAAGCCTTAGTGCAATTGAAATATCATTCAGCGCCTGGGTATAATTCTTTTTGGTTGCGTAAATCCTTGCCCTTCGCGCAAACAGATCCGGATTCTTTGGATTTTCCCTGATCAACCCGTCGAGCACCCCGATGTTGGTTGAATCCACCTTCAAGGCCTGATCACCGGACGTATCAGGCTGGTTGTTCTTCTTCTGGCCGCAGGCACCCATGAGGAGGATTAGGGACAGGATAAAAAAGAAAGGAGCCGTCCGTGAGACGGCTCCGGTTTTACTTTGTGCCATGCAGTAAAGCTTCTTTGATTTTGAGGGTTACTTCTTCAGTCAGTTCAGGGTTGTCGGCAAGAAGGGCTTTGACGGAATCTCGTCCCTGTCCGATCTTGGTTTCCCCATAGGAGAACCAGGAACCGGATTTTTTTATGATATTGAGTTCCACTCCCAGATCGATGACCTCGCCGATCCTGGAGATTCCTTCGCCATACAGGAGATCAAATTCTGCCTTTTTGAACGGAGGTGCAACCTTATTCTTTACGATTTTTGCACGGGTCCGGCTTCCGATCATCTCCTCGCCGTCTTTAAGCTGCCCTACTTTCCTCACATCAATCCTGACTGAAGCATAGAACTTCAGGGCATTGCCGCCGGTGGTAGTTTCCGGGTTGCCAAACATGACTCCGATTTTTTCCCGGAGCTGGTTGATAAAGATCACGCAGGTGCGCGTTTTGCTGATGTTGCTGGTGAGTTTACGTAGTGCCTGCGACATGAGCCTGGCCTGTAATCCCATTTTGGAATCACCCATTTCACCCTCGATTTCAGCTTTCGGCGTGAGGGCGGCGACTGAGTCAATCACGATGATGTCGATGGCCCCCGAACGAATCAGGTGATCGGTGATTTCCAATGCCTGCTCCCCGTTATCGGGTTGGGATACCAGCAGGTTTTCCACATCTACGCCCAGTTTTTCGGAGTAGAAACGGTCAAACGCATGCTCGGCATCAATGAAGGCTGCTATGCCGCCCTCTTTCTGTGATTCCGCAATGGCGTGGAGGGCCAGGGTGGTTTTCCCGCTGGACTCAGGTCCGTAAATCTCAATGACTCGCCCGCGCGGATAGCCGCCAATCCCCATAGCAATATCCAGGCTGATGGACCCGGAAGGGATAAACGGAATGTCCTCAACTGCATCATCACCCATGCGCATAATGGTGCCTTTGCCATAACTTTTCTCGATTTTCTCAAGCGTAAGTTGCAGCGCTTTTTGCTTTTCTTTCTGAATTGAATTGTCTTTTTCCATGTTTCTTAAGGTTTGCTTATAATATGGATGCAGTTAAGATGCAAAAATGGAGAAACCGGATCACTTTTCCATCAAATCAAGAACCTGTTTTGAATGGTCCTTGGTATTTACCTTGTCGATTATCGCTGCAATCCTGCCCTTCTCATCAATCACAAAGGTGGTTCGGTTAATCCCCATAAATTTTTTACCCATGAATTTTTTTTCACCCCATACTCCATAGGCTTCACACAATGTCTTGTCGGGGTCCGATATCAGGTTGAATGGCAAATTGAATTTGGCCCTGAATCCATCATGGGATTTGGCACTGTCGGCACTGACCCCGACAACCTCATACCCTGCTTTGCGCAGTTCGTCATACCCGTCGCGCAGACTGCAGGCTTCGAGCGTGCATCCCGGGGTATTGTCCCTGGGGTAGAAATAGAGGATCACTTTTTTGCCGGAGAAATCCGACAGACTGACTGTTTTTCCGGTGAAATCGGTAAAACTGAAAGGCGGAGCCTGGTCTCCGGTGGATAGTTTTGACATAGCTAAAGATTAGTTAAACAACAAATATATCAACTCTTTATGGATCGGATTTGTCCGCCAAACGGAACTTTATTAACAGTCTCCTTGCGCAGTGTGAATAAAATTTTCTATTTTGGCGTTCCCTAATAACAAACAGATGGGCCGAAATGTTACCAGGCAGAATCCCGACTCCCACCATCTGGCGGATTGCCAGCATGGGGAAGAGCGTTTTCTGATTCTGCACAATGATAATGTTAATACCTTCGATCATGTTATCGACTCACTAATCGATGTTTGCGATCATGATCCCGTTCAGGCCGAACAGTGTGCCTTTATTACACACCATAACGGCAAATGCGACGTCCGCAAGGGAGAATTCGAAGCACTGAAGCTCCAGCGTGATGCTTTATTAAACCGTGGGTTGCAGGTAACCATAGATTAAATCCCGATATGAGTTTATTTGGAATTATCCTGATGATCCTTGCGGGTCTTGTACTGTTCCTGTTGGAATTGCTGGTCATACCCGGTATCAGCGTGGCTGGAATCGGGGCACTGGTGATGATGGGGGCAGCGGTTTTTCTCTCATTTTCCATGTTTGGTTCAACAACGGGCTTTCTGGTCCTGCTGGGAGTTCTGGTGTCCATGGGAGTTACCATTGCTCTGACTTTTCGCTCAAAAACCTGGAAACGGGTTTCCCTCAGCACCGAAATGAAATCCAAAGTTAAAGAGGAGAATGACTGGAGCATCAAGGTTGGAGACCAGGGAGTAACCCTCACCCGCCTGAATCCTGCTGGTACCGTTCAAATCGGTAATGACCGGGTGGAAGGCAGATCCTTGGGCCATTTCATTGACCACCAGACACCCGTTGAGGTGATCGGTGTTGAACCGAACCATGTTGTTGTTAAACCAATAAATGAATAGAATATGGACACGAACATGATTTATCTGATTGGAATCATCGCTGCATCAGTTGTTGCGCTTGCAATCCTGATGTATATCGTTCCCCTGGGGCTGTGGTTTCAGTCACTGATCAGCGGGGTGAGAATATCCCTGCTTCAGCTGATTTTTATGCGCTGGAGAAAAGTTCCGCCAAGGGTTATTGTTAATGCATTGATTACCAGTGCTAAAGCAGGCATTCAGCTTAAGAGGGACGACCTTGAAGCCCACTATCTGGCTGGCGGGCACGTGCAGCTGGTGGTGAACGCGCTGGTTTCAGCGGATAAGGCAAACCTTTCGCTGGATTTTAAAATGGCAACCGCCATCGACCTTGCCGGAAGGAATGTTCTCGAGGCCGTACAAATGTCGGTTAACCCTAAGGTGCTTAATACACCCCCTGTAAAAGCAGTGGCAAAGAACGGCATCGAACTGATCGTGAAGGCCAGGGTAACTGTCAGGGCCAGCATCAAGCAATTGGTAGGGGGCGCCGGTGAAGAAACGGTTCTTGCACGCGTTGGAGAAGGTATTGTCACCTCAATCGGGTCTGCGAATTCACACAAGGATGTATTGGAAAACCCCGACTCTATCTCTCGGGTTGTTTTGGAGAAGGGACTGGACGCAGGAACAGCCTTCGAGATTCTGTCGATAGATATTGCTGATATTGATGTTGGGAAGAACATCGGAGCTGAACTGATGATGGACCAGGCTAATGCAGAAAAGAACGTGGCTCAGGCAAAAGCTGAAGAGCGCCGCGCCATGGCCGTCGCCCTGGAGCAGGAAATGCGAGCCAAAGCCCAGGAAGCCCGTGCAAAAGTTATTGAGGCTGAAGCACAGGTGCCACTGGCCATGGCGGAAGCCTTCCGGTCAGGTAACCTTGGAATCATGGATTATTACAAGTTCAAAAATATCGAGGCTGACACCTCCATGCGGAACTCCATTGGGGATCCGATGAGTCGCCCTGATAAATCGAAA
>CAYQFT010000171.1:0-7548 GCA_964416825.1 uncultured Porphyromonadaceae bacterium
TTTTATGCCCGTTTGCAATGGCTTCGATGGATTCCCGGGTGTAAAACGGCTCCTGCCGATTGATCAGGGCCAGCAGCCGGGTAAAAGGCAATCCCAGGTATGCAGCCCATAATGGCAGAACGGGCATCCTCCACCGGCTGCCCTTAATGCCCCTGATAATATTCTGCAGATCATCCAGGCTGTACCATTTTCCCCCCAGTAAATAGGAGTGCCTGTCCCTGCCCTGTGCTATTGCATTCACTATGGCAGCTACCACATCCCTCACATCGCAAAAATCAAAGCCTCCCCGGATCAGTGCAGGAATCCTGCCTGAATAAATATCCATGACGGCTTTGCCCTGCAAGGAAGGCTTCGCATCGAACGGCCCGATTACCGCGGTAGGATTCAGGACCACTACCTCCATCGGGTCCGGTGAGGGTTGCAGAACATAGGCCTGCGCATCACGTTTCGACCGGTCGTAGCCCGGCGCATGATCCGCACAATACCGGCTATTCTCCGTCAGGCTTTCATCCGGTGTTTTCTGGTCATAGGCATGAATGGAGCTTACGTAGATAAACCTCCTGACTCCCGCCCGTTTCGCCGCATTGAAGAGATTGACGGTGCCCTGGAAATTGGTTTCATAAACAGTTGGATCTTTATCGCTGAACACGGAAATTTTGGCCGCACAGTGAATCACGATCTGGCAGCCCGCCACCAGCAGGTCCAGCGAATGTGCATCGGTAAGACTGCCCTGGATGAAATTCAGTTTCTGCCCTCCAGCTGCCGGCATCTGTTTATGGATCAGTGCCTTTACCTTATATCCCCTGCCAGCCAGCAACGGGAGCATCGCAGTGGCCAGGTGGCCGGTAGTGCCCGTCAGGGCAATGGTAATTTCCTCTGGCATAAATAATTTACTAAATAAGCAAATCCCATTGAAATGAACGAGGCGCCGGTGTTTAGGAAATCATGCTATTTTTGTCGGCCATTTTACTGATATTTTTATGAGAATCCTGATCACCCTTTTCTCCATTTTACTCATGAACCTGTTGATCCCTTCGAGCACATTCCGGGAAGAGCAGATGAACTACACCCGGGTCAGGCAGGCCTATGCGGAAAAGGAGAAGATCGTGAATAAGGCTTTGGCAGCAAATTCTATCTCCCGTGACAGTCTGAGAATATACCTCCGGGCTTTCAAGACCGAGAAAAAAATCGAATTATGGGCAAAAAACAGTTCCGATACATCCTTTATCAAGGTTAAGGATTTCCCCATTTGTGAAGTCTCGGGTTCCGTGGGACCCAAGCGGCGTTACAAGGATCTGCAGGTTCCGGAAGGGTACTACCACATTTCGGGTCTGAACCCATACAGTAAATATTTTTTATCGATGCAGATCAACTATCCGAATGCATCCGACAGCATCCGGGGAGTAAAGGGCCATCTGGGCAATGAAATTTTCATCCACGGAGGCTGCCTCACCTCCGGGTGCCTGCCAATTACCGACGATAAGGTTAAGGAACTCTATGTTTATTTCGTGGAAGCCTACAATGCCGGTCAGGAAGAGATCAGCCTGACTATTTTCCCGTCGCATTTGATCGAAACCAAATATCAGGGTTTAAAATCGCGGTACATTAGGGATAAAGACAAGATCAGCCTCTGGGCAGATTTGAAAACCGGTTACGACCTTTTTGAGCGGAATAAAATCCCTCCGGTTGTAAAATTCAGGCCCGATGGAACGCACGAAGTAAACTGAGCCGGCATAGCTTTTTGTTCAGAGAAATGCTGATATTTATCGAAAATCACACTCAAAATGAAAACCCTTTTTCTCTCCATTCTGATGGCGTTGACTGGTATTGCAGCTGCAGTTGCACAGGACAGCGAAGGTTGCAAGGATCATCCGTTGCTTACCCGCATGCCTGGATACCTGATCATTGAATGCACACAGAACTTCAAAGAGCTGGATTTTGCCAATGCTCAGGGTGAAGATATTGTTATCGAAGGGGATCTTACCTACAATTGGTACAGTCTGGATCCGGAATCAGGGAAAACAGAACCCAGCTACCTCCAAATCATCAAGAATTATCAGAATGCCATCCTGAAAATCGGCGGGAAAAAAATCTATACAGACGATACCTATGGGTATTTTGAATTAACCAAAAACGGTAAAATTTATAAAATCAAGGTTGCCTGTACCAATTCAAGCGACTATATGTTGTATGTTCTGGAGATGGAGCCAATGGTGCAGGAGATTACTGCCAATGAAATGCTGGATGCACTCAACAAGGATGGTTTTATTGCCTTGAACATCCTTTTTGAAACAGGCAAATCGGCGATACAAAAAGAATCACTTTTAATCGTTGAGCAGATTTTCGAAATGCTGAAAGGAAATGAAAACCTCAAAATCAGTATTGAAGGTCATACCGATAATGTAGGTGATGCCGCCAGCAACAAGAAACTCTCCAATGATCGTGCAAATTCGGTGATGAATGCGCTGGTTGCCAAGGGAATAGATAAAGCCAGGCTTTCATCGATTGGGTGGGGACAGGAGAAACCCGTTGCCGATAACAGGACCGATGAAGGAAGAGCCAAAAACCGGCGGGTTGAAATTGTGAAAATCAAATAATAGGTATTTATACCCGTTTTGCATGCCCCATGACGTAACCTAAGGACCTTTTAGTATTTTCGGTTCAAACAAAAAATACGGCCATGGTGAAGATCCTCCTCCTCACGGTGTTTTATTTTGGTTTCCCCCTGATTATCATATACTTATGTAAAAAATGGACCCTGTTTCAAAAACTCGGGACCATTGTCATTGCCTACCTGATCGGACTCATCATCGGATCCGTCGGAATCCTCCCGGAAGGCAGTCAGGGCTATAAGCGGGCACTGGTGGAACGGGGCACAGCAAACCTTGACAAGGAGACGCTTCATCTGATGATTTCGGAAGGAAAGGCGGTTGAAGAGGATGTTGCCGTCAACCGGATCGGGGGAATCCAGGATATGATCACCACGATTACGATCCTCCTGGCCTTTCCGCTCCTGCTCTTCTCACAAAACATGAAGCGGTGGCTGAAATATGCCAAAAAGGGCTTCCTTTCGGTGATACTGGCCCTGATATCGGGACTTGTTATGGTGACGGCCGGGTTCTTTATCTGGAAGGATAGCTTTCCGGATACCTGGAAGCTTGCCGGGATGTTCGAAGGGATCTATACCGGAGGCACCCCGAATTTCGCGGCGCTCAAACTGATGCTCAACGTAGATGCGGACCGTTTTGTAGTCCTCAATACCTATGATATCATTGTGGGCGCCTTCCTGGTCCTGTTCTTCATAACCCTGGCCCCCAGAATTTTCAGGGCTATTCTTCCAAAATTCAAGGAACAGAACGGATATTCAACGGATCGGGAGCTGGTTGAGAAGGAGATTGTAAGCCTTGATGATTTTTCCGGCATGCTGAAGAAGAGTATTGTGATGCAGTTGCTGGCTGCTTTCGGTCTGAGCGTCCTTATCACCGGTATCGGTGCCGGCCTGAGTATGCTAGTGCCCCCTGAATATCTGCCGTATAAAAATGCCGTGGCGATTTTAACGATTACAACTCTTGGGATCATTGCCTCGCTGTTCAGGCGGATCAACCGGATTGAGAAAACCTTTCAGCTTGGCATGTACCTGATCCTGGTTTTCTCACTGACCGTTGCCTCCATGGCCGATATAGGTACCATGTTCGGAAAGGGGATGATGGACCTGGTTCTTTTTATCACCTGGTGTTACTTCGGATCTCTTGTGCTCCACATCATTCTTGCCAAGATATTCAGGATCGATGCCGACAATTTCCTGATCACCTCCACTGCCTTTATTTTCTCCCCGCCGTTCGTGCCCCTTGTCGCAAATGCCCTGAAGAACAAGGACGTGATTGTTACGGGTATTGCCGGCGGCGTGCTCGGGTATATGCTGGGCAACTATTTTGGATTCACCTTGGCGCACATCCTGGAGCGATTGTAAACGGCAGTTTGACCGGTTTTCCCTAACTTCATATCCTCAACTTCAAAAGTGAGGGGATTTTATGAAATCACTGTATTCATTCGGGTGGATGCTTAAATGGCAATTGGTCATCCTTCTGGTATCGGGTACCGGTTTGGCCTTTGGCCAGAACTATGACAGTGCCTACCTGAACCGGTTGTACTATACCTGTAAGGTTTGGGGGTTTGCAAAGTACCATCACACGCGTATCGCCAAAGGGGAGGTGGATTGGGACAATGTGCTTCTGGAACAGCTCACCGCGATAAAAAGGGCACGTGACAACGCATCCTTCAACCAAGCCTTGCTGAATATGCTCAACCAGGCGGGAGAAATGGGGATGAGTGCAGCAACCTTGCCCGATATCCCTGATAGTCTGAACAATGCCAAAGACATTTCCTGGATGAAGGATCCGGTTTTTTCAAGAGATGTCGCTACTATCCTGGATACCATAAGGGCCAGATTCAGGCCTCAAAACAGTGTCTATGTCGATGTAATGCTTGACCCGCAGGGGGTTCCGACACTCTCGTTCACCCACGATGGTTTTTATTATGAGGGGGCTGCATATCCCTTGGAAAACGTAAGGATACTGGGTCTTTTCAGGTATTGGAACACAATCAATTACTTCTATCCTTATAAGAACCTAATGGATAAGAATTGGGATCTGATTTTTAAGGAAAATGCCCCTAAAATTGTTTATGCGGATGATGCTCTCGCCTATAACCTGGCTTTCAGGGAATTTACCGTCAATATAAACGATTCGCATTCCTTTTTGATAAGTCCCACGTTCCAGCCGTGGTACGGGGAAATATATCCTCCTTTTTCCGTCAGGCATATCGAAGGTGAAATGGTTGTTTACAGGGCCCTGCCGGGTACGGGGCTTTCACCTGGGGATATCGTAAAAAAAATGGATGGTGTGGAGATGGCTGTTTTAAGGGATAGCCTGCGTAAATACGCCCAGGGATCAAATCAATGTAATATCGATCGGGTCATCGAGGATATAATCATAAAGGGTCCGGAAGGTCCCTTTTCAGTAACCGTAACAAACGGTATTGAAGAAAAGACTCTCACACTGGAAAGAGATTCGCTGAACCTCAGCCTTTTATCCACTAAAGTCACACCGGTATGGCAGACCAGATCAGGCAGAAATGGATGCAATTTCGGATATGTTTATATGCCGGGACTGACCGTTGAAGATGTTCCTGCCATGTTCAACGATCTGTGGGGTGCGGACGCCATTATTTTTGATCTGAGGGGTTATCCGCAAATGACCCTGCTTCCCCTGGTGAATCACCTGTTCAGGGCCCCCTTGCACATGGCTAACTTTTTATCACCCGATCCCACCTATCCGGGCAGGCTATTCTGGCATCAATTCTACATCGGTGAAGGTACCGACAACCCCTATCCCGGAAAAATAATCATTCTGTTCAATGAACGAACGCTGAGTCTGGCAGAGTTTACCTGCATGGGACTGGACCTGTTCCCGGGTGCTGTTAAAATCGGAAGCACCACTGCAGGCGCCGACGGTCCCAATGTCCTGACCTACATGCCCGGTGGTATAGTTGCCACTGCAACTATGTCGGGAATCTATTACCCTGATTATACTCAAACCCAGAGGATCGGGATTATACCGGATTATACCGTACTCCCAACCATCCAGGGAATCAGGGACGGAAAAGACGAAGTTCTCGAGTATGCCCTAAACTGTAACCTGATTAATTCTAAAACTGAATTGGTTGTTAAAGAATGGGGCAGGCTCTACCCGAATCCCGCAACCGACTGCCTCCTCTATGAGATCTATGCAAATAAGCCGGCACTTATTGAAATCTATGATCTACTTGGAAGCAGGCTTAAATCTTTTCGCACGGTTCAATCATCCGGAAAGATTGACCTTACTGGTCTTCCACAAGGCGTCTATCTGGTGAGTATTGTTATGGATCACGGACATCAGATCATCAAAATAATGAAAGATTGAAAGAATCGATGAGCGGGTTGAAGCTGCTAACCCATGGGCCTTCAGTCACCCATCACTTCCCTTTCCACTTTTTCCAGATCGCATCAAACGTGCCGTCCGCCTTCATGGCATCGAGGTTGGTTTGCCATTCCTTAACCAGCTTGGCCGGGGTGTTGAGGGAAAAGGCAACGTAACCATCAAGTTTAAGGGCTTCCATCTGCTGGGAGAGATCGCTCATCGGAATGCCATTCTCTTTGGCCAGCCAGGCCACATCTACATCTGTTAACAGAAGGGCCTGCACTTCACCATCAATTAACTCCTGAAAGGCGTCCTGTGAGGAGATGGCCGTGGTCACGATATTCTTGAAGTTATTGGCAATCAGAAAATCATGCGTATACCACTCCATCGGGGTTCCCACGGTTTTTAGCGCCCGGGCCTGATCGAGGGTCTGAATCGTCAAACCCGAACTTGCCAGCGTATAAAAGAAGGTGTGGTTTTCGGAAATCGGTCCCACCCACTGGAACTTTGATTCACGCGCCGCACTTCGGGCAGTGGTAAATACAGCGCTGTTGGGCAGATACTGCGGGGGTTCATAGGTGTCGGTCCAGGTGCTAATGTTGATTTTGTTAACGAAACCACATCGGGACTGGATTTCATTTACTATATCCACCGCTGAGCCCACAATATTCATTTCCGCAGCCGGGCCTATAATATAATTGTAGGGAGGAGCAAACTCCGTGAAAAGCTGAATGGTACCCGGAATGGTTTCCGTTGGCATGGTAGCGAAATAGCTGCGCAAGATCGTTATGGTGGTCTTGTCCTCAATCAGGGATTCAATCGAACTTTGAACCTTATCTACCACTGCATCAGCAACATCCTTTGAAAAAGCAACGTAATAAAAAACTGTACGTAGCGGGTAACCACATGAACTTCCTGCATATAATACCCTTGTGGCAAAGCTTTTACCAAATGGAAAAAATCGCTGGCAATAAATTCCTGATCCTTGTTCATGAAGGCGGTCAGAGCTTGATCGTAGGTATCGTAATAGACCAAATTTTCAAAACCCAGATCTTCAAGCGTGGTGGTCTCCAGCCAGTTCTTCACAACCGCAATGGATTTGAGCTTTTTGGAGGCTTAAATGTTGATAGGATAAACCAGATCGAAATTATCCCTGGCAAAAATGCCATACATCCCCTGACTTGTGGGACCGGCCCATTTGAAAAGATCCTTGCGCTCAACTGAGTATCCAACGGTTAGCAGCGCCCGGTTCGGCCCCTTGAGAGTGGCATTATAGGCCTCGTCCCATGATTCGGCAATGCCCTTATCCACAATAATCCCGGCCATCTGCAGGGCTGTGTCGGCAATATCCGTATCCATACCCACCATCACCCCATTGCTGAGATAACAGTTCGGGATGAATTCGATCCCGGTAAGCTTAATGGTGGAATCATCTTCCCTATGACATGCACTGAACAGAAAAAGTGCTGCAAAAAACAAAAGATTGGTTTTCATTTTGCGTAATTTTGATGTTAAAGGTATCCGGTAACCCCCCGGAAACACCAAGAAATACCAACTATTTGAACAATCAGAAAACAGTATATTTAACCGT
>CAYQFT010000172.1:0-7508 GCA_964416825.1 uncultured Porphyromonadaceae bacterium
GAAGCTGGATGCCCTGGACTTTCAGAACTCCGTTCCAGGTACCGGTAATATCCTGACCGGAGAGTGCTGCAACAGCAAAAAGTGCGACAAGAATCAACAAGAATTTTTTCATGGATAATGAATAGTTTGAGGGTTGGCCCAAAGGTACGAAAAATCGAGCCTGAGGCTTACCGGATGGAATTCAGGGTTGATCTGAAATTCCTGAATGATCAGGGCCCGCATCTGCGAGAGGTTTCCAATTCTGTAATGCTTCCAATTGTTCCATATTCACCGAGTTACTGTAAAAATCACCCATCCACCGGGCGCACCGGTTGGCATCCAGCGGAATACCAATGGCCGGAATTCCTTTCTTCGCACAGCTTCTCATTCCCATGGTCAGTTCAGGAATGCAGGCGATTCCCAGCACTGCAAATGACTGTCCGTTTTGAAGTACCTCTCTTGCCTTTTTCTTCAGGTCGGCTCCCATCCAGATGTACGCTGCAATATCGTACTGTTTCAGCAGGCGGGTCAGATGAGGCTCGTAACAGTTCTTTGAGCAATACTTACACTGATAATCAAAACCGTCAGTTTCGGACTTACAGTCAGTGCTGAAATCCTTAAGACAATGGGGCAATAGTGCTATTTTAACATCGGATTTTAAAAATTTATGCTGATAGATCCGGTTGGTAAGCTCAATCTCAAGCATATACAAATGATATTGTTGGCGGCTTGTTCGCAATTGCCTGTCCCAGTACTTTCGGAATCCCAGTTTCTGCAAATGGGTATCAACCTGTTGGGTATATTCCGACAAGGATTCATTCAGAAGATGCATCATGAAAGAGATCAGGCTCGAATTTTCTTTTGTACGGACCATCCGCTTCAGGAACTGTTTCCTTTTGCTGTACTTGCGTATCGTCCGTAACACGATTTCCCGATCGTTGCATCTTGCCGTAATCTGATCCGCCAGTTCGCCTATCAACCGGTAATACCCGGTTGTAGAGGAATTTTTGCCAAACAAGGTGTACGTTTGACCTTCAACTGGATCATATGGTAACCGGCTGTTCAACCTTGCGGAAAAGTAACACACTTATTACTGATGCGCAATGCTTCCCACTGAATTATCTGGTCACTGGTCACTGGTCCCTGGTCACTCTCTTCCGCTTCCCGCTTCCCGCTTCACGCATCCCGGTAAACAATTTGCATTTGGTATTGTTATTATCCATATCTTTGCACCCAATTAATACTACTCTACACACGACAAGGCCTCTCTCTTCAGAATACTGCCCCGACCGGCCTTCATTAAAACAATCACATGTCTTTTGAGAATTTAAATTTAGCTGAGCCCATTCAGAGGGCCTTAATATCTGAAGGTTACACACACCCCACACCCATCCAGAAACAAGCCATACCGATCCTGCTCAATCATAAAGATCTGCTCGGATGCGCCCAGACGGGCACCGGGAAAACTGCTGCTTTTGCGATACCGATTATTCAGTCATTATTGGATAAACCTGCTCCACCCAACCGGCCGCGACAGATTAAAGCGCTGGTTTTAGCTCCTACCCGTGAACTTGCCGCCCAGATCGGCGCAAGTTTTAACTCTTACGGCCGCTATACTGCACTGCATACCGCAGTGATCTTTGGCGGTGTTCCTCAGCGTGCCCAGGAATCCGTCCTGAAACGCGGTGTTGATGTTCTCGTTGCCACCCCCGGGCGCTTGCTCGACCTGATGGGACAGGGATACATACACCTTGGAAACCTCGAATGGTTTGTCCTCGACGAAGCCGACCTGATGCTCGATATGGGATTTATCCACGATATTAAGCGTGTCATTGCCGCCCTTCCGTCGCGCCGCCAGTCGGTCTTCCTCTCGGCCACCATGCCGCCCGAAGCAATCAAACTGGCCTCTGCCATCCTTAACAAGCCTGAAAGGGTGGATGTTACGGAACAGATCTCAAGCGCCGACACGATTAATCAGTCTCTCTATTTTGTTAGCAAGCCCGATAAACGCGCCCTCCTGATTCACCTACTGAATACAGCCGGAAATGGGAATGCGCTGGTATTCACCCGAACCAAGCATGGTGCCGACAAGGTTGCCCGCAGCCTGAATCAGGCCGGGATCCGGTCGGAAGCCATCCATGGAAACAAAACCCAGAACGCCCGCATCAAGGCCCTGGGCGATTTCAAGAGCCGCCGCACACGGGTGCTGGTTGCAACCGATATCGCTGCAAGGGGAATTGACGTGAGCGACCTCTCAATGGTGATCAATTTTGAGCTGCCTAACGTAGCCGAAATGTATATTCACCGCATCGGCCGCACCGGCCGCGCAGGCGCCGGCGGAACCGCACTATCTTTCTGCGACTTTGAGGAAAAAGCTTATCTGAAAGATATTCATAAGCTGCTCGCAAAGAACATACCGGTGGTTGCCGATCACCCGTATAATAACAAGTAACATTTTTTTATCAAATCAATTTTATATCATGAAGTACGGAAAAGTAAAGTTCTTTAACAATGACAAAGGCTTCGGCTTTATTAAAGAACACGAGACCAATGAAGAACATTTTGTACACCACACCGGTCTCATCGATCCCATTCGCGAAGAAGATGAAGTATCCTTTGAACTCGAGCAGGGTAAAAAGGGACTGAACGCCGTGAAGGTGAAGAAGGTTTAAGCAGTTGCCGGTTGCCGGTTACCGGTTGCCGGTTGTAAGGTATAAGGTATAGGGTGCGAGGTATAAGGTCGTTTGGCCAAAACCCCGTTCTTTATACCTTTTCCTTTTAACCGGTAACCGGTAACTGGCAACCGGTAACCGGTAACCGGCAACTGGCAACTGGCTTTAACCAGCAACCAGTAACCAGTAACCAGTAACCAGCAACCAGCAACCTCTCACTTCCTCCGCACCAGCGAAGGCAAGATCGACAGGAACAGAATCAGCACAATTGCGCCCAGGCTGATTCCGATCGGGATCTTGTAAATATCGGTCAATAACATTTTGGCGCCCACGAATACCAGTATGGCCGCCAGGCCGTAATGCAGATATTTAAAGAGATGCATGAGCCCGGCAAGGGCAAAGTACAGGGACCTCAGACCCAGGATGGCAAAAACGTTAGAGGTATAGACGATAAAGGGATCCTTGGTGATGGCCAGAATGGCCGGAATCGAGTCTACAGCAAAGATCAGGTCGGTAAATTCAACCAGCAGCAATACAACGAATAATGGCGTGGCAGTCCATTTCCCCATTTCACGAATCCAGAATTTACTCCCGTGATATTCGTTGGTCACAGGGAAAATCTTTTTAAACAGCCTCACCATCACGTTTTTTTCCGGATCCACCTTGGTACCCTGGTTCATAGCCATCTTGATACCTGTGAATACGAGGAAAGCTCCGAAAATATAGATGATCCAATGGAAGCGGTCGATCAGGGTAGTTCCTGCTGCTATAAATATCGCACGCATGATCAAGGCTCCCAGAATTCCCCAGAATAATACTTTGTGCTGATACTTAGCAGGCACCGAGAAATAGGAAAAGAGCAGAACAAACACAAAAATATTGTCTACGCTCAGCGACTTCTCAATCAGGTAACCGGTAAGAAACTGCAGCCCAACCTCAGGTCCGCGCCAGAAGTATATTATCAGGTTAAACACCAGTGCCAGGCTGATCCAAACCCCGCTCCAAATGAGGGCCTCCTTCATGCTCACCTCATGAGCCTTCCGGTGAAATACACCAAGATCGAGGGCCAGCATCAAAACCACAAACAAGTTAAAACCAATCCAGATATACAGTTGCTCAGACATTGCTTTTGGGTTTAAATTTCAATAGATAACAAATATACACAGGAAAATGTTGCTGGTTGCTGGTTAAGCCTGGTTACTGGTTGCTGGTTGCTGGTTATTGGCTCTGAAGTCATTCCGGTGTAAACCGGAATCTCCCGTCCGATGCTCCGAGGGATGGGATTCCGGCCTGCGCCGGAATGACAGTTCTCGCCTGCGCCGGAATGACAGTTCTGGCTTAACCAGTAACCAGCAACCAGTAACCAGTAACTATTCTTTTCCCTACCTTCGCTTCAAACTACCCGCTATGGAAAAAACCACCGGTCTAATCGCCGCGCCACATACCCCGATGCATGCTGACGGGAGTATTAATCCAGGTGTAGTATCCCGATATTTCAGCTTTTTGCGGGATAACGGGATTCGGGGGATATTCCTGAACGGAACCACCTCAGAGGGGTACCATCTCACCATAAATGAGCGCATGGAGATGGCCGAAGCCTGGTGTGACGCTGCCAAAGGCTCTGATTTCAAGATTTTTATCTTCGCTGGGCACTTGTCGGGTAAAGAATCTGAGGAGCTGGCCCGGCATGCAGCCGGACTTAACCCTGTTCACGGCCTGTCGGTTACCGGACCTTTCTACCAAAAGCCCGCCACCCCGCAGCTCCTGGTCGACTGGTGTGCATCCATTGCCGCCGCAGCACCGGATAAACCCTTCTATTACTACCACATTCCGGTTCTCACCGGCATAACCACCCCGATGACACAGTTCCTCCGGCTGGCCGCAGAAAAGATCCCGACTCTTGCAGGCGTCAAGTTTACCCATAACGACCTTGAGGATTTCATGATGGCACGGGAGCTGGAAAATGGCAAATATGACGTCATGGCCGGAATCGATGAGATTGCTATGGCAAACCGGGCACTGGGGGCGCAGGGGTATATCGGCAGCACCTATAATTTCATGGCGCCACTTTTTCACCGGCTCTTCGAGGCCTTCGACAGCGGCGGCCTTTCAAAGGCACTCTCCATGCAGACACTGGCTATCCGGATCATCCGGATCATTGCATCATACGGATACATTTCAGCGGCCAAGGCCGTGATGCAGGAGCTGGGCATTGCCAACGGTGTTGTGCGCCTGCCCAACAAACAGATCAGCGCCAGCGAAAGATCAGCCCTGCTTCAGGAACTGCGGACCATCGGATTCTTCGACTATTCAAGCAAATAGAATGAGCAGGCATCGGATCACCGGGTTTTTATTAATTCTGATAGGCATGACTGGCACAACCATGGCCCAGAAAGGCATTAAAATCAGCTGGGACAAGGCCGCTCCGCTGCCCCCGGCGATGGAAGAAAAAGTACAGCCCGGCGTGGCCGGCGGGCTCATCGGGTTCAGTCATAACCACCTGATCCTGGCCGGCGGAGCCAATTTCAGCGATACGCTGCCCTGGAATGGAGGGACTAAGAAATATCATGATGAGATCTTTGTCTATACACCGTCTCTGTATAACAATGGACGCTGGGCGCAGGCAACCGACCGCTTACCGGCCCCCGTCGCCTACAGTGCATCTGTGCCCTACAACAACCGGGTGATTTGTGCAGGGGGCGAAAATAGTGCCGGACCGGTTAGCCAGGTCCTCTCCCTCGAGTGCGTCCTTGGCGAAGTAGTTGTTAATCAGCTCACTCCCCTTCCCGAACCGCTTAGCAGCGCAGGAGCGGCAGTGATCAGCAATACCCTGTATGTGGCAGGCGGCCAGGGTCCGGATGGAGCCGTGCGAACCCTCTGGTCGGCCAACCTTAAAGAAGATATCCTCATCTGGGAAAAGCTTCCAAACATCCCCATGCCGCTTTCGCACGCGGTCGTGGTAAGTCAGAGCGATGGCCGCGACACCTGCCTGTTCGTTATCGGGGGCCGGTATAAAAACGGAAGCACCTCCACGATCTGCTCGGCCATCTGGAAATACAAACCTTCCGCCCGCAAATGGGAACCTGCCGGGGAGATCACCACGCCAAAGGGCGATCCCATGCCCCTGTCGGCCGGAACCGGCGTAGCTATCGGAGATCATTATATCCTGATATTCGGAGGCGACATCGGGGAAACGTTCAACAAAACGGAAGAATTATTGAATGCTATCGCCAAAACCACGAATGAAACCGAAAAGCAGGAGCTCATCAGGATAAAAAATGAAGGATTGGAAAAACATTCCGGATTTATACCTGATGTACTGATTTACAACACCTTGACCTGCAAAGTCAAACCATTTTCCGAATTACCTTCAGCAACACCTGTTACCACAACGGCTGCCCTGCTGGGAGACATGCTGTTTATCCCCTCAGGGGAAATCCGGCCGGGTGTTCGAACCCCCGGGATGATCAAGGCGTTTATCAGGATTAAATAGCCTGCCTTACAACTTTGGGATCGTGCTTGTGCTTAAAGAAAACGGCGAACAGCACCGCAACCACCGCTGCATAAATGCTGAATGCAATCCAGATCCTGGGCCAATCATAATCCTCCCCGATCTTGAAAAAGCGGTCAATGGCAATCCCGCTGATCCGGCTGCCCAGAAAAGCGCCGAGGCCGTTAGCCATCATCATGAAAAGACCCTGTGCGCTGGCGCGGAATCGCGGATCTATCTGTGTTTCAACGAAAATCGAGCCTGATATATTGAAAAAATCAAAGGCCATACCGTAAATAATGCACGACAGAATGATCATCCAAAGGCCATCTGCCGGATTACCATAAGCAAACAGGCCGAAGCGCAGAACCCATGCAATCATGCTGAACAGCATTACCTTCTTGATTCCAAAACGCCTCATAAAGAAGGGGATAGTGAGGATGAAAAGGGTTTCCGACATCTGGCTGATCGACATGATCACCGCCGGGTATTTGACTGCCAGCAGATCCTTATAGGCATCCACCTTGGCAAAATCGTGCAGGAAAGTGTCGCCATAAGCATTGGTCAGCTGCAGGGCAGCGCCCAGCATCATGGCAAACAGAAAGAAAAGGGCCATTTTCGGCGACTTGAACAGGGCAAAGGCATTCAGGCCCAGTGCTTCAACAAAGGTTTTCTTGTGTCCCCGTGACAGCGGCGGACATTTCGGAAGCGTAAAAGAATAGAGTCCCAGGCACAGCGAGGCGGCCGATGCGATATAAAACTGAAAGGAGGAGGTCTCGAGTCCCGATAAGCTTACAACCCACAATGCAACAATAAATCCGATGGTACCCCATACGCGGATGGGCGGGTATTCCCGGATGATATCCATATTCTGGCTCTTCATGCTGGTGTAGGAAACCGTGATGGCCAGCGCAATGGTAGGCATATAGACCATCATGTTCAGGAGCATGATCCAGAACATAGCCGACGGATTGTTTATCTGTGGAACCAGGAAAAGAACGACCGCCCCCATCAGGTGGAACATCCCGTACAGCTTTTCGGCATTGATCCAGCGGTCGGCAATGATCCCGGCAATCGCCGGCATAAATATCGAGGCAATGCCCATGGTCGAAAAAATGGCTCCGAACTGCGTGCCCGACCATTGTTTGTTCTGGAACCACCAGGCACCGATCGTAATCAGCCAGGCGCCCCAGATGAAAAACTGCAGGAAATTCATTAAGATCAGCCGAAGTTTTAGACTCATGGGATTCTGCTTTTAAGGATATTCGTAAATTGTTTCTTTTTACAATGTTATAATTAATCTGATAATATTGAAAGGCCAAAAGCCTCACAGTGCCTATGAAAGAGAGATTCGGAGAGTTATCAGG
>CAYQFT010000173.1:0-7493 GCA_964416825.1 uncultured Porphyromonadaceae bacterium
ATTCCGGGTCCGGAGGCTGACCGGTTCACAATAAAAGGTTTAAGTACGTTCCTGGGTTCTGAATTCACCGTATCTCCCAATTCTGACAGAATGGGAATGCGGTTAGAAGGGCCATCGGTTGAGCATACGGACGGGCCCGATATCCTGTCATCCGGAGTCATCCCCGGAACTATCCAGGTGCCCGGCGATGGTAAGCCGATCATTCTTTTGAATGACTGTCAGACTACCGGAGGCTATACCCGCATCGGCTGTGTAATCATAGAGGATCTGCCGATCCTGGCTCAACTTAAACCCGGTGATAAAGTCCGGTTTTTCCAAACCGCCCTGAATCGTAAATCATAAATCGTTAACCGGAAATCGTAATTATCATGCCATTGTCTGTAAAACAAATCGGAGAGGAATACAACCAGGAAATGCTCAGCATACTCCTTGATTCTCCCATGGAATCCGAAGGGCTATCGGTGTGCCTCGACCGATCGCCCGATATGTTTGCGGTACCCAAACTTTTTTTTGATTCGTACAAGGCTTTTGGATTTTTTATCGATGAGCGGTTGGTTGGATTTATTATGGTTTGCAGAAAGTGGCTGTATGTAAATGGGTTGCCCAGGGAAATCGGCTACCTGGCAAACATGTATGTCAGGCCCGAAGGCCGCAAGAGGGGGTGGCTCTACAAGGCATCCGAGCCGCTTTTCAGCGAAGTTCTTGACCAGGTTGGGCTTGGGTACGCCACAACCATGAAGGGGAACAGGAATACCGAACCGATGATCGGCAGGAAAATCCAGAAATTCCCGTTCATTCCCTATTCCCTTTCAATCGGAATCAATCATATTCACAATATTCTGATCACTTTCAGGAAACGGAACCGATCGGGCTATAAGATCCGGAGGGCAACCGATCATGACCTTCCTCACATTGCCAGGCTGCTCGATGCGGAATACCGGCCAAGGCTGTTCGGGCCAGTGATGACGGAGGATAATCTTACGAAGATCATTGCCCGGAGGCCAGGGTTTACGATCGGGGATTACTTCGTTGCGGAATCGGAGGGAAGGATCGTGGGGACCTGTTCGGCCTGGGACATTAAAGAAATCCGGAAGCTCCGTGTAATGGCCTACCGGAAGCAATACCGGATGGTTAAGCTGGTTTATAGCCTGGCTGCGCCAATATTTGGTTTCCCCAGGCTCCCGAAAGCAGGATCGCCTTTCAGGGAAATAGTGATTAATGATTATGGGGTAGAGGACCGGAACCCTGAAATTCTGAAAGCCCTGATCACGCACATTTATCAGGAATCGAGAAAATCAGGATACAATATGGTTCAGATCGGAAGCTATGAAGGGGATCCCATTTTATCTGCTACCAAAGGCTTCTTCTCCCAGCCGCTTTATTCACACATTATTTTTGGAGCAAAAGATCCGGAATGTATTGAAAAAGAGGGAATTGACATCAGCAGACCCTATCTCGACATTGCGCTTACCTGACTGCTGAAATGCAGAGAGGCGTAGTGATCTGTGGTCACTACGCCCCCCGCAAAACTATCAACAAACTATCTTACTATCTGATTTACGGATCAAATGTAGGGTGCGATTCTGAAGAAAAACTGAAGATTTCACGAATTCAGCTTTTTTTTTCATCCCAGCTGATTTGGAATTCATGCAACCCATCCCGATAGGTGTAATCCACAGGGATTCCGGTTGCCTGGCATATCTTACGAACGAGCGATAACCCGAGGCCAAGCCCTTTGGAATCAGGCCCCTTAACGAACTCCTTGAAGTAATGCTGCGTGGGATGGGCAGGCGCTTTCCCGCTGTTTTTCAGAGTTAGTGATCCCGGATGAAGGGAAATTGACACGGTTCCACCAGATAGGTTATGAACGACAGCATTCTTAACCAGGTTTTGCACCAGTATCGCACCCATAGCAGGGTCAATCGGGATAACCACCCCCTCAGTTATTTGCCTGGTAACCTTGATATTCAGGAGTTCGATTACCTCTTCCAGATTCTCGAGTTCCTGGTTGATGTAATCGGATGCGGGGAAGTTGTTATTTTCAGAGGCCGGGTGATTGCCGATCTTGAAAAGCATGGACAGTGAGCGGTTAAGCTGCGACAAGTGCCGGCTGTTATCAGAAATTGACCCGATTAACTCCAGCTGCTCCTTACTCAATCCGGGAGTCTGGAGAAGCAGCTCTGTTTTGGTGCGGATTACGGCCAGGGGGGTCTGGATCTCATGGGTGGTATGAGCGGTAAAATCCTGCAGGTTCCTGTACATCTCGCTAATCCTGATGGTCATTTTTTCAATCGTGCGGTTCAGGGTGTGGAACTCCACAATGCCCGAATCGGGGAGCGTGAGTGGTTGCTGGTCGGGGTCGTAGGATCTTACCGACTTAAGCGTATCAAAAAAACTGCTCCATAACCGTATGAAAATAAACCGGTTAAGAAGAAAAAGTAGGGTTATAAAGATCAGGGACAGGAGGGTAGTGGCGATGGAAACCCTTTTGAAAAGTTCCATGTAGGACAGTTTATTATGCCGGAGGGTAAACTCGACCGGATCTTCCTGAGCTCTGGTGTAAAACCTAAGGTACCGGGCTTGCGACCGGATGCCGGAAATCGTATCCGTAAAAGTACTGTCGAAAAAGAAATAGGAAGGCTCAGGGATTACGTTGACAGCGCGGGTTGACAGATGCTCGTAAAAGGGGATATTCCCCATGGTCGCCACGAGAAAAAATTCAGGATTGGACAGCACCTGGCTCTTTTCCAGGAGGAGCCTCTCATCGGTGTCCTTGTCATTCACCGAGCGCAGGGTGAGGTAAAGGGCGCTGCCCATCAGGAAGAAAATAATGAGGGATAATATTGCGAGGTAAAAGGAGGTCAGGCTGAGCAGTTTCATGATTCCTCCTCCATTTTATAGCCCATACCGTAGACTGTTTGTATCCAGATCTCTCCCGTTTTCTGTTCCAGTTTCCGGCGCAGGTTTTTCATGTGTGTGTATACCGCATCGGAATATTCCACGCCATAGAAATTATCTCCCCAGATATGCTCCGCTATGGAATCCTTTGTAACCACCTTAGTCCGGTTTGTAAGGAGGTAAACCAGGATATCGAACTCCTTCTTGGTCAGTTCCAGCGGCTCACCCGATAAGGTTGCGGTTTTTCCCTCAGGATCCACGGCCAGGCTCCGGTAGGTAATGTTGATCTGGCCTCCGCGGCGGGTGCGGCGGATAACACTCTGAATGCGGGCGTTCAATTCCGACAGGTGAAACGGTTTGACCAGGTAATCATCGGCGCCGGTTTCGAGTCCCTTAACCCGGTCCTCCAGCGTATCGCGGGCCGATACCACAATGATCCCGCAGGGAGACTGGTTTTCCTTGAGAAGCCTGATTATCGAAAGTCCATCGCCGTCGGGCAAACCCAGATCCACCAGCACGCAATAATAATCATGCAGGTCGATCACCTTAAGCGACTCATGGTAGGATCCTGCTGTCGTACAGGCATATCCGGCCGACTCCAGGTAGGTAACCATAGACTTCCTCAGGGAAGCTTCGTCCTCGATAATCAGTACGGGTATCATGGGGGCCAAATTACGAATAATTGGTTCGCTCCGCTCACAAATTGGTTCGCTGACGCTCACTAAATGGCTCCCTGCGGTCGCTAATTGGCGCTTCGCGCTAATTAGTGAGCGTTAGCGAACCATTTAGCGAGGCGTAAGCCGAGTCAATTAGCGAGGCGTAAGCCGAGTCAATTAGCGAGCGTCAGCGAGCCTATTACTTCGTGAAATAAACCCTGTACTTCTCCTCCCCACCTGCTCAATCCAGTGCCTGAACCCCCGGCCTGAAGGTAACCATCACCCACGCCCAGTTCTGTGTGGCATCGGTGCTGCCGCCCTTCAGGATTTGCATGGTTTCGGTGGGAAGCATATGGGAATAGCCGAAATTGAGTTCGGTTACCTCATTTATTTTATAGCCGGCGTAGAAATCGAGTTCAGTGCCGAGTGTTTTATCAGGAGAATTTTTCAGGTCAGCCTGTGCCCAGAACTGGTGTATATCGAGCCCGAAATTTATGCCCTTAATCTGGTACCTGGTTTTAACGAAAAGATCCCGGAGTCCAACGGTTGCCGTGTGATTTCCCACATAGAAATAGTCCATGTGTCCGTTGAATATATGGCCCGAACTGAAGAGGGGTAAAAATGAATTTGCCTTGGTGGCAAAATCGGCCTCATCGGTTCCAGACAGCTCTTCGAACCCCGCAGTCAGGGTAAATGATTCACCGGGTTTCCAGGTTGCTTCCAGCAGATATTCAAAGGCCGATAGGGTTTTTCCATTTACAAGCCTGCCGGTCTGGTAAAATGCATTGCCTGCAAAGCTCAGCTTTCCAGCCTTGTATTCGGCATACGATCCAACCGTCTGGTTAAACCTGATCTCCTGATCGGTGATTTCCCCTTTGCCGTTCAACGTATTCAGCGGTAATCCGTTATTCACTCCAAGTACGCTGACCTTCAGGTTTCCGAAACTCTTGTTCATCCAGAGGAACTGCATAAACTTGTAGGCATCGGGTCCGGCATAGAAATTATTCTTCCTGTTTCCGCTTTCGTGGTAAGCAACCCCAAAATGAACCTCAACAAAACCTTTGTATTTCAGCAAAGCCAGATCATGGCTCCGGGCCTGCTGGTTCCAGTTGGAATTACCGAATATCCTGCTGTTATCGTAATTCAGTTCCTGCCTTCCAAGCCGCACCGAAAGGTCTTTTATCAGGGGTGTCTCAGCCCAGGCCTCATGAACGGAAACAGCAAAATCCTCATTGGCAACCTGCTGCGGCTGATTGCCCCAGATCCTGACGTCCTGCATGGATACGCGGGTCTGCACCTTGTTTATCGTAAAATCAAGATTCAGCCGCGTCCGCTGGCTGGTATACAAGGATGGTTTCTGATCCCGTGCAGCCAGGGTTGAATATCCATGGCTGTATTCCGTCCGCGGCCGAAGTTCTGCGGATATCCGTAGAGACGGATCATAATCCGTCTCTACAGGATTTTGTGAAACGCTGATGGTTGCCATTCCGGCGAAAAATAACCCTGTAATTATGTGTTTCATGGTTGAATGATTAATATTCGTTTTTCAACGGGTAAATGTCGGGCGTGGGCAGAACGGGCGCGCGCCGGGCGAATCACGGGCGCCCACCGGGCGAATCACGGGCGCCCACCGGGCGCCCCTACGGGCACACCCACACCCACACGCACACCCCCCTATGCCCTTGTGCCCTTGTGCCCCTGTGCCCTACTTCTTCCACCCCGGCAACACGTTATCAACGAACTCCTTCTTTTCCGCATTCAATGCATCCATATCCAGCCCGATATATTTCTGCGCTTTCGCCTTGGTATCGATATCGGGGTAAGGGACTTCCTGGTTCCAGCCGAGTGTAGCTAAAAGTCGGGCAAGGGTTACCCGGGCGTTGCCTGCCAGCTCAATCCCGGAGGCCACTATGCGGGCGGTTTCAACCGGAGCGTGGAAGGAACTCCCGTGCCCGGCGGCTGCGAAATCCCAGCGCCATTGTGCCTTTCGGATTCCCGACAGAATCTCTTTCATCTGCGGCTCAGTGGCTCCCAGCTCCCATGCCTTGCCCGCTTCCACGTGGGCCTGCACCAGTAGTTTTTCAAGTTTATCGCGGTTCTCCAGCAGCTTTTCCTGACGTACGTATACATCCTGAACCAGTTTATCGGTCTCTTCACGGTGACAAACCTGGCAGGAGTTGGCAACGTTATTGAGCGGACTTTGAACATGGTGGTCGGTGAACTTCTGGCTTCCTTCGCTTTTATAAGGCATGTGACAATCGGCGCATGCTACCCCCCGGCTGGCATGGGTTCCCATCTGGAATAATTCATAATCCGGATGTTGGGCCTTCAGCATCGGGGCTTTGCTGATGGAATGCGTCCAGTCGGTAAATCCGTATTTGTCATAATAAGCTTCAATCGAGTCCATGCTCATTCCCTTATCCCAGGGGAAAGTGAGGTAGGCAACCCCTTCGATTTTCTTCTTGTCGAAATAGTATTCCACATGGCACTGCGCGCAAACGAGGCTCCTCATCTCCTGATGGGAAACTTTGGTTATATCCTTGCCCTGCCGTTCAAACGCCTCGATCAGGGCCGGGCGGGAAATGTGCAGGTTCATGGTTTTCGAGTCATGACAGTCGGCGCAGCCAATGGAATGAGTGACATCAGCCCCTTTGGTGTCCCAGGTTCCCTTGTAAAATTCAGCGATGCCTTGTTCATTCATCAGCCTGGGTACATCCGGGCTCTTGCAGGCCCAGCAGGTATTGGGCTGCGGACTGGGTTTCCCGGGCCCGGGTGCTCCGGTACGGATGGTTTGCTGCACATCGCTCAGGGCATACTGATGCCCGCGACCCTGATTATACTGCTTTGAAAAGGCATAGCCGGCCCATAGTACAACCAGCCTCGGATCTTCGGCCAGCATGTCATGAGTGTCTGAGCCGCCAAACTTGCTCCGGAAAGTGGTGTCGGAGGTCTCGAGGTACGACTGGTACTCCCGCGGGAAGTTCTCGCCCCAAACTGCGCTGTTCGGTTCAAACTGGGAAAACTGGTTCTTGGGAGTATAGGCAAAGCTGGCCTCCGCCCTGCGCTCAACGATCGAGGAAGCAACCAGTCCAAGGAGAAAAACAATGACCAGGGTGCCAAAGAACATGACCCATCCTAGCCAGGGCTTCTCCTTTAAAAGATCAGGAATCGATTTCATATGAAAATTAGTTTTCGTTTTTAATGATGGTCTTCAGCCAGCCGGGAACCGGACTTTCAGGAAGCGGCACTCTGGCATAAGGAACACTGGACAGACTGTTTACTCTTCCGTGCGGAGTCTCCCGGTGGCAACTCCAGCACTGCCGGTCCATCCGGCTATGGTGGGCCTGAAGGGTCAGGTCTGCAATCGGTTCATCCGTTAGCAGGTTTTCATGGCACCGGATGCAGTTGTTCTGGACCACGCGCTGCCCTGCCTCCTTAATATGAATCACCTGGGGTTCCAGCCTCAGTGTAAACATAGAGGCATGCCTCATTCCATCCTTAGCCTTGAAAAAATACTTGTTCAGAATATTATTATGGGGGACATGACAGTCGTTGCAATTGGCATACTGGCGGTGTGAATTGTGAGTCCATGTGGCATATTGGGGTGCCATGATATGACAGTTCACGCAGGTTTTGGGATCATCCGAGAGGTACGACCATGCTTTCGATACATAAAAGGAAAACCCGAACAGCCCGGCAAACACGCCAAGAGCCAGTATCACAGGAAATCTCCAGGCCGGCGGAGGAATTAAATATTGGATAAATCTCATGATAACTTTTACCTTGGAAAAAGATACAACCTTTTCGCAACAAAGCTACCATTGAATATCGAGCTAATTTGTAACAATTGTTACACACCTCGTCCCCACACCCACACCCCCCTATGCCCTTGTGCCCTTGTGCCCCTGTGCCCCTGTGCCCTTGTGCCCTTGTGCCCTT
>CAYQFT010000174.1:0-4996 GCA_964416825.1 uncultured Porphyromonadaceae bacterium
ATCATCCTCGGCACCCGCGGCGACGTACAGCCCATGGTAGCCCTGGCCACCGGCCTGATCAGCCGGGGACACAAAGTCGTGATCCTGGCACCGCCAGAACATGAAGAGTTAATAACCAGTCATTCCGTTGATTTTATTGCTTTTGGGCCTGAGATCAAAAAGAAAATCCGGGAAAATCCGGAGAAACAGAAAGGAGGGGTGGCCGTCAGAATATCGCCGAAAGAGGGAAAAAAATTCACCCTTGACCAGATGAGCAAGGTGCCGGAGCTCGTCCCCGATGCCGACCTGATCCTGGGAGTCGGAATCGTGATGGGCGTGCACACCGCGGCCGACATCCTTAAAATACCCTACCGCCTGCTCGCGTACTACCCGGTCATCCTGGGTGCGGGTACTGACGCTCCCGCCAAAGACCGGATGATGTTCGGCTTCGGCCGCAGCGTGATCAACAGCTTCTCCAAAGGGTACATGAACAGGTACCGGAAAAGCGTGGGCCTGCCGCCTATCACCGACGTGTGGGCCCACTGGATGGGCGAAGAGGTCATCATGGCCTCCGACCCCGAGGTAAGCCCGGTGAGCCGTGGCGTCGCCTTTCCATGGACCCAGACCGGCTTTATGCTGCTGCCATCCGGGAAACCGCTGCCCGAAGCGGTGGAATCCTTTATCAATCAGGGAACTCCACCAATCTACATCGGATTCGGCAGCAACCCGATCGCCGATCCGGAAAAATATACCCAGATGTTCGACGAGGTCTGCCGAACCACCGGCCGGAGGCTGATCATCTCCAAAGGCTGGGCCGGACTGAAAGGATCGCCTAATCCCGATATTCTTTTCGTGGATGAGATCCCCTTCGAAAAGCTCTTCCCGCACCTGTCGGCCATCGTCTATCACGGCGGCACCGGCACCCTGGCCGCCTCGGTCCGAGCCGGCATCCCCCAGGCCATCTTTCCCTTCATGGGCGACCAGTTTGCCAACCAAAAGCAAGCCATTCATCTCGGCATTGCGCCCCCAACCTGCACCTTCAAAAAGCTGACCGCCGCCGCCCTCACCACTGCCATCAAAGAATGCCTCTCCAATCCCGCATATGCGGAAAAAGCAGCCGCTCTGGCTGGTACACTGAAAGAATCCAACGGCATCGAGCTAACTATCAGCTACATAGAAGAGCTGATAAAAAAAAAGGATGACATCCGAACATACCCACCCCAACCCCTCCCTCGACCAGGGAGGGGCTCAGCTCCGAGGCCACCTCGGAGCCAATAACCGGCAACCGGTAACCGGCAACCGGCAACGAGTGTACCGGCCGGCCTCAGCGCCGGCCTAACCAGCAACCAGCAACCAGCAACCAGCAACATGACACTCGAATCCCTCGGCTACACCCCTGCCCTCGACCACTACCGCACTTCAGCCCGTCTTGAAGGCTTTGAAGTGGGACGTGTGATCATTGAGCACAAAGAAAGATATGTCGTAAAAACCTCCGACGGGGAATTCGACGCAGAGATCACCGGAAACATGCGCTTCACCGCGCAGAGCCGGGAGGATTTCCCGGCCGTCGGTGACTGGGTTGCCCTCACCGTGTTTGATCAGGATCTGGCGATCATCCAGGCCATCTTCCCGCGGTTCTCGGTGATCAGGCGTGAGGCAGTAGGCCATGCCGGGGAAACCCAGGTGATTGCGGCCAATATCGATTATGCATTCCTGGTACAGGCCGTTGACCGCGATGTAAGCATCAACCGGCTGGAACGATATCTCTCCATTTGCTATGAATCCCGGATCGAACCCATCATTATCCTGAGTAAAACCGATCTCATCCCGGAGGAAAAACTGAACGAGATTACCGCCAATGTCGGGCATCGGGTTAAAAATGTACCCATCGTAACCCTGAGCAACGAGACCGGAAGCGGGTTCGATACCATCGACAGTTTAATCCTCAAGGGAAAAACCTACTGCCTGCTCGGTTCATCCGGAGTGGGGAAATCCACCCTGCTCAACAGGCTGTCGGGCCGCGACCTGATGAAGACCGCGCCGATCAGCGAAACCATTCAACGGGGACGCCATGTGACGAGCCACCGCGAGCTCATCGTGCTTGAGAATGGGGGTATCCTGATCGACAACCCCGGAATGCGCGAAGTGGGGATCGCCGATGCCGGCGAGGGCCTGGGCCAGACTTTTAACGCCATCCTCTCGCTGGGGGAGGAGTGCCGCTTTGCCGACTGCACCCATACCTCCGAGCAGGGCTGCGCCGTTCTGGCGGCCGTTGACGACGGCCGGATCGACGCAGCTTCCTACGAAAACTACCTGAAACTCCGCCGGGAACAGGCCTATTTTGAAACATCCGCAGCCGAAAAACGTAAAAAGGACAAACTTTTTGGGAAGGTCCTGAAGGACTATCACAAAATGGATCCTAAGAAACGAAAATCGTGACGCGGTGCTCTGTCATCCTGACGAAAGTCAGGATCCCCTCGCAAATGCTCTTGATTCAGGGATTCCTGCTTTCGCAGGAATGACAGTTCTGGCCCAAATAATAACCCATCGAACGTACCCACCCCAACCCCTCCCTCGACCAGGGAGGGGCCCAGCTCCGAGGAAGCCTCAGAGCCAATAACCAGCAACCAGTAACCAGCAACCAGCAACGAGTGTACCGGCCGGCCTCAGCGCCGGCCTAACCCGTAACCAGTAACCAGCAACCAGCAACATGAACTTCTCCTCCCCCCGCCTCAACCTCATCGAAGTCACCTGGGCCGACCTGGATGACATCCACCGGCTCCATTCGGTGCCGGAAGTTGACGAGTTCAATACCCTCGGCATCCCGGAATCCATCGAAGTAACCCGCGAAGTCATGCGCCCCGCCATCGAGGCGGAAAAGGAAACACCCCGCGGAAAATACGCCTGGAAAATCATCCTCCGGGAAACCGGCGAAATCATCGGTCTGGCCGGAATGAGTCTCTCCTGCGACCGCTTTCGCCAGGGCGAGATGTATTACAAGCTTTACCCCGATTTCTGGGGCCGGGGATATGCCACCGAAGTGTGCAAAACCCTCATCCGTGCAGGCTTTGAGAAATTCAACCTGCACCGGGTCGAAGCAGGCGTCGCCACTGAAAACCTCCGCTCTATCAGGGTCCTTGAAAAATCCGGCATGACCCGTGAAGGTCTGTATAGAAAAAACCTCCCTATCCGCGGGCTTTGGACCGATAGCTACCACTATGCCATCGTTGAAGACGACCCCGGAGAAGACTGAAGGTTTACGATTTACGGTTGAGAATCGTCGATTGACGATTTGGCCAAAAACGATCATTTTTAGTTTAACCGGTTTTGTGAACATTTGTGAGAGCTTATTTGTGAACATTTGTGGATATAATCAGACTGCATGTCAACCCTCCTAGCCTCCCTTCGAAGCCAACTCCAGCGCTCCGCTGATCCCGTGTGGAAAGCCGGCGCAGAACGCTACTTCAAGGAACCCGTAAAATTCTACGGCCTCAGCAATTCCGCTGCACGGAAAATCGGAAGTGAATACTTTCGCCAACTCAAAGGCAGTACAAAAGAAGAGATCCTTGCCCTCTGCGAGGAGCTCATGAAATCGGGCCTGATGGAGGAAACCGTCATCGCCTGCAACTGGTCGGACCGGCTGAAAAAGAAATTCGTGCCGGCCGATTTTGTAACCTTCGAGCGCTGGATCTCCCGGTATGTGAACAACTGGGCGGCCTGCGACACGCTCTGCAACCACACAGTCGGCGAGTTCATCATGCTCTATCCCGATTTTCTCTCCGAACTCAAACGATTCACCCAGTCCGATAACCGCTGGATGCGCCGGGCCGCGGCCGTCACCCTCATCATCCCGGCAGCAAAAGGCAAAATTCTGGCGGATGTTTTCGAAATCGCAACCCTCCTCCTCCACGATTCCGACGACCTGGTGCAGAAAGGCTATGGCTGGATGCTAAAAGCCGCCGCCGAAGCCCATCAGCAGGAAGTGTTTGAGTTCGTCATCCGCAATAAAGCCACCATGCCCCGCACCGCACTCCGTTATGCGATCGAAAAAATGCCAGTCGACATGAAAACCATAGCAATGAATAAACCATGAAAGCGATAATCTACGACAAGAAAAATCGACCTGAAAGGCTGATCTGTACCGAGGTAGCAAAGCCCGGTCCTGCAAACAACGAAGTCCTGATCCGGATTCATGCGGTTTCAGTGAATGCAGCCGATTACCGATCCATGAAAATGGGACTCATCCCGAAGAAAAAGATTTTTGGAGCTGATATTGCGGGAACAATAGAGGCCGTAGGAACGAATATTTCGGGTTTCAAGCCCGGGGATGAAGTAATCGGCGACCTTGCCGGATGTGGGTTTGGAGGTTTCGCGGAATATGCTGTGGCCCCGGAAAAATTTTTAGTTCATAAGCCCGCCGGGCTAAGCTTTGAGCAGGCGGCAGCCCTGCCGATGGCTGCCGTAACCGCCCTCCAGGGTTTGCGCAATAAGGGCAACATCCGACAGGGGCAAACAGTCCTGCTGCTAGGCAGTGCCGGCGGTGTAGGGACCTTTGCCCTCCAACTTGCCAACCACTTCGGGGCCGAAGTGACTGCCGTCTGCGGCAGTGACCATGTGGAACAGACCCGTTCACTCGGTGCCCGGAATGTCATTGATTATACGCAGGATGATATCACCCGGAGACCTGAACACTACGACCTCATCCTGGCCATCGGAGGGAATTATCCCCTCTCTGCCTGCAAGCGACTATTGAAATCCGGTGGCCGCTATGTGATGGTGGGCGGAGACTTGACCCAAGTTTTCAAGGCCCTGTTATTCGGATGGTTGTATTCGTTTGGCTCCAGAAAAATGCTCGCCCTGGCTGCCAAACCCGATAAATCAGATCTGGATTTCATCGCCCGACTGGCTCAGGAAGGAACCATCAAGCCGGTCATCGACCGGAGCTATACCCTCGAACAGACTCCTGACGCCATGCGCTACCTTTCCGCCGGCCATGCCCGAGGCAAGGTGGTAATTA
>CAYQFT010000174.1:5096-7334 GCA_964416825.1 uncultured Porphyromonadaceae bacterium
CTTCAACATTCTCCGTCTTTCTGCGTTATTTGTTAAATTTATCCCGATGAACCGATTAGTCGCCGTAACCAAAAAAACAGATATTCCCCCCGAATATCGTGATACGCCCATTGGCTTATTGTTGGATTTCCATAACCTGGACAGGCCTCTTGAAGAATTCACCTCAGCACAGCTCCTGATCGGGATGTGCATGGATAACCGGAACCAGCTTCGGATTCCAAACAATTTTTCCTTCATCCTGCGCTCAGGCGGCGGAAACCTGAGATACAGCGAGTTTAAAGTTTCCTATGCCATTGCGATTGGCAAGGTTAAACATCTGGCGCTGATCGGGCACAGCCAGTGCGCCATGGTGAACCTCCATGCCAGAAAGGATCAGTTCATCGACGGGCTCGTGGAAAACGCCGGATGGGACCGCACCTGGGCCGCTGAACATTTTATGCACTTTTCCCCCATGTTTGAGATAGGCAATGAAATCGATTTTCTGCTCAGCGAAACCCAGCGACTGCGATCGCGATACCCTAAAGTCACCATCGCCCCGATGTACTACAAGGTTGAAGATCATTCGCTTTATCTGATCAATGAGAAGAACCCGTAGCTCTTTAAGAGTGAATAGTGATTGGTGAATGGTGAATAGCAATACTTACCCACCCCAACCCCTCCCTCGACCAGGGAGGGGCTCCGCTCCGAGGCAACTTTTAAGCTAAACCCGGCAACCGATGTACGGGCCGGCCTTTGCGCCGGCCGAACCAGCTACAGGCAACCCAAATAAGCTAGCTTAATTTGTCAAGCTAACATTACATTTTGGAATGTTTACTTATCTTTATGCCATTATTCAAATACCGATCAAATGGCAAAGACAAAAAAGAAATCCGGCACTACGACCCTGATAATCGCAGGCTTGTGGCTTTTAACCTATACCGCCTGCTTATTGATTATTAAAAAGTGGTCACCAGAATCAGCATTGGGAATTGTTTTAGCCCTTGTCCCTGTGCTCGCGTTTGCACTGTTCATTTTCAGCCTGATTAAGTCGGTGTCATCTTTAGATGAAGTGCAGGTGCGGGTTCAGATGGAAGCGACAGTCATAGCATTTTCTCTGGGAATTCTGATGATTATGACACTTGGATTGTTGGACCTGGTCATATCTCTCAATCCAGAGGACTGGAGCTTTCGGCATATTGTGCCCTATTTCGCGATATTCTATTTTATCGGCCTGTTCATATCAAAACGGAAATACAATTTTGATGATGAAAAACACGATTAAGGTTGAGCGGGCAAAAAAAAATTGGACTCAGGCCGACCTGGCTGAACATATAGGAGTATCCCGACAGGCAGTTAACTCGATTGAAACTGGACGCTTCATCCCCTCTACTGTCCTTGCTCTTAAAATGGCCAGGGCATTCGAAACTCAGGTGGAAACAATTTTCCAGCTTGAGGGAACAGATTAAAATAACCTATATAACTCACTTATTAACATCATGTTACCCACCCGCGAATCCGCACTAACCCTGCTCAGGCAGTACAATCAATCCGAAAGCCTGATCAAGCACGCCCTCTCTGTTGAGGGGGTTATGCGCCATTTTGCCTCGATCTATCAGGAAGACCCTGAGAAATGGGGCATTATCGGTCTGATACATGATCTTGATTATGAGAAGCATCCGGATCAGCACTGCACCATGACACGCAAAATCCTCGAAGAGGCCGGGTGGCCAGAAGAATATATCCGGGCCGTTGTGAGTCACGGCTGGGGCATCTGCTCCGATACCGAACCCGTGCATATCATGGAGAAAGTCCTGTTCACCATCGATGAGCTCACCGGGCTGGTCACCGCCGCCGTGCTGGTGAGGCCTTCCAGATCCATCCTCGACCTGGAACTCAAGTCCGTTAAAAAGAAATGGAACATCAAAACCTTCGCCGCCGGTGCCAACCGCGAAGTCATTGAAAAAGGAGCCCTCATGATGGGCCGCGACCTCGACTTTATCATCCAGGAAACCATCAATGGAATGCGGGCCGTTGCGGACGCGATCGGACTGGCGGGGGACGTAAAGCGTGAAGCGTGAAACGTGAAGCGAAAAACGTGACCCGTGAAACGTAACGCATGAAACGTGACGTTGTAGGGGCGGATCCATGGTCCATAGCCGTCAACCTAAGGATACTTGCCTGTACATGACTCTCTTTTCCCACGCATCCACCTCACCCCCGAAGTAGGTGTGGGTGTCGGTGTGAGTGTGGGTGTGCGCT
>CAYQFT010000175.1:0-7127 GCA_964416825.1 uncultured Porphyromonadaceae bacterium
GATAATTGGTTCGCTGCGCTCACTAATTGGCCTCGCTGCGCTCGGCTAATTGTGGGCTAAAGCCCTAATTGGCAATTGCGTCAATTAGCGCGAAGCGCCAATTAGCGACCGCAGGGAGCCAATTAGCCGACCGCAGGGAGGCCATTTAGGGAGGCGTCAGCCGAACCAATTAGTGAGCGAAGCGAACCATTTAGCGAGCGGAGCGAGTAAACCTGATCTTCACTTGCTGCGCCGTCTGATACATCACCGGCACTACCACCAGCGTCAATATCGTGGAGAACAAGAGCCCGAAGATGATGGCGTTGGCCATCGGTCCCCAGAAAATCATGTTGTCGCCGCCGAAATAGATGCCGGGCTTCAACTCCGTAAAGAGTTTAACAATGTCGATGTTCAGACCCACAGCCAGTGGAAGCATCCCAAGGATGGTGGTGAGGGCGGTCAGGATAACCGGCCGGAGACGGGTTTTCCCACCTTCAACAATGCATTCCAATGATACGGCCTTTGGCAGCGGTGCACCTTCTTCAAGCCCCATCTCCTCACGCTTGCGCGCTTTCAGCAGGGTTATGTAATCAATCAGCACAATTCCGTTCTTAACCACAATACCCGCAAGGGATATAATCCCGATACCGGTCATGATGATGACAAAATCGAGCTTGAATATGGATAAACCCAGGAATACCCCGATAACACTGAAAACAATGGTTGTCAGGATAATAAGTGTTTTCCCAAAGGAATTGAACTGTGTTACGAGAATCACAAAAATCAGCGCCATAACCAGCAGCATCGCCTGAATCATAAACAGGGCGCTGCTCTCAGTCTCCTCCTGCTCACCGGTGAAGGAAACCTTGTACCCTTCCGGCAGCGGCATATCCTTGAACATCGCAATCAGCTGGCGGTTTATCGTGGTTGAGTTATACCCGGCGATAACACCTGAGTACACTGTAACCACGCGCTCAACATCTTTCCGGTTAACCGATCCGAAAGTGGTGCTGTAGGTGAAGTCGGCCACTGCCGAGATCGGAACCTGAACCATCTGGCCGGTAGCCATGTTCATCGAAGTGATCTTTTGGTTGAGCAGGGCGCTCAGGTCATGACGATAAGCATCCGCCAGACGGATCTCGATCGGATACTCATCTTCGCCGACCTTAAAATCGGAAATCTCTTTCCCGAAAAGGGCCGTCCGGATGGTGGAGGCAATAACCAGGGTAGACAGACCGTAACGCTGGGCTTTTTCCCGGTTTATGCGGACCTGAAGCTCTGGCTTGCCAAGCTCAATATCGGTTTTAAGACCCTCAATTCCTTGAATACCGGAGTTTTCAATTTTGTTGATAACCGAATCGGAATAGGCAAGCAGCAAATCAAACTGCTTTCCGGATATCTCAATGTTGATGGGATTACCCGTGGGCGGACCCGACTCATTTTTCTCAAGGAAGAAATTCACACCCGGATACTGGCCCACAAAAGCATCACTCAGATTTCGAAGAAGCTCTGAGGTTTTAACACCATGCCGATATTCATAATCCACAAAATTGATCGAGACCATTGCCCGGTGCGGAGTCTCCCCCGTGGCAAACTCACCGTCGCGGCGAACGCCCGTTCCAACTGTGGTGAGCAGGGATTTCACCAGGTCCATGTTGGACCCGAGCACTTCCTTGATCCTGTTTTCCATTACCTGGGCTACCGAATCAGTAACGGCGATATCCGTTCCAAGCGGCAGCTCGGCGTGTATGTTCACCATGGAGGGTTCATTCAGGGGGAACAGACGGGTTTCACCATGTCGGGCGCCAAACATGCCTATGCTGATGATGAGAAGAAGTACAACGCCACCGATAATCCAAAACGGCTTTCTGCCGCCCAGACTGAAATGGATGAAGCGGTCGTAAAAGTTTTCAAGTTTGATCAGGAAAACTTCCTGGAACCAGTAAGCCATCTGTTTCATGAACAGTTGATGCGAGACCATCAGAATGGCAAACAGCACAAGGAAATTGGCAATCCACATTACATCAATGAAATAGAGGATGGCAGCCACAAAAATCAGAATGACGGCGGTAATGTAAACCCTGCGTTGTGCATGCGGCTTTTCATGAGTATGCTCGCCTTTGTCAATACTGGAGATCAGAACCGGCGAAATGAAGAGGGCAACGAAAAGGGAGGCCCCCAATGTGATCAGCAGCGTAATCGGCATGTATTTCATGAACTCACCCATCATCCCGCCCCAGAACATCAGGGGAAGAAATGCGACAACCGTAGTCAGGGTTGAAGTGATGATCGGCCAGGCAATCTCTCCGGTCCCCAGCTTCGCCGCCTCAAAATTACTGAACCCCCGGTCGCGGTATCGCTGGATCACCTCAACCACCACAATGGCATCGTCAACCAGCATCCCGAGTGCAATGATCAGTGAGAACAGAACGATCATGTTGATCTGGGCACCCATAATGTTCAGAACCACAAAGGTGATCAGCAGGGAGAGCGGAATCGCCAGACCTACAATAACGGCGCTTCTCAACCCCAGGAACAGGAACAGAATGGTGATAACCAGAATCATCCCGATAAGAATGCTGTTCTCCAACTCGCTGAGCTGGCGCTTGATACCCTCCGATTGGTCCCAGGTATAATCGACCCGAAGGTCGGAGGGCACGGCCCCTTCTTTTATGGCCTTGTCAATCAGGGCAAATGTCTGTTCAGTCGCAGATATCAGGTTTTCCCCTGATTTTTTTATCACGTTGAGGGTAACAACCGGGTTTCCATTCAGACGGGCAGCGGATTTCTTGTCGCCAAAACCATCGGTAACCGTTGCAATATCTCTCAGATAGACCGTAAGGGTGGGGTCCTGCTTGATGATAATATTACGGATCTCATCAATGGATTCAAACTCACCAATGGTCCTTACGGTCCGCTGGGTGTTTCCGATTTTAATCTCTCCTCCTCCCATCGACATGTTCTCCATCCGCATGATGTTCTCGACGGTTGAAAAAGAAATGCCCAGGGATTCCATTTTGGCCAGGTCGATCTCAACCAGAATCTTCCGGTCTTCCACACCGCTGATGTCAACCTTCGAGACCTCGTTAATACCCTCCAGCTCATCTTTCAGGTATTCGGCATAATTCTTCAGCTCAACAGTACTGTATTCACCCGAGAGGTTTACGTTAAGGATCGGCAGGGAATTGAAATCAAAGTTCTGCGCAATCGGATCCGAAATCATGTCATTCGGCAACTGCGCTTTGGCCTTGTCAATGGCATCCTTCACCTCAACAAGCGCTTTCTTGATGTCGACGCTGGTCTGAAACTCAACAAAAATCATCGAAAAGTCCTGCAATGAGTTGGACTTCAATGTTTTAATTCCAGACACAGCCTGCAGTTCATTTTCCAGCGGCCGGGAGATCAGGTTTTCAATGTCCTCCGGGGAGTTACCCGGATAAACGGTCTGAACAAAAACAGTCGGGTAGTTGATCTCCGGAAAAAGCTCCTTCGGCATCGTCACATAGGATATGACCCCGAAGATGGTCAGCATCGCAACGATCAGGTATACGGTGCTCTTATTTTTTAGTGCCAGGGTGGTTAGTTTAAACTCCCTTTGCGTGGATTTTTTCTGGTCTTCCATTTTGTATGAATTCCCTTGGTTTATTCTGATTACCAGGTAATCAGCGTTCCGTTTTTAATCTGATTATAACCGAGGCTAACGATCCTGTCGCTGTCGGTGAGCCCCTCTTTTACTACGGTATCCACACCGTCCGAGCTGCCGGTTTTGATATAGGTCTTTTTAGCGATCCCTGAATTCCCCGATCCCTCAACAACAAATACATAGGAACCGCCGACATCCTGACGGATAACGCTGGTAGGAACGATGATGGCCTGCGGCTGGTTATCGGTCCTGATTTTCAGGCTGGCCAGCATGTTCGGCTTGATCTCTCCCTTGCTGTTTTGCAGCTCAACACGTATCGGGAAGGTCCGGCTCTGCGGATTGATCACGTTGCTCGTGAATGCAATCGGAACCATTTTAGTAACGCCGGGAAGATTCGGGAACTCAACCACAACCGTATCCCCTTTGCGGACCGTGGACAGGAAAGATTCCGAAACTTCGGTGTTGATATAGAGCCTGTCGAGGTTAACCAGATCAATGATACCGCGACCCGGGGTAGCCAGTTCGCCTGCCTTCACCAATACTTTTTCAATTCTTCCGTCAAAAGGAGCAACGATTTTGGTCATCTCCATCTGTGAGCTGAGAGTTTCCCGGGTACGCTCCATGGATTCCTTCCGGTTTTTTATTTCCAGATATTGCATCTCAGATCCCACACCCTGATCCCATAACTCTTTTTGCTTATTGTAAAGGGTAACAACCATTTCATAACCTTTATCCAATTCAGCCAGACTGTTCTTCATCACTTTAGAATCGAGGTTCAGCAGAACCTGGCCCTTTTTCACCCACTGGCCTTCCTTAATCGGAATGGATTCAATCTTTCCGCTCATTTCGGGGGAGATGGAGGCAGTTTTAACTGCCTCTACGTTGCCGCTGGAAATGATGTAGTCGGCAAAGTCCTTGCGGGTGACGGCACTAATGCCCACTTTCACGGTTTTCTCCACTTTTTCGGGCTGCAAGGTTACCAGCTCGGCTTCCAGCGTTTCAATCTTCTGGGTAAGCGCGGCAATCTCAGTGCGGGTTTTGCCAATCTCGGCAGTAACCGTATCGGCCGTCCTTTTCGGCTGGCAGGAAGCCAGGGAGAGGGTGAGTACTACTATGGGAATAATTACTTTTTTCATCTTTTGTTCTTTATTTTTTTTGTGATTAGTGATTGGTGATTAGTGAATGGTGATTAGTTATTAGTAGGGCCAACTATTCACCATTCACTATTCACTATTCACTATAATTGATTATACATTTTCTGCAATTCGATTTTCTTCGTAAAAAGATCCATCATCGTCCCCAGGTACGTTCCCTGTGCCTGAAGAAGCTGGTTGTAACTCTGATTCAGATCGGTGGTGGAGGCAACGCCTGCCTTGTACCGGATCTGCTCTTTGGCGTAGATTTTCCGGGCAAGGTCGAAATTGTCACGCTTGTTGCGGAAAGTTTCAACCGATACCTCGAAATTATTTCTGGCGGTGAGGGTGCCCAATGCCAGGCTCTCTTCTACCTGCCGCTTGGTATTCACTGATTTCTCGAAGTTCAGGTTAGCCTGCTGAACCTTGTAGTAACGCTTGCCGGAACTGAAAATCGGGATTCCAACATTAACTCCGAAAATTGAGGTTGGAAACCACTTCTGATCAAAGTTGAAAAAGTTGAATTCGTTACGCTGGGCGTTTTCAGTTTGCGAGAGAAAAGCTGTAACCACCGGCTGATATTCCGATTTCGCCAGGTTAATCTGGAGTTTCGCCAGGTCCTGCTGTGCAGTCATCATCCTGAAGGAAACGTTGTTGCGAAGGTCGTACTCCTGCGCCAGCAAACCCGCCGGGTCCGTAGCCATCAATAACAGGTCGAGATTGTCGGTCAGCCGGATCTCATCCTTGAAAGTGAGCCCCATATTGAATTTCAACAGGGAGTAAGCGTTCCGGATCTGGTTGGCGGCATTGAGCTGGTTGGTTTTCAGGTCGGAAAGCAGTAGCGACAGTTTGTCGACATCTGTTTCCTGCATGAAACCGGTTCCCTGCATCGCCTTCGAATCTTTCACCAGTGCTTCCATCGTGGTGATGGTCTCCTTCATCAGCTCCTGATTCTTCTCGGCAACCAGGCAGAGAATATAGGCCGATGTGATCGCCTGCTTAACATCAAGCTTAACCTGTTCAAGCTGCAGGTTCGACATCTCGCGGGCCACCTTCGACATTTTCAGCCCCACGAAATAGGAACCGCTGTACACCAGCTGACTCAGCTGAGCCTGCACGCTGGCGTTGTTCTTGGTACCGAACTGGATCTCCATGTACTCGCCGGGATTTCCGCCGAAAAATTCGGCCGGGATCAGCTGGGTTGCCAGACGGATAAAGTTGGTATACCCGATGCTCGCCTCTGCCTGGGGCAAGCCCTGGGCAAGGGTTTCGCGTATCTTTTTATCGGCCAGGGCGATATCGATCACCGCGTTTTTTGACTGAAAATTATGCTGAACCGCATAATCCTGAGCCTGTTTTAAGGTAAACTCCTGCACCTGGGCTCCTGCCGCACTGATAAACAGATAGGGCAGAATCAGGGCAAAAGCCATTTTTCTGATTGTAATCATATCCATTGAGAGTTTAATTTATCATTTAAAATTTTAATTCCTTGTTCGTTAGCAATACCGTGGAGGTGATAAATGAAGATTTCACGCATCACCTGGACAGAATCTATGTCGTTAAGAATGAATGAGTCATGTGAAAACCGATACTCCATCCGAGTCATGTGAAGCTTGGAGATTATTTCGATATTCATGTCCTTCCGGTAAAGCCCCTGCTCCTGGCCTTTCTGCAGGTTATTCAGAATTGCCTCATGCATGCGCCGCCGCTGCTCCTCCATAAGTTCATTGAAAAGCGTCGGATAATATTTTCTTAGATCGTATAATAACGTAGGATTCAGCTCTTTAACCATATTGGTCATATACCTGTTCACCTCCATCAACTCCTCAATAGCTGTCAGGCCGGAAGCAGCAATCGCTTCAAGTTTCTCACCATGAAACTTATAAACCATCTGCATCACGTGCTTCACCAGCTCGGATTTATCCTCGATGCATTCGTACAGGGTTTTCTTGGAAATCCCAAGCTCGCGCGACACATCGTCCATGGTCACGCTCTTGATCCCGAACTTGTTATACAGCTCGAAGACCTTGATAAAGAAGTTGTTGTGTTTTTCGTCCATAGTTTACAGCACCATTGAGGGCGCAAATATAAACTATTGAACAACGGGAAACTATTTTTGTTTAGAAAGTTTTCTAAGTTTTCGCCTGAAGGCACCCACCCTCACCTGTGGCATCATCATCCCCGGCCTGAAGGCCGGGGTTACTGAAGTCTGTCGAACCCAAGCACGCTGCCTCAAACCACATGGCTGAACCCCCGGCCTTCAGGCCGGGGTTACTGATGTCTGCCGAACCCAGCACGCTGCCTCATACCACATGGCTGAGTCCCCGGCCTGAAGGCCGGGGTTACTGATGTCTGTCGAACCAAGCACGCTG
>CAYQFT010000176.1:0-3802 GCA_964416825.1 uncultured Porphyromonadaceae bacterium
TTGCGTCGATGGCGAGGACCACAAACTGGCTCCCAAAATCCCGGGCCAGCCGGTCGATCAGGGTGGGATCCCTCACTGCGGCTGAATTGAGGCTGATCTTGTCGGCTCCGGCTTCAAGCAACATGACTGCATCCTCAAAGCTATTAATCCCGCCTCCCACCGTAAAAGGAATATTCAATTGAAGTGCTATCTTCCGGACGAGGCCAGGGAAAGTCTTTCGTTCCTCGTGTGTTGCCGTGATGTCAAGAAAAACGAGCTCATCAGCCCCCTCACGGGCGTAACGGGCGGCCAGTTCCACCGGATCCCCGGCATCCCGGATCCCGACAAAATTCACCCCCTTCACAGTCCTCCCGTCGCGGATGTCCAAACACGGTATGATTCTTTTGGCTAGCATATTTTTTTATTCATTCATGATGGGCGACCGCAGGTCGCCCGTACGGGCACAATAGCAATCGTAAATCATCGGTCATCGGTCGTCCGTCGTCGGTCCGCAATTCTTATCCTTCCCTCATATATGGCCTTTCCCACAATCACCGCCTCAATCCCGATGGCATCAAGAGCCCGGATGTCCTCTTCCGATGAGACTCCGCCGCTTCCAACGAGCCGTATCCCGGGAAACTGTTTTACTATATCCTGATATAATCCGATGGCCGGGCCCGTTAGCTCTCCGTCGCGCTCCACATCGGTACAGAAAAAATCAGTAATCCCGGCTCCCATCCACCGGCCGATAAACTCGCGCCAATGGATAGCCGATTCCGCCTGCCATCCGTGGTATGCGATACATTCGCCCTTGACATCAGCGCCGATGAAAAAGCGTTCCGGTCCGAACTCTTCAATCCAGCTTTGAAGGGTTTCCGCCTGGCCAACTGCCATGCTGCCGATGCTCACCTGGGTTGCACCAGCTTTCAAAACCTCCTCAAGAATAGCCCGGGTCCTGATTCCTCCTCCAAAATCGATTTGGAGACTGGTGCTGTTTACAATCTTTCTTAGCACCTCCAGGTTTCCGGGAGCGCCACTGCGTGCTCCGTCGAGATCCACTACATGCAGCCTTTTGACCCCGGCTGTCTGAAATGAACGGGCTGTCTCAACCGGATCATCGGAATAGGAGGTCACCTTGGTAAAGTCACCTTTGCTGAGCCTGACGCAGCGACCCTCAATTAGATCAATTGCCGGTATTATTTCTATCATAAGTCCAGAAAATTTTGGAGAATCCTAAGTCCGGCTTCTCCTGATTTTTCAGGATGAAACTGGGTTGCATAAAAATTGGCATTCCTCATTGCCGCGCTGAATTCAATACCATGCCGGCAGGTTGCAAGCGTCTGCTTTCCGGTTTCTGCATAGAAGGAATGAACAAAGTAAACATAGGCACCCGAGGTCAGTCCGGAAAAAAGTCCCTCCGGAGTGAATGTGATTGAGTTCCAGCCCATATGGGGTATTTTTTCGTTTACCCGGAACAGTCTGACTTTTTCTTCAAAAACGCCCATGCCTTTGGTATCGCCCTCTTCTGACCAGGAACACAGCAACTGCATTCCAAGGCAAATACCAAGTACGGGCTGAATCAGGGATGGAATCACCCGATCGAGGCCGCTCTCGCGCAGATATCGCATGGTTGTGCTAGCCTCCCCCACTCCCGGAAAGATCACCTTATCCGCACTGCTTATTATGGCCGGATCATCCGTCACCACTGCCTCAAGCCCCAGCCTGCCCAGGGCGTTGGCTACTGAACCGATATTGCCGGCGTTGTATTTGATTAGTACTAAGTTCATCATATTGTAATTAAAAATTGGCTCCCTGCGGTCGCTAACTGGCTCGGCTCACGCCTCGCTAATTGGCGCTTCGCGCTAATTGGGCCAGAGCCTAATTAGTGAGCGCAGCGAACCAATTAGCGACCGCAGGGAGCCAATTAGCGAGGCGTGAGCCGAGCCAGTTAGCCGACCGCAGCGAGGCCATTTATATTGTCCCCTTTGTGCTCGGTATCGCATCCCCCCCATCCTGCGCCACCGCCTGTTTAAGTGTTCGGGCGAAACCCTTGAATATTGCTTCAATTTTATGATGTTCATTTTCACCGGTTGCTTCGATATGGAGGGTGCATCGGGCCCCATCGGAAAAGGACCGGAAAAAGTGGCTGAAAAGCTCGGTCGGGAGCTCACCCACCTTTTCACGTTTGAAGTCTGCTTTCCAGCTCAGATAGGGTCTGCCGCCCAGGTCAAGGGAAACAGCAGCCTGGGCATCGTCCATCGGAAGAACGAAACCATACCGGTTCATCCCTCTGAGATCGCCCCAGGCCTGGCGAAATGCCTGTCCCAGTACGATTGCAGTATCTTCCACCGTATGATGTTCATCCACACCCAGATCTCCATTGACCTTAACCGTCAGATCTATACCGCCATGGCGGGCAAGCTGATCCAGCATGTGGTCGAAAAAACCGATCCCGGTTGAAACATCCGAGCGGCCATCACCGTATAAAGCCACTTCGATACGGATATCGGTTTCTTTGGTTTTCCTCTCGATTATGGCCGACCGCTCCAGTTTTATCAGATAATCAGCAATCTCTTTCCAGTCAGAAACCTTACGAGCACAATGCTCTTCGTCGCCAGGCTTCACCCGGCTGTTCCATTTTTCAACCGGTCCGATATAGATTCCCTTGCAGCCAAGGTTTCTGGCAAGCTGGATATCCGTAGTCCGGTCGCCGATGGTGAAGGATCGGGCCAGATCATACTCGCCGTTAAAATAGTTCATGAGCATTCCTATTCCCGGCTTGCGGGTATCCAGACCATCGCCGGGAAAACTCTTATCGATATGAATCGCTGAAAAGTGAATTCCTTCCTGAGCAAACGTTTCCACCATTCGGTTCTGAACGGGCCAGAAAGTACTCTCGGGGAATGCTTCCGTTCCGAGGCCATCCTGGTTGGTCACCATTACAAGCTCATAAGGCAGCAGCCTGGCAATCCGGCCAAGCTGGGTAAAGACGCCCGGCAAATACCGGAACTCCTCAAAATTATCCACCTGCTCATTCTCAGGCTCCTGAATCAGGGTGCCGTCGCGGTCGATGAAAAGAATGCGTTTGATGGCACTGGTTGCTGGTTGCCGGTTAAGATCGGTTACCGGTTGCCGGTTGCCGGTTACCGGTTTCGCCTGAGCGATGCCTCCTGTTCTGATAGTCATACTGTCTTATAGTCTTATAGTCTTATAGTCTTATAGTCTTATAGTCTTATAGTCTCTTGGTCTGATTGTCTTTATAATCACCGAGCGCTTTCACCACCGCATCATTCTCCTCAGGGGTTCCCACAGTGATCCGGAGACAGTTCTCACACAATGGCTGACTTGATCGGTCGCGCACGACGATGCCCTGACCCACAAGATAATTATATATTGACTTTGCATTTGTCACCTTAATAAGCAAAAAATTGGCATCCGACGGAAAAACCTTCTCCACACAGGGAACTGTTTTTAACGCATCTGCCAGCCGCTCACGCTCTGCAACAATCTGAACTACAGCTGTCTGTTGCAAAACCTTCTCAACCTTCTCAACCTTCTCAACCTCATCAACCCTGTTAACGGGCGCGCGCCGCGACGCCCCTACGGGAACAATTGCCTCCTCAATCTTCTTACGGACCGCCTCCTGCGCCAGCGTACTGAGATTGTACGGATACTTCACTTTGTCCATGAGTGAGATTATCTCAGGGTCAGCAAATGCCATTCCTACCCGTGCGCCTGCCATTCCCCATGCTTTTGAGAACGTTTGCAGAACCACAAGGTTGGGATAATCGGCAAGAATACTCAACGCTGACGAACCTGAGGA
>CAYQFT010000176.1:3902-4999 GCA_964416825.1 uncultured Porphyromonadaceae bacterium
TACATTCCGTAGGTTGGGCTCATGGTGATAATCCGGCTCCGGCCTGGCTCGCAAAAGATCCGTATCAGTAAATCAATGGCCTCGTCGCTTCCGTTGCCCAGGAACAGTTGATCCTCATTTACCCCCTTTAAGGCGGCTACCTTTTCTTTAAGCTTCCTTTGATGCGGATCGGGATAACGATTCAACCCCGTATCGTTGGGATTTTCGTTTGCATCCAAAAAAATACCCTCCATCCCCGAAAACTCATCCCTGGCCGAACTGTAAGGTGTTAACCCTAGGATATTCTTCCTGACCGGCAACCGGCAACCGGCAACCGGCAACAATCGTAGAGACGGATAATGATCCGTCTCTACAGAGCGTTGGCCAGCAGCTCTGACCAGGACCGCCCTGGCGTGCCCCTCCAGCCCCTCCGCCCGGGCCAGGTTAATGATGGCGTCGCTGATTCCCAGAAGACCTTTTGGTGTAAGTTCCTGAAATGTAATGGCTTTCATAAAGCTGTCGAGCGAGAGTCCGCTGTAGGCTCGTGCATAACCCGATGTAGGAAGGGTATGGTTGGTGCCAGAAGCATAGTCCCCGGCACTCTCTGGGGTATAGGGACCGAGAAAGACCGATCCCGCGTTCGTCACTTTTTCAGACAATTCGCGGTAATTGCGGGTTGAAATGATCAGGTGCTCGGGTGCATATGAGTTTACCAGGCTGATCAGCTCCTCTTCTTCCGGAACCACGATGATCAGGCTTGAATCCAATGCCTTTCGTGCAATATCCTTCCGCGGGAGCCTTTGCAGTTGAATTTCTACTTCGTCACGGACCTGCTCAGCCAGGTCCCAGTCGCAGGTTATAAAGAGCGCCTGACTGTCGGGGCCATGCTCTGCCTGCGACAATAAATCGGCGGCAACGAATGCCGGCGAGCACGAATCGTCGGCGATGATAGCTACCTCCGACGGGCCGGCCGGCATGTCAATGGCTACCCCGTCGCGACTCACCAATTGTTTGGCCATGGTAACATATGAGTTACCCGGACCGAACAGTTTATCAACTTTAGGCACTGAACCTAAACCGTAAGCCATGGCTGCGATTGCCTGAGCCCCGCCCAGAGG
>CAYQFT010000176.1:5099-7000 GCA_964416825.1 uncultured Porphyromonadaceae bacterium
GTCCGTCGCTGGGCCTCATGAAAGGTCAGGATATTTTGTGCAGCCTGTGCAATGGCCAGTTTCAAACCTTCAGGCACTTCAGCCACCGATGAATGAATGCTTTCCACCGGTATACCCGCACGCTGCGGGTCATATCCGTCAAAACGCCGGGTCAGGGCGGCTACGGTATCCCAGCCCCCTTCCCTCATCTGTCCGAGCAGTTCAGAGACCCTGCCTTCCAGGCCGGTATCTGCCTCAGCAGGACGCATCAGCAAATGCTTCCACTGTTCGCGGGGCGGATTCAGAATTATTTTCATAGGTTGATCAGATAATCATTTTTTCAATCGGGATCACCAAAATCCCCTGAGCACCGGCCTCCCTGAGCCGGTTAATTATACTCCAGAACTCGCTTTCACTCAGGACCGAATGAACCGAGCTCCACCCCTCGGCTGCCAGCGGCATCACCGTCGGGCTCTTCATGCCCGGCAGGATACTGCAAATCTCATCGAGCTTGTCATTCGGGGCATTCAGGAGGATATACTTATTATTCCGCGCAGCCAGAACCGACCGGATACGGAAACGGAAATCATTCAGGATCGCGGAGGCTTCGGGCGATATCCCCGGTGTGCAGGCAAGTACAGCCTCAGACTCCATGACCGTTTCCACCTCCTTTAACCCATTGCTAACCAGCGTGCTGCCCGAGCTGACGATATCAAAAATACAATCCGCGAGTCCAATGGCGGTCGCTATCTCCACAGAACCGTTCAGAAAATGAATCTCTGCCCGGATTCCTTTTTCATCAAGAAACTCCTGGAGAATTTTAGGAAATGATGTTGCAATCCGCTTGCCTTCAAACCATTTCAGTCCGCTATAAGAGACCTCCTTCGGCACTGCCAGGCTCAGGCGGCACCGGCCGAATCCCAGCCTCTCCCGGATCTCGAGCTTATATCCCGATTCTCTGAGAACATCTTCACCGATAATCCCTGCATCTGCCACACCATCTGCAACATACTGCGGAATATCATCGTCGCGGAGATACAGTATCTCGAGCGGAAAGGTTGCCGAACGGGCCAGGAGCGTCCTTTTTCCGTTGGTCAGGTCAACCCCGGCCTCCAGAATCATCTCAATCGATTTCTCACTCAACCGGCCCGACTTTTGCAATGCTATTCGTAATGTTTGCATAATTATTCATTCGATTTCAAAAAAAAAGGCCTGCAGATCTGCAAGCCTTTTTCGGTTTAATACTTCCGATATCTTACTTCTCTGCATGGATAGCCACTTTCATCGAATGATGATGATGATGGGTCCGGTGCAGAAAACTGTTATTCATTTTGCTTTTAATTCGGATCAAAAATAGGAATAATTCTTATTCATCCAACAAATTCTTATTCCCTTCCCCACCATCCGGCAGGAATGGGTTGCTTTTTAAGGCCCGGGCCTTCAACCGCAAGTGAAAAAGCAAGATCGGTTGACCCGTTATAGTACTGAATCCTGATCTTATGCCATCCGGCTGCAAGTGCCACATAACCTGCCTCTTCTGCTTCTCCGTGGGCTCCGTCGTTGTCGGTGATCAGGAGGTCATCAATGCTAATCGTGCTACCATCATCGGAAGTAGCATAGAAGGTATAGTTTCCGGATGCAGGGATCTTGATAAAACCGTCATAAACCACTCCGAAAAATTCGGGCTTGTGATCAGCCGGCAACTCAGGGGTAGGCATAGTTCCTGACTTGAGTGGAGTGAGCTTTGACCAGTCGGGCAGTCTTCTCCAGCGGCCTTCATAATAGCTATAGGAAACACCTGGCTTAAGGTTCGAGGGAGCGTTCGTCAAAGCCGGTAGTTGGGCCTGTCCTTCCATGGAGACGGTTTCTTTCAGCCTGGCAGCCATCTCTCTGACCTTCTGCGGGTCCCGTTTAAACTCAAC
>CAYQFT010000177.1:0-1792 GCA_964416825.1 uncultured Porphyromonadaceae bacterium
AGAGCGGAGGGGCCAAAGGGAGGTGCAGAGCTGTCGTAGTGGCGCCATGCAGTCGCGGTGCTACACAGCCACCCCTCAGGATGATCTCCGGAGCACGTGCCATACGCCGGATGCTGTCTGATCTGAGAGTTCCCCGTGCTGTGTCCTCCGCTCTCTGCGTCCTCCGCTCTCTGCGTCCTCCGCTCTGAAGAGCGGAGTTAGTCATGAGTCCGGGCGAGGTGCAGTGCCAAGGCCAGCCGCAGTGAGTCGACCTCCTGCCGCCCACCCGGAATTTTGTACCTTTATGTATTAATCCGTTAACCATGCAACCATCCCCGAATCTTAATTTCTTTACTCTTAAGTCTTTCTTTCGCCTTTCGCCTTTAATCTTTTGCCTTGTGTCAATGGTTTCTTGCGAAAATCTTGTGCAGGACCACTATACCTCCTCAAAACCATTGACACGCTGGGGGTGGTTTGCCTCGGAGATCAAACAAGCGGATGTGGCAGACCAGCTCGACTGGCTGAAGGCCAACGGATTCGGCGGGGTTGAGATCGCTTTTGTGTATCCCCTGAACAGGATGAAGAAAGATACCGTAAACCTTACCCCGCGGCAACCGTGGCTGAGTGAGGAGTTGGGAGGAATTGTGAGGTATTGTAAGGGCTACGCAGATTCCCTGGGGTTAAGCGTGGATTTCACCTTCGGATCGCTGTGGCCCTTCGGGGATCTGCAGGTAAAACCGGAAGAGAGCGTTAAAATATTCGGGGAACCTGATTATCGGCAGTGGATCACTGCCTCCTGGGACTATCCAAAGCAGGGACTGGTGGTGGACCACCTGAACAAGAACGCATTCATCCGGTATGCCGGCCGTACAGGGAAATTGCTGGAACCGGCCATGAAAACCGGAAGACCTTCAGGCATTTTTGTGGATTCCTGGGAAGTGGAAACACGTAACCTCTGGACCACCGGGTTCGACTCTCTGTTCAAAGTCCGATATGGTTATGACATTGTCCCCGGCATGGAATCGGATATCCTTTCGGCCGAATATGCCGGCCAGCGCTATGATTACATGAAACTGATATCGGACCTGACAATCAATAACTTCTACAGGCCTTTTACTGAAAAGGCACATGAATTGGGCGGCTTCAGCCGCGGTCAGTGCTCGGGATCGCCAACCGACATTATCTCCTCCTATGCCTCACTGGATGTTCCGGAGTCGGAGGCCATGCTCTATGAGCCCTACTTTACCCGGATCGTTGCATCAGCCGCCGCATTGGCCGGCAAGAACATTGTATCCGCGGAAACCTTTACCTGCCTCTATGGCTGGCCGCGGGAGCACATGCGGGAAGAGAAGGTCACCGACCTGAAAATCGTTGCCGATGCCCTGTTTGCCCATGGACTCAACCAGGTGATCTGGCACGGGATGCCTTTCAATACAAAGGGATCCGACAGCATTTCGTTTTATGCCACCGTGCATGCAGGTAAAGCCGGTGCTTTGTCGAAAGAGATACCGGCATTTAATCAATACCTCGAAACCGTATCGGAATACATGAGAAAGGGTAAGCCCTGGTCCGATGTTGCAATCTACCTGCCGATCGAAGACGCCTGGATCGCCGGCGAGATGCCGAAGGAGAAGCAGCTGCCATGGGCCTGGGGTGAGTATGAACTCCGGTACCTGCAGGTTCCGGAGGAGATCAGGGGATGGCAGCCGGTGTGGATTAACGGGGAGTTTTTGAAGGACGGCAGACCGCAGACGGCAGACGGCGGTCAGCGGTCAGCGGTCTGGTCAGTTGGCACATGCCATTTCTCAGCTCT
>CAYQFT010000177.1:1802-5075 GCA_964416825.1 uncultured Porphyromonadaceae bacterium
GACGGAGGACGGACGACCGATGACGGAGGACGGACGACAGACGTCGGAGGACGGACGAAAGTCAACCACGGTCGTCGGTCATCGGTCATCGGTCCTTAAAGTTGGGAATTGCAAGTTTTCGGCACTATATGTTGATTCCAAATATCTGGATTATGAAGCTTTGACGACGATGGTGTCACTGGCAGAGGATGGGATGAAGGTTTGCCTGAAACAGGTGCCGGAGGAAGCCGGCTATGTTAAGCATCCGGAGTTTGCTGACTTGGTGAAAAGGCTGAAGGAGCTGAGTTCGTCCGAATGGCAGGAGGTGGCGCCTGGCAGGCCCCTTGTGGAAGGCCCGGACATGCCATGGTTCTGGGCACGGCAGGACGGCAAAGAGTTGTACATCTTCTTCGCCCACCCGGTGGCCAAAGAGTTCAAATACCCAGTCAAATATGGCCAGGCCGACACGGAAGAGACACTGACAAAAAAAATCAGCATTAATTTCTCCGGAAAAACCGTTCCGGTTGAACTCGTCTTCAAGCCATATCAGAGCCTTCTGCTCAGGGTGAGCGGATCGGGGACCGTCAGATTTCTGGATGTTCCCTGGGACAAATAAATCAAATCCCGATCCCTTTTTTCTCAATAAATGCGAGTTTGCCCATCCGCTCTGCGGACCAGGTTTTATCCCTTTCGATCGCAATTTCAATCAGGATTTTGGCAACTGCAAGAAAGTTTCTCTGGTTGCAGCCAGGATCATCGGAAATTTCAATCATCAGATCGGCCAGAAGTTCCAGGTTTTCCACCGACAATTCGGGATGGTTCTTCAGGAATGCCTCCAGGTTTTCCCGATCCATTTCGCTGAGCATCCGAAGGCTGAAACCGGCTTCCGATTCAAACTCCTGATCGGCCATCGAATAGGCAGTATGGTAAAGGGCGTTTTCTTTCAGCCGCTGAAGTTTACCCATCAAACCCAGCACCATCTGACCGAATTTCCGAATCTCATCGAGGATATAATCTCGTCTTTCCATAGGTTAATATCTTATTTTTTAGCCCGATAAGAGATCCCGCCTCCGCCGATCACCAGCCGGACAAAAAAGCCCTGGAAGCTCATCTCGGGGCCATCGAGAACCTGGCCGTTGTCGTAGGTCCAGGCACCTTTTGAAACCGGCATCTGATATCCGGCTTCAAGGCCGAGCATGAATCCGCTCGAAACATCATTATTCTGGCTGCCAAACAGAGGATACGTTAATCCTGCTCCGAGCGAAACTACCGAGGTTTCATAGGAAAGGCGCGTTGACAGGGAAGGATTAGCCAGAATATTGTCAAAAGACTGCTCATCAGGTGTCTGATGGATGAAAAGATCCATGCTCGAGTTGCCATAAATAGCGAAAGGATAGACCATCCATCCTTCCTTATGAAAAACAATATATCCCAGCTTAAATCCGCCAAACTCGCCTGTCAGGTCGAGCTGCCGGCCATTCCTGGTAAATGTGCCACCAGTGTAGTCGCCTCCTTCAGCGCCAAACATGATATTATAAAAAACCACATAGCCTCCGCCCGACTGCATGATTGGTCTAAAACCGGCCTCGGGATAGCTATCGGGTAAAATAGCAGCAAGACTCTTGGGCATTATCCCCTGGTATCCGGGGTAAAAAAACCCGAGGCCTCCAAATCCTTTGGTGGCCTGCGAAACGGACGGCAGCGTTACAACGCTCAATATCAGAATAAATAATGCTGTCTTTTTCATGTTGCTTGTCAATTGGTTAAGAAACTAAAGATAACCATTCTGTTGCAGAATGACCCCAACGGCATCATTTGTTGAATGTTGCGGTAATGATGTCGCCCTTTGGCAATTTGACGGTTTTTTCGCTGCTCTTCATCTTTATTCTCACCACCTGTTCTACGTCAGACCTTAGCCTCACAACTACCTCACGATCATTCCATCTCAGCTCCTCCACGGTGACCTGGCCACGCAGCGGAATGCCTTTCAGACTTCCCTGGTCCCAGGTGGGCGGGCATGCGGGGAGCAGTGAGATGAGCCCGGGTTCGGAGTAAATGATTGATTTGATAATGACCGCCGGGAATCCTCCTGAGAGGTCCAGGTTAAAAAGCTCCTTCGGATTGTGTGTGGTCACCAGATTATTGAACCAGTACCCGCGGCCCAGCCAGTTGATCATCTCCTCCACTGCCACGGAGTCACCTACCGCTGCTGCAGCCAGTGCCAGCTGAACCATTCCAAAGGCCATGACTCCGCCATCCTCCTGCCGCCGCACTTTCATCCTTTCTTCAACAGCCCGCCGGGCAGCCTGCATGAGGTCAGGATTTCCAACGATATCCGGATCCGATACCTCCCACAATCCATACAGGTGGGATGCATGCCGGTGAGCATAGTTATCTGAGAGGCTGTCCCACAGCCATTCCATCAGTGCGCCATCGGAATTGACCCGATACTCCGGCATCTTATCCAGCATCACCTTCCAGGTTCCAAGTGTATCTGGGGAGGTTCCCAGCAACTTCCCGGCAGCCAGCAGGTTGCGGAAAAGCTCCCTGGCAGCGGCCACATCCATGGTGGCATTGATGCAGGCCTGATCAGGACTGTTCCCGGGATTGTTCTCCGGTGAATAGGATGGGTTAAAAACCCACTTGCCATCGGGGCCCTCTTTAAGAAAATCCTCATAAAAAAGTCCCGCCTCCTTCATGAACGGGAAAGCCCGTTCCCTGAGAAACTCAGTTTCGTCGGTGTATAGATAGTAATCGTAATAAAAATGAGCCATCCAGGCGGCGCCGGCGGTCCAGAAGGTCATCGGCCAGGTTCGGTCGAAATGGTTGTTCAGCCCGTGTGAACTGGTTCGCGAAGCAACATGTATTCCCCGGCAATTATAAAGCAGCCGTGCATTTTCCCGGTATGCAGGAAGCAATCTCTCCTGATAATCGAACACGGCATCCATCAGCTCCGGCATATTGCCGGGAAGCAGCGCGGCTATGGCAACCTCCAGATTCCCGTTCTGGGTAAAATCACCCGACCAGGGCGGCGCGGTGGTTCCGGCCCAGATACCCTGCAGGTTGGGCGGCATGATCCCCGTGGCACTGAGAATATTATACCGCGCGGCATCGAACTCCTTTTCAATCAATGCCTTCAGAGGAACCAATTCCGATTTTTCAATCAATTGTTCCGATGAAAGATTACGGTCATCCCCACCACCGAGATCGAGCGAAACGCGGTTGAACATCTCCCCGTGAATACGGGTATGGGAGGCAAGGAGCGCGCGGTAGCTTGGGGTTGAGGAGGTTGAG
>CAYQFT010000177.1:5175-6986 GCA_964416825.1 uncultured Porphyromonadaceae bacterium
GCGTACCGGCAGATCAGGAGGATTTCGTTCGCATTGCGGATGGTCATTCCGGTGCCGGAGGGCACAGCCGTGCCGCCGGTATGAACAACCTGGACGGTTCCTTCAACACCCGTCAGGCTGCCCGGCCACTGCTTGTCGAATTCGCACTGGTAGCGGAGCATACCGGGTTCAGCCGTGATCCGTGAGTTCCGGCTGGTTGCGTTGTAGAGCCCCTGCCACCAGGAGTTGTCCTTAGGCCGGTCGCCCAAAGAGACCTGACAATCAAGGTGCCCTTTCCCGGGACCTTTTACCGATATCACCACCACCGTATCGGCCCTCGAAGCGAAGACCTTACGGGTATAGGTTCCTGTTTCACCTCTCCAGGTGACCGATGCCTCACCGGTGGTAAAGTCAACCGAGCGCCGGTAATCCGACACCGCCGTATCCCCCTGTATCGAGATCCTGAGGTCGAAGGCCGGCACAAAAGGATCCGTCCATCGCTTGCCGTCCCACCCTTCGCGTTTGCTGAGATCAACCACATATTGAGAGGCCTTTCCATATTCCCCGGCTGCCATCATCATGCGGACGGAATCCAGTTTCGCACCTGAATTAACAGGTGGAAGGGGCTCATGCAGGGGCATATACAGCAATGCATGGCTCAGAATGATGGTATCCGTAAGGGGTATTCCCATCACCAGCGCTCCCTGAGTTCCGTTGCCGGTTACCAGCGCTTCTTCCCAGCTACGGGCCGGGCGTTCCGACCAGAAGCCGCGAAAATCAGGTTGGTTTCGTGCAGATTCCTTGCAAGAAATTAACCCGCCGATGACCAGCGCCAAAATCGGAATTGACAGAAATAAAACTCTCCTCATTTTAAGTGTTGTTAGTACACTAAAGTAACATTTATCCATGAAATTCTCCATACGTGAAGGGTTCCTGCATCTATACAAGAAATGAATTCCTTACAAATGAAGAAACCGTTTATTCAGCGAAAAAGGAACCGCAAGGAAAACTTCGATTATTCCGGGACGGGGGACTATTTTATTACGATTTGTGCGTTTGAAAGACAGCTCCATTTCGGCAAATTTGGATGGAATCGATTGAAGCTTAATCCGGCTGGAGTCATGATCGGAAATTGGTGGAAGAAGATACCCGAGAAATTCAGTGGAATCGCATTGGGTGAATTTGTCGTCATGCCCAACCATTTTCATGGTATTATAACCATCGTAGGGGCGGACCCACGGTCCGCCCTTGACCCACGGTCCGCCCTTGACCCCCGGTCCGCCCGGTTTATCGCGGACCCAGGGTCCGCCCCGGAAACCTGCGATTGCACGAACGGACCATCCAGTGAACCGAACATTCCGCGAATAATTCAATGGTTTAAAACCATGTCAGCCAATGAATTCAGGCGAATGAACATTGCCAAGGGCTGTACACCAACCCAATTATGGCAGCGTAGTTTTTACGATCATATAATTAAAAATGACGGGGAATACCAGCGTATATCCGAATATATCCGGAATAACCCACAAAAATGGGTTGCCGACCGGTTTCGCCCAACGCCGTAGGGGCGGACCCGCGGTCCGCCCGCTTTTGGGCGGACCATGGGTCCGCCAATGCCATCCGGGCGGACCGCGGGTCCGCCAATGCCATCCGGGCGGACCACGGGTCCGCCAATGCCATCCGGGCGGACCGCGGGTCCGCCCCTACGGCATTGCGGCATGGAAATGCGACCCAAATATCCCCCCAATTCCCTATTTTTATTTCCTGATTCCAAAAAACGACCCATGAAAACGAAACTCTCCCTCCTGCTCTGCTTTCTCCTTTTCTCCGCT
>CAYQFT010000178.1:0-6039 GCA_964416825.1 uncultured Porphyromonadaceae bacterium
GGGCGGCTTTCATCATACAGGGGAACAGCAAACTGGATGGTTTCAAAGTCCATGAAGAACAAAGGATACTCCAGTTCATCCAGGAATTCGTCAAGCGCGTCCTGGTTGCGGTTTGCCAGCCTGACATTACCCGGATCATCATCTGTGATGCAACTTTGCTGACAGAACTCAGTGAAATCGCAGGTGAATGGCTTCCTGCACTGTGCTCCCATGGCTATTTCAGGCATGAAACCGGCCCGAAGCATCTCCTGCAAAGAATTCAGCGAATGGGGGATGGCAGCCTGCATCGCCATGATCCGGTCGTTCATGGGTTCGATGGTGAACAATTGCCGCAGGTCGAGTTCGCCATGTCTGACATACTGGTTATTCACATGCACCAGGGATACGCGCCGGAGCGGCAACCCCGACCGGGTGATCACAAAATACTGGAAGGCCACGTCGTTCACCTGGTAATCTTTGACCTGGGTGGAGGCCTTTACTTCGTAAGCTGCCCATCCATCGGACTCCTTCACCAGGATGTCCATGTAACAAAGTGTCTCCCCGTCGCTGAAGGCAGCTTCATAGATCACGGCCTGACCGTTGCTGATCAGTTCGGCAGTGTAGGCGATGGCTTCGGCAACATGTCCGTGTTCGCCGCGACTGGCATCGATGCCACCCGGGAAGAGTTGCTGCGCCAGGAATCCGACATTGTGCCCTGTGTCGAAGATCTGTTGTTGTGCCTCGCTTGTTTCGTCCCGTTCGTCGGGTTGGTTAAGGTGCAGCCAGAGTGATTTGGGGCATTGCGTGCCGCGGATAAAGGAAGATTTGGAGATGAGACGGTGTTCCATGGATAGTTCAGGTTATTTTGAAGTACTCGTTCAATTTGTTGTCGAAATCGTTGTAGATAATTTCTTTTGAATCTTCGGCAAGCAACACAAAAAATTTGTTGTCGACCGCCTTTGAAAAATCGTTGACCATGCGTTTTTTCAATTCCCGCTCCAAATCCCTGAGGTCTGCGGCAAATTCGAAATTCTTTTGCTCGATGGCATCCAGCTTTTTCTTCCTTAGGCAGGTCAACCTTTTGCAAAACAATTTCCCTTTTCCCGACAGTAAGCCGTATTCGGGGGCATCCGGGTCAAAGCGGGGAGTAAGGAATTTATAGCCCTGTTTAACAAATTCGGTAAAAATCTCCCTGATTCTTTGCCTCGATACGGGGTCATCGGAAAAGGAATCAACCTTGTTACAAAGTTCATTTAATTCTGCAAGCTGCGGTTCAATGGGGTTCATGACTTCCTTGTTATCCGGCAAAGATAAACCTGGACTGCGACAAACTGTGACGTAGTGAACGGTAATAAATATATTCAGCCTGCTCCGGGGCCCAGGATATCAGTGGATCGCTCAATGAAAATCCTTCCTGACGAACCAAATTTCAGAGCGACGAATGACTAAGCCTGAAAATGCCCACCCTGTGATCGCGGGACGGAAAAGGAAACGTCAGATAACATGAAATTTTCCAGTAAATCAATATTCATTAAACAAGCCTTGGAGTGTAATGAGGCAACTCAATCCCGAGATTGTACTCGAAAATATACCTGTGGCGAACACCAAGCCTCTGGTTCGCTTTTTTCAGGTCAAATTTCAAGGGGTCGTAAGCTCGCCCGGCCCATGTTTTGAACTCTTTATACTGAGGATGCAGCGGATCAGCTATGATCTCCCTGAATTCCTCAAATCCCCGGATGCCGCCAACATCCTCGGGAGGCGCTGCGTTTTCACCGTCCATACAAACCGGTTTCCGGTAATTCCTGCCCTTATCCAGGATGATTGATTCCAGTTTAATCGTCATTTGCCAATCATCCCCTGGATCATACTGATAATTAATGGTTTGACCTTCTTCTTTCAACAGATTGCCTATCCTTATCACCTTAACGTCGATCACATCCTCTTCGGTCCATAGTCTTGGATCGCCAAATTCAACACCCCCTTTATCGAACAGGTAAAGATGATAATTTCTCCAATTGGTGAAGATCAGCTGTATGTAATTATGCAGCTCAAACAAGGTCGTTGCGCTATCGGTCAGCAACCTTCTCCAGATCATCGGTCTGATTTCATCCATCGAAATGTGAAGGGTGAACAGCCGGCGTGATATCTCTTGTTTCATATTTCGAAAATAGGTAAAATATGTTTCCCTGCGATTATAAATGCAGAATCAGGCAGAACCATTAACGAATCCTTATCGAATCCTTATAGCCTGCACGAAGGAAGGGAACATACAGAAAGCAGAAAGGGCACATGGAGGAGCAGAAAGAAAGCAGAATGAGAGGCTGGAGGAGCATGTAGCAATTGATAATCAAACAAAAGTACCAAGGGGCCGGGAAATCCATCGTGAACCTCATCTGACATCAGATTTTTCGTATCTTTGATCAAATATTTGACCCATGAACCGCTACAATGAACGATTAATGATAGATCCAAACCTTAGATTCGGCAGGCCTTGCGTCAAAGGAACCCGCATTGCGGTTTATGACATCCTGGGCTGGCTTGCATCAGGTATGAGCTATGAGCAGATTGTTAAAGATTATCCCGAATTAAAAAGAGAAGACATTATAGCCTGCCTCGCTTTTGCAGCTGACAAGGAACATAAACTCCGGGTGGCCTGATGAAACTGCTATTTGATCAGAATTTTTCATTCAGGACGGTGCGGGGTATAAAAGATTTGTTTCCCGGCGCCAGGCAAGTTCGTGAATTGAACCTGGAAAATTCTACGGACCGTCAAATATGGGAGTTTGCCAAAAAGAATGACTTTACCATTGTAACATTCGATTCTGATTTTTTTGATTTGACGTTGATATTGGGCATTCCACCAAAAGTAATCTGGCTAAGATTTGGAAATACATCAACGGATAATTTGATTTCACTTTTCAAAGAAAATCAAGCTCTTATTTTTGAATTTATAGATAATCCTGATTATCGTGAAGTCGGCTGCCTGGAGTTAAGTAAAGAAGTTTATGGATGAATTTTATGATCTCGAGGCAGAAACAGGAGAGATTATTTCGCCACTGATCTATACCAAAACTGACTGGGACCAGAATCATTCAATTACTCCATTATTTGAAAATATTCAGAAAGAAGGGATCCGAATTAAATGAACCCTTCGCTCACGAAGCCCCGATAAACAACCGTAACGAATTCTTTAGATCCGCAAGCAAGACCCTCCTCCTGGCAATTGCCTCATTACATGCCTCATGAACCTGACCCCGCAGGGGTCAAATATTTCTAGAACGCACGGTAAGGTTAACACTCCTCCCCTCCCCGGGTAATGATTGTTCCCTGGTAATCGCGTTCATGGGGAGGGGTCGGGGGAGGGGCACTTTGAAAGCACGCCCGGAACATCGGACATGTTGCCAAAATATTATCCGGAACAGGTATCTGTCAATGAGCCCCCAACAATGAGCGGTTTTTCATCGTATATTTGGGGGAAATACCTGTCATTATCTTTAAATTTTTAAGCCATGAGGACAAAATGCATTTTCAGCAGTTTTTTCGTGTGGTTGCTGATCACTTCGATCATTTCGGGGTGCAAATCAGACAATGACAACGACACAAACACACCGGAGAACGGTATTTATGATGTCACCATCCATGTCACACTGACCGACCCCGATCCCTCCTCCTTCGATATTACAGGGGTCGTTGCAGTTGCCATAGACGGACAGAATGTAACTTTTACCGGGAGCTATAAGATCGGTTTACAGGTCTATCCCGACATTGTGTTTCACGGGACCCTGAACGGCGATCAACTGACCATGATCACCGACAGTTGCCGCGTACAGCTTTCCGATCCCGGCTCTGTCACCTATGAGGATATCAGCTGGCATCTGCCTGTTTTCACAGTCTCCTACTCCTCCGCATCGGGAAGCGGCCAGATCACTGCCACCCGGCGACCAGAAGAATATATCGAGTCAGGTACTTTTACCTTCCAGGCATTCCGGAGAGAATAAATCGCCGCCAATTATTCATGTTCCCGCATTTGGCTATATTCTGGTTGTTGCAATAATTATGGGCAGAAGAGCAGATAACCTACCTGACATGGGACGGAGCCACTCTTCGTCCGGGGCAATGAAGAGCTGATTCCTATTCGAGTGATAAAAAATATGCCGTCCCTGCAGGACTTCCATCGGCTCTGGGTCTTCCTTGCTGCCAATATCTTATTTTATAACCCGGGACCAGGAAGGATTGATGAACGGGTTCGCTGGGAATATCAGCCAGTGATTTAAACATACCGAAAAAGTCAGGATTTTCTTATACCGCTATTGTCACGAAAACAAAGGTAACCCATGACTACGCCAAACTGCGACGGGTTGGTATGAAAGATAACACGGGTACTTCCCCGGAAAAGCCATTGGAAAAACCGCAGGTCCCGGATCCCCGCTACGGGTTGCTCTTCACCAGGAGGTAATACGGGTATACCGAATGGTTTTCCCATGCCTGGAAATGTACCGTATCCTGGGGGAAGACTTTGTAATATTCAGCATCCGGGAACAAGGGAACCTGGTCACCGGAACGCTCGAAATCAAAAGTTCCCAATAAATCAGGCTCAACATATCCGGGCATGACCTTAATTACCCTCGGATAAACATTTTCATGGATGATCGTCAGTATTTCTTTGATCGCGGTTGGTCCTGCAGCTAAAAACCGGTTATAGGTTTCATCGAATTTCGGGCCGGCCGGGAAATTTATACTGGCCATAAAACCTTTCATGTCATAAAACGGGCTGATTTTGGGGAAATCAACTGCTGTTTGTAAGGTAATACCAATACAGGGAACCCAGTCGAGAACATTATTTACCGCCATCGCCCATCCGCCATTGTTGATTTTCTGATAATCGTAAGCATACTGGAGATTACCGGTTTTAGGCGCCGCAATTAAATAGGTTTTTAAACGAAAATCGGAGGGCAGTTTGCCATCTTTTTGCAAATAACGGATATACGATGTGGCAAGAAATCCGATGCCACTTCCCTGGCTGTGCCCGAGAAGAATAAAATCACGGACGCCTTTGCCATACTGTTCCCTGACCTGGCTCACGAGTTCATCAGAGATGTGCGCCAGGCCAAGCAGCATGCCCAGGTGTACGGCCGCACCCGGCAGTCCAGCTAATTTATACTCAAATGTTTTAGTCCCGGATAATGTAATCTTTCCAATTGCAGGGACCATCGGGCTGTAAAATGCAGCGGTAAAACTCAGACCTCCCGGGTCCACGATAGAACCCCTGATGGCAATCACTGCTTTGTTATCACCGGTATTCCACACATCAAAGCGGTTCATGAGCGGAGAAACCTGTGAGCGGAAAACCTGTTTGATCCCCACTGGTTCGGGAGTTTTAAAACCGCCTATGTCGGCTGAGTCATAGGCACGTTCCATCACCGGGATCAAAGCGGTAAGTTCAGCTTTGTCATACCCCGGAACAAGGACCGTTGATCCCTTCTTTTCATTACACCCGGTAAATGAAAGACATATGACCGTTACTGCAATCAATAAAGATAATGATCTCATAATTCCTGGATTTTGGGTCAGGGCTTTCAGGCCTGGTTGGTGGTACGAGTTTAGTCTATAAATCCTTTGTTGATTTTCTTCCCACTTCCTATTTATCAACATGTTATGAACAGGATCAGGGGCCAGGTTCCTCCCCCGCCGCTTCTCAATGCATTGGCTGGGGGTAATAGCCGCCGTAAACGAACTGGAATCCTGAAACCAGCGAAATGCTGCCCGGAACAGCATAGGAGAGGTCATAGGTCTGGTAATAATACTGTATGCCGGGCTGGTAAGCGGTATTTGCCTTCAGGTTCGCACTGGTGCCAAAACCGCTGTTCCAGCTGGTGCCTGCCTGGTCGTGCCAGTTGGTATCCGCCACATCATTCCCGATCGTGGCAAAATCAGGACCGCCTTCATCGTTTTCGTAGAAGTTGCGGGTTGTCCCTACTGAGATTGTAAGATCATTTCCGCCGGAACCTTTCATGCTGTAATTTGCCGTATACCAGGCCCAGGCCTGGATTGTTCCTGACG
>CAYQFT010000178.1:6049-6802 GCA_964416825.1 uncultured Porphyromonadaceae bacterium
CTGGTCTGGTCAAGGGTCCCGCTCATCTGCATCGTCCCGGTCGTCCCGTATGGGTTGGTCCAGGTAATCCCGCCTGTCTGGTAAGTGCACTGCCAGGTATTGGTGGTCGCTGCAAATGGCACATTGGCAGAGTTTTCAGTTAAACTTGAATTATAGGGGAGAAAAGCAAAAAACTGGTCCTTTACAGGTTTGTTGCTTTTCACCCAGTTGCCGGTAAGCGGCGTGTTCGTAAGCTGCAGGAAGCCCCATTTCCAGGAGGCCGCAAAATAGGCAAATTCTACCGTGCATTCTGATGTTTTCGTAAGGGATGACTGGTTTGGGTTCCGGGGATTGTAGAACTTCGGCGTGATGGTCCCCTGTGCAGGAGCAAAGTGCACCCATGGGGACTGCGTGCCTGAAGCGACGACCTGGAAAGGCTGGCTGGTCGTTGGCCATGCCACGTCGGGTTTTCCGAGGGTGCCGAACCGGTATACATTCCATTGGTTGTCGGGATGGCATACGGCGGGATTTCCGTCGACCCAGTAAGTATAGGGGATAATTCCGGAAACGACCGTCGGAGTCGTATCGCGCAGGATGCCCCCGATATTCACCGAAAGCGCTGCATCCCCGATGGTGGCATAGGTTTTGGGCAGGGTGATGTGTCCGCTCACCACCGGGAAGTCAAGCCCGAGTGCGCCATACAGGAGGTTGGCGACAAACTGGGCCCGGGCCAGTGCAAGGATGGCAATGTTGTCGGGGGCAAGTCCCGCATTC
>CAYQFT010000179.1:0-1972 GCA_964416825.1 uncultured Porphyromonadaceae bacterium
CTTTTGCACAAAAAACCGTCACCAAAACTTTCTGGAAAGAGGATTTCAGCAGCGGCAAGATTCCCGCCGGCTGGGTGGTTGCAACCGACAACGACAGCAGCGCTGCGTGGTTCGTTACCGATCAGCCTTTCCCCGGCTCCTTCGGCCGGACCCACCAGGCCCCGCCGATTGCATCCGCCAGCCGCGGATACCATCTGCAGATTGCTCAGGGTGTGCGGACCGACAAGAATGCCCGCGCCTGGGGACGCGCCAAGGTTATTCCGGGAAGCACGATACAGACCACCGCGATCGACTGCTCGAAGCATCGCTCCGTTGTCCTGAAATTCCAGCAGAATTTCTTCTGGAACCGCCGGGATGCCCAGCCAGGATCGGGATTGTTCCTCGAGGTGAGCACCAACGGCAAGGATTGGACCCGGTATGACGTCCGTAATGAAATCGGTTCCGGCGAGGATTGCCCCAATCCCATGGATGTTGAGCTGAATATCACCCGCACGGCAGCCCTGCAAAAAACCGTATATCTCCGGTTCTACTGGAAAGGATACTATAACTGGTACTGGATGGTCGATGATATCGAACTGACCGAGGCCTTTGATGCCGATATTCTTGCCTACAAAATGGTATCCCACCAGGAGACCGGGAATCAGTTTACAAAATCTGATGAGCTGGTTTTCCAGGTTATTAATCTCAGCTCCAATGACATCAAGGAGCCCTTCGAATGCACGCTGACCATCGACAAGCGGCAGCCGATCAGGGTTCTGGTGCCGGCCGATGCGAAAAACCCCATCCGCATCATCGACACGGTTTCGGTTTCTTTTCCAGACATCGATCTTACCGATTTCGGAATCCACAAAATCAGTTTTGTAGCCAAGCTGCCCGGCGACCAGCGGGTTTCAAATGACTCCATTCCGGCCATGCTTTACTCGGGCGCTTATTCTTTGGGCAATATCTCAACATTCACACCCGGGAGGAATACCTACCTGTTTACCTGCGGCAATGCAAGCCTGAAACTGGAATTTGTCAGAAACGACATATTCCGTATGTGGATGGCGTACGACGGGGATTTCACCGATCCGGCTGGTAACGATCTGGTAATCAATAAACCCGATAAGCCTGCCGAGGTAAAGTCTGCCGACAAAGGGTCCTATTACCTGTTCACCACTCCCGATATCGCTCTTCGCGCATACAAGCAGCCCCTGAGATTCGCGCTCTACAAAGCGGATAATTCAACCCTGATATGGGAGGAAGCCCAGGGGATGACTTATGGAAAACAGACCATCCAGTACCTGAAACGCGGCCCGCAGGAATATTTCTACGGCGGCGGCATGCAGAACGGCCGCTTTTCCCATCGGGATAAAACCATTAAACTGACTATCGATTACAACTGGGAAGATGGCGGCGGCCCCAACCCGGCTCCCTTCTTCATGAGCACCAACGGTTACGGAGCACTCAGAAACACGTATGCTTCAGGAGCTTATTCCTTCGGCGACACAATTAAACTGATACATAACGAAGCCCGGTTCGACAGTTATTTCTTTGCAGGCAACTCGTTGAAAGATATTCTCGGGGACTATACAGACATAACCGGCAAGCCCTTCCTGATGCCCCGGTGGGCACTCAGCATGGGCGATGCCAACTGTTACAACCGGGGAGCAAAGGCCGACATCAAGACCGTTGGCAGCACCGGAACCGGGTTTGGAGGTACCACGCCCGATGTGATCAGCATCATTGCCGATGAATATATCAAGCACGATATGCCCCGTGGCTGGATCCTCCCGAACGACGGATATGGCTGTGGCTATACGAAACTTGACTCGGTGGTCACGGAATTATACAAACGCGGCTTCATGACCGGCCTCTGGACGGAGAACGGAGTGGAAAAGATCGCGCGTGAAGTCGGCGAACTCGGTACCCGCCTCTGCAAGCTCGATGTGGCCTGGGTGGGCGACGGATACAAGTTCGCCATCGACGGGGT
>CAYQFT010000179.1:2072-6756 GCA_964416825.1 uncultured Porphyromonadaceae bacterium
CGCGACCTCCAGTGGAAATGCTTTACCCCGGTCCTGATGGGAATGAGCGGCTGGGCAACCAACAACAAGAACAAGATCAAGGACAAGCAGCCGTGGCTCTTCGGCGAGCCGTATACCACGATCAACCGGAAATACCTCCAGCTGAAACAGCGCTGGACTCCCTATATGTACACCCATTGCGCCGAATCCTATGCAACCGGTGTTCCGGCAGTCCGCGGACTGGTACTGGAATACCCCGATGATCCGGTTACCCTGGGATCACTCACGCAGTATGAATACCTCCTCGGCAAGGATGTGCTGGTTGCCCCGGTCTATAAGTCGGAAGCCAAACGAGACAGTATCTATTTCCCCAGCGGAACCTGGATTGATTACTGGGACGGGACTGAATATCAGGGTAAACAATGGATCAGCAACTATCCGGCGCCGCTGGATAAACTGCCGCTCTTCATCCGCAAGGGAGCCATTATTCCGATGTACCAGCAGATGGATTACGACTGGGAACATCCAACCGATACGCTTACTCTCGATATTTATCCATCAGGTAAATCGGAATACGAAATGTATGAAGACGACGGCCTGACCCGTGAGCACCGCAAAGGAGTATTTGCCACCACAAAGTTTGAAGTCAGCGCACCGGCAAACGGAAACGGTCCGATGGAGATTACACTCAATCCGGCTAAAGGGGACTTCAAAGGGCGATTGAAGAATCGGGTTTACATACTGGAGATTCATACGGATTTTGTGCCGAAGGCTATTAGCGTCAACGGTGTCAAAATAAAGGCGAAAGGCGAAAGGCGAAAGGCGAAAGAGAAGGGGATACCGGGGGAATGGTCGTTTGATGCCAATGACCGTGGCGGGGTGCTGAGGATCACTACGGGGCCGTTGAGTACGGATGTGGTGGGGCGGATTGGGTTACAGTAGGGTCGGGTTTCTAGACAGTAAGACTATAAGACTTTTAGACGGTAAGACTTTAAACGTAAGTGGCTTAGAGCCGGTCTTACAGTCTCCCAGTCTTACAGTCTTCAAATCGTCATCCGATAAAGGCTGCGATTGAAGGGATAGCTCTTCTCGGTATAGAGAAAATAGATGACATTGTTGTGTATCTGAATTTTCTCAACGTTGGCGTATTCAGGGATGTCGACAAGATCAACCACCTGGCCGGTATCTGGATTGATTTCCTTGAGAAGAAAGCGATTGCCGGGTTTGGGCTTCCACAGGGTCCAGATCCGGTTGGCTCCTGAATCATAAAAGACCTTCTGGGTGAAATTGCGCATGTCGATGTCGAACCGTCTCCAAAGGAAAAACTCACGGTACTCTTTCAGATGGAAGCGGATCGGAACGCTTCGGAAGCACTCTCCGTCGGAGTTGAAAAAGTCCAGGGTATTGCCGAAAAAATCCATGATGATAATATCACTTTGCCGCCGGATGACCGGTGCCGCAACACTCTTTTCATAGCTGCCTTTCACTTGAAACTCACTCCCATCCGTCAGGCCGTCGGCGAAATAAATCGGAGTGACATACCGGTAATCACCAAAGGGATCAAAAACCATTTTCAGCAGAATGGGCGCGGCTCCCTTTTCAGCCATATACGTGTAGTTCTGGAAAAGATTGGTTTCCTGATAGATAAGCTTTCCGTTAATTTCCGCTTTGATGGGAAACAGGAGTTCAAAGAAGTCGTTGAAGGGAGTGGGATAAATGAGATAGAGCAGGGTATTTGTATAGAGAACCTGCCAAACCGTATCTTTCGTGATCAGCTGAACTTCTCCGAAGCAATCCTTAAAGAGATAACGGGTTTTTACAAAGGCCAGTAATTCAGGATCTTTAAACAGCCTTCCGGCTTTCGGAATTTTGCAGCTGCTCAGAATCTCCCCCGACTGCGAGGTTGCATACAATCGCTGATCATCAGCCCTTTTATAAGGATTGGCAACCATCAGGATCAGATTTCCCGCGATCTCATAGTCAACGATGTTGAGTGTGTCCCCCTTTACCAGCTTTACGACCCTTTCGCCGGAGATCGTGATTTCGCCGATCTCCCTGACTTCCTCAGACAGGTAAACCTTGATGCCGGCGGCGGAGGGCGCCCCTATGGTAACCGGCTTGATTTCATACCCCACATAGCTGAAATAGAGCAATACAGGAAAGCTCTGAACCCGGATGCTAAAATATCCATTCTGGTTTGTTGAGGACCCCGACAGGGTTCCGGCGATGGAAACGTTTACATTTGAAAGCGCTGCATTACTCTTACTGTCAAACACATAGCCAGAAACAAAGAGCCCTTTCTCCTGTGGACAGGCAGTTGTCGCGCCTAAAATGGCCATGACCAGAATCATTGCAAACCTGACCTTCATCCCAAATAGAAATTATGCAACTGTAAAGCTCAGGGGGAGATTTAAAATTAGCAACACTTTTGCACTTATACAAAACATCCTGAATCTGGCCTCGCTGCGCTCGGTTAATTGGCTCCCTGCGGTCGCAAAATGGCCTCGCTTCGCTCGGCTAATTGGCTCCCTGCGGTCGCAAAATGGCTCCCTGCGGTCGCTAATTGGTTCGCTGCGCTCACTAATTAGGCCTTGGCCCAATTAGCGCGAAGCGCCAATTAGCGAGGCAATAGCCGAGCCATTTTGCGACCGCAGGGAGCCATTTAGCCGAGCGCAGCGAGGCCAATTAACAATAATTAATTAAGTTTATCCAGTTTTAGTACTTACCCCACCTTGTCATGAACGCAGTACCATTCTTAATCGGAGCAATTGCACTGTTTGCCCTGGCCTATCGGTTTTACTTTGCCTTTGTAGCAGCCAAAGTAGCCGTTACCAACGATTCCCGTCTAACCCCATCTGGCCGCATGTTTGACGGGCAGAATTATATTCCTACGAGTAAATGGGTTCTGTTTGGACACCATTTTGCCGCCATTGCAGGAGCTGGGCCATTAGTCGGGCCTGTGCTGGCTGCTCAGTTCGGTTTCTTCCCAGGGTTTATCTGGATGCTGGTTGGAGCTGTGATGGCAGGCGCCGTGCACGATATGATCATTCTCACAGCCTCCGTTGAACATGATGGTAAATCTCTCGCCGAGATTGCAAAAATAGAAATCAACAAAATTGCCGGCGGAACCGCATCCCTGGCCACGCTGGTCATCCTGATCGTGGCCCTGGCGGGCCTGGGTATGGTTGTGGTCAATGCCCTGGCCGAGAGCTCCTGGGGCACGTTTACCATTGCAGCAACCATCCCGATTGCACTGATCATGGGACTCTGGATGTACAAGATTCGTCCTGGAAAAACTCTTGAGGCAACCATTTTTGGTGTCATCATGCTTACCGCTGCCGTAATCTACGGAAAGCATATCCCAGATTCCTCCATTGCCCATTGGTTCACTTTCGACCGGAAAACCCTGACGCTCCTGCTCTGCGGTTACGGATTCCTGGCTTCCGTCCTGCCGGTATGGCTGCTGCTTACGCCCCGCGACTACCTCAGTTCGATCATGAAAATCACCGTGATCTTTCTTTTGGCCATCGGGGTGATGATCGTAGCTCCTGAAATCAAAATGCCGGGTTTTACCCAGTTTATCCACGGCGGAGGCCCGATCATACCCGGAAAAGTGTACCCCTATCTCTTCATAACCATTGCCTGTGGGGCAATATCTGGTTTCCATGCCATGATCAGCTCGGGAACCACCCCGAAAATGATTATGAAAGAATCACATATCAAGACCATTGCGGTGGGCTCCATGCTCACCGAGGGGGTTGTCAGCATTCTGGCCCTGATAGCTGCGACAAGTTTACTTCCGCTCGACTATTTCCAGATCAACGTTCCGGTTGAGAAATTTCAGGCCATTCTGCCGCAATTGCAAGCAATGGGTTTCACCGAAAGCAATATCCAGGAACTATCTACGGAAGTGGGCGAAAAAATCGTCGGCCGGACCGGGGGTGCCGTTTCACTGGGCGTAGGGATGGCTTATATTTTCAGCTCCATCCCGGGCCTTAAGCATCTGATGAGCTACTGGTATCACTTCGCCATCATGTTTGAAGCCCTCTTTATCCTGACCACCATCGATGCCGGTACCCGGATTGCACGTTATGTTCTGCAGGATATGCTGGGCAAAGTCTACAAGCCGTTTGGACGTAAAACATGGCTACCGGGCAACCTGCTAACCAGCGGGATCATCGTATTTGCCTGGGGCTATTTCATTTACACCGGAACGGTTTCCACGATCTGGCCTATGTTCGGAACCGCCAACCAACTGTTGGCCACCATCGCACTATCCATTGGAACAACCTATATAATCAACCGTGGGAGGAGGAAATATGCCTGGGTCACCATTCTTCCGATGACCTTTGTGGGTGTCACTACCCTCACCGCAGCGATCATGAATATCACCAATATTTACTGGCCGCAGGTGCAGGTTCAGGCCACTTTTGTTCCCGGATTGATCAACCTGATTCTCACCGTGATCATCATCACCTGTGTGGGTCTGATATTGGGGAATGCGATACCAAAGTGGCTGAGGAGGGTGTGAGGAGTTGTGAGGAGTTGTGAGGAGTTGTGAGGGATGGTGAGGGATGGTGAGGGATGGTGATGGATGGTGAGGGAGTTCCTGGTTATAATGAAAGATAGCTCTGGCGATAACCGGCAACTGGCAACCGGCAACCGGCAACCGGTAACCAGCAACCAGTAACCAGTAACCAGCAAC
>CAYQFT010000180.1:0-6748 GCA_964416825.1 uncultured Porphyromonadaceae bacterium
ATAACTCAAAGTCTGCCTTCAATACCGCATTTAAAAAACAGACAGGACAAACGCCAACTGACTACAGAAAAAAACTTACTGGAAAGAGTTAAAGGGGGAGGGTCAGAATGGGATTTTAGCGTTGAAACACTTACATGTTGCCCCGGTTTTCAAACCGGGGCAACATGTAGGAGTTCCCTTTAGTGGGGTCCTTACTACCTCTACCTCATTTTGTCCCACTCCCTTTTTTTCCACCCCAACCAACAAAAAAGAGTTCTGTTTCGCGTTTCAGGTCGATTTTCTGGTTTTTTCAGGGGATCATTGCCGGAAAAAGGAGAATTCCATGAGAAAAAATCTGACCATCGCCTTACTCCTTGTGCTTTCCACCCTTACATCCACGACAACGGCCCAGGTAATCCGGATACCGTCCGATCAGCCAACCATCCAGTCAGGAATCAATGCTGCAAAGAACGGGGATACCGTTCTGGTTTCCCCCGGTACCTATTTTGAGAACATCAATTTTCGCGGCAAAAAGATCGTCCTGTGCAGCCTCTTCCTTACCACAGGAAGCCTTGACTACATAACGAGCACAGTGATCAACGGAAGCAATCCGGCTCATCCCGACAGCGCCAGCTGTGTTCTGATCGTCAACCGGGAGGATTCGACAACTGTACTTGCCGGTTTTACCATCACCGGCGGAAAAGGCACCCGCTGGGAAGATGAGCATGGACGGGGCAACTGGTACACAGAGGGAGGCGGGATCCTGATTCAATACTCCTCCCCCACCATACGCAACAACATTATTATCGGAAATGAAGCCATTAAGAAGAATACCCGGATCGTGAGTGCCGGAGGCGGGGCCATACGGAGCGGAGACGGCAACCCAAAGATAATTAACAACATGATTATCAGCAACAAGGGCATATATGGCGGCGGAATTGTACTGAACTATTCAGGTGCCATTATCAGGAACAATATCATTGCCAAAAACTCGGCCGGACAGGATTACGGAGGCGGGGGCATCTGGATCAACGGCAACGGCACAGCAGGACGGTACATTGAAAACAACACCATTACCCTGAACAGCGCCGTTGCGTCAGGCGGGGGGATCGACATGTTTTCGGGCAATGCGAATTTCACCAACAACGTCATTTATGGCAATACAGCCCGTGCAAGAGCCCAGATTAATGGCACTGCGAATGTAACCTATTGCAATGTTCAGGGTGGATTTACCGGAACCGGAAATTTCGATGACAATCCCCGGTTTTCGGATGGATTGTATCAGCTCCCGGATGAATCGCACTGCATCGATGCCGGAAATCCGGATGAAAGATACAATGATGTGGAAGATCCGGGGCAGGCCGGTCGGGCAAAAGCACCGTCAAAAGGGAGCCTGCGCAACGATATGGGTGCATATGGCGGTCAGGGTGCGGGTACGTTTACACTTCCCATAACTTCCGGGCGTGGAGAATACCCGGCGGTCCGAGATTTCCGGGTTTATCCAAATCCGGCCACTGAACAGATTACCGTTGATTTTCCGGACTCTTTCCCGGAAGGAGCACAAATACAATTGATTGACTCAGCCGGAAAAATTATTACCACCCAAAAGGTCATGACCCGAAATAAATCAGAAGTTATTATAATCAATGGGCTAAACCTTCCGGCAGGTATCTACACCATCACCCTGAATGTCAACGGATCCGTAAAAAGCTCGGCCAGGACAATTATCAAATCGGAATAAAAAAATGAGATCACTGTTTATCATCATTATTGTTTTGTTTGCCAGCTTGCCGGCATGCCGTACAAGGAACCCTGAGGACAGATCGCATGAAGTAATCGAGGCCGACATGACTTTTTCAGATCAATCCGTTAAAGAGGGGCGCAACCGCTCGTTTCTCGCCTGGTGCGCCGGGGATGGAGTGCTGCTGCGGGCCAACAGTTATCCGATTGAGGGTAAAGTGAAAATTCAGGAACTTCTTTCCCGGCCAGATACCTCCTACATTCTGACTTGGAAACCCATGTATGGATATGTGGCTGAATCCGGGGAACTTGGATATACGTATGGAACCTGGGAACTCACTGTAAAAGCCACCGGGATCAAGTCGGAGGGAACCTATGCCACGGTCTGGAAGAAAGATAAACAGGGTAACTGGAGGTGGGTACTGGATACAGGAAATGAAGGATTGAAAGAACATTGAAAAATTAGTTCCGATTGATTATGTTTGCTCAGAAACAAACAAACAATCCGGAAATTGAATAACGAACAACCACTGCAGCAAAAACCCAGCGGGGCAAAAAACAATGGCAGGAAAGTTCCGCGCAACTATCTGTACATTTTATTTGGCACCCTTTTCCTGGTGTCACTCCTTACGGTACTGAAAGCCTACAAGATTCTTGACATTCCGGAGCCTGTCATGATAACCGGCCGTTGGTTTTTTGTCGGGCTGATGATCGGGTATGCGATCATAAAAAAATCATTGACTACCTGGATTCTGGTGAGCATGATTGTCGGGGCGGAATTCGGGCATGACCTGCCCGAAATTGCGGTGGGGATGAACCTGATCAGCAAGATTTTCCTCCGATTGATCAAAACCATTATTGCCCCGCTTCTTTTCGCCACAATCGTTTATGGCATCGCCGGCCATTCCAACCTCAAGCAGATTGGGCGGATGAGCTGGAAATCACTGGTTTATTTTGAAGTAGTCACGATCATTGCCCTTTTCCTGGGCCTGGCTGCCATCAACATATCAAAGGCAGGCGTAGGAGTAACCATCCCGGATGACATTGGAAAAACCGAGGCGCCGGTGGTTAAAGCACAGACCACATCAGAGATCATCCTGCACGTGTTTCCGGAAAACATTGCCAAATCCATCTATGACGGTGATGTACTGCAGATCGTTGTTTTCAGCATCCTTTTCGGGATAGCTGTGGCCATGCTGAAGGAAAAATACTATACGCCGATGATTCGCTTCACGGAATCACTGGCCGAGGTGATGTTCAAGTTCACAGCACTCATCATGTACTTCGCCCCATTCGCGGTTTTTGCTGCCATAGCCTATAGTGTGGGGCACATGGGACTCGATATTCTGGTTAACCTCTTCAAACTGCTCGCAACCCTGTATGTGGCGCTGATCCTGTTCGTGCTGCTGGTGCTGATTCCCATTATGCTTTTCCTACGCATTCCGATCAAGAAATTCTTCAAGGCCGTGTCAGAGCCTACCACGATCGCGTTTGCCACAACCAGTTCAGAATCTGCACTGCCGCTGGCCATGGAGCGTATGGAGGAGTTTGGTGTGCCCAGAAAGATTGTGGCATTTGTGATGCCGACCGGGTATAGTTTTAACCTTGCCGGGACAACCCTGTATCTGTCCCTGGCGATTATCTTTATCGCCCAGATGACCGGGGTTCATCTTTCGATCGACAAGCAGCTGGTAATCATGTTTACCCTGATGTTAACGAGCAAGGGAGTCGCCGGTGTTCCAAGGGCTTCGCTGGTGATTCTGCTGGGAACGGCGGCGAGCTTCGGTTTGCCTACCTGGCCGATCTATATAATCCTTGGCATAGATGAACTGATGGATATGGCCCGAACAGCCGTCAATGTTATCGGAAATTGCCTTGCTACGGTTGTCATTGCGATCTGGGAAAAGGAATTTATCAGGCCGCCGAAAAAGATTCGCATTAAAGCTATTTCCTGACACTTGTTATTGGAATTGTTTTGTTTTATACCTTTAGGTTATCTAATCCCCTATTGAAATGAAAACACTGTTTACCTTTATCGCTGTCAGTATGATGTTTTTAGCATCCTGTGAGAAGTACAACTACATCAACCCCGAAATCGGAGGGGATCAATCGCCGATCGGGGAAGTGGGTAACACTTTCAGCGTATCCCAGGTTGATGGATTATCGGGAGTTTCGGCGAAAATAACCGAGCTCAATGATGGCATTTCCAAGATCCAGTATCTCTGCCAGATTGACAATCCCAAATATCTGGAAATGGCAAAATATATTCCCGGAACAACCATCAACGGAAAAAACATTGAGGCGGGCGGAGAGGTCAAGATAACCACAAAAGGGATGATGAATGTTTATCCCGAGGGGAAGCTTCTGCTGGTTGATTATGACGGGAAAGTGGGTGACAAGTACTCCCTGAAGAGAGGAGCCAACACCATTGAGCGGGAGCTGGTAAGGAAATCAACCGATGATGACTATTTCTGGGGCTGGATGATGATTAAAACTGTCGACGTAGAGGAGACCGGCCGTGGAATCCCGGGTGTTTCCAAAGTACAGTATTTCACCAACCACAAATTCGGTCTGGTGGGAGTCAGGGTCCATTTTGAGGATGGGACCTTTAAAAACGTCAGTTTGTCAAGTTCCAATTCGAACTAGAAGGGGAGTAACTTGGAAGAATCAGGATTTCGGTTTCCACTGTTTCCAAACCGCGCGAGGCTTATCGGAGCCATTCTCTTTGTGCCCGGCCTCTATTTCGGATATCTATATTTCTTCGGGAGCCGTCCGGCTTTTTTTGAGATCCCGGTATTTGCGCTGGTCACCACCTACATGGAAAACCGGTTTTTCGTCATTGCACAGACGAATGTTCTTGACGAGCTTTTCGCCATCCTTTGCATTTCCGGATTGGTTCTGATGGTCCTGTCGAGGGAACGAAATGAGCTTCCTGGTTATGATTTGCTTAGGGCTTCGGCGCTGCTGCGGGCAGTTTACATTACGGCCGGATTCTGGCTGCTCTCTTTTCTCCTGATATTCGGCTGGGCCATTTTCGTGGTCTGCAGCCTCCTTTTCATCATTTTCCTGATATCCTATTACATTATTTTCCGGGTGCTGGTGGCGAGGGAACGTGGGGGTGGGACAACACCCCCGGCCTGAAGGCAGGGGTTACTGAAGAGTAACCTTCATCCTTGGTGAATAGTGCAATCCTATAATTTATATTTCTAGCAACCAGCACTTTAAGATTGTTTTGGGATGATCAGAAATTCGTCTTCGATAGACATTAGTAACCCCGGGTTTCAACCCGGGGGTTTTGTCCCAGCCCCGTGCGTTGGCCTAATGCACGTAGAGACGCATTATTATGCGTCTCTACAGATGTTCGTCGGGGTAGCAGGATTCGAACCTGCGGCCCCCTGGTCCCAAACCAGGTGCGCTACCGGACTGCGCCATACCCCGAGGCGGGTGTGTGTGTGAGTGTGAGGTGTGGGTGTGGAGCGAGAGTGTGGGTGTGGGTGTGGGTGTTAGTTTTGGCTGCGATACATTCCGAGGAGCATTTTGGAGGCTTTTTCGTAGCCTTCGTAAAATTCTTCAAACTCCTCTTTTGTTAAACCGTCCAAAGCCATTATCAATTCAAGAATTGCAGCGCATTCAAAAATGCTGCCTCTTGCAATGGTATAAAAATGTTTCTTGTCAGCGGGAGTCATTCTTCCTGTCCCTTCGGCCAGGTTAAGAACACTGCTCAGGCTTGCCCTTTTCCACTGATCAACTATATAGGAATCAATATCCTTGATGGCCTTTATCTTTTTATAGACCAAAAAGTTGAGCTTCTTAAGCTCCTGATACAGATCTAACTTTTCAAAATCAAACATCGTCTTTCAAAAAAAAACGGGATTTGCTAATCCCAAACATCAAATCACAAATCCCAAATCACAAATCCCAAACCTCAACCCCCCACACACTCACACCCACACTCTCGCCCCACACCCACACTCACACCCACACACACACCCACCTCGCGGAGAGAGGGGGATTCGAACCCCCGGTACAGTAATCCCATACGGCAGTTTAGCAAACTGCTGGTTTCAGCCACTCACCCATCTCTCCCAATAAGTGCGGCAAAAGTAAAAACTTTTCCGCACAATGCAAATCAATTATTTGGTCTCTTTCGGTTTATCAGTGCCCTTTTTCGGCACTACAATGGAATTCCGCATGTGCGTATCGGCCTCGATATTTTTGACTTTATAATAGTCCATGATTCCCAGGTTGCCACTCCGGAAAGCCTCTGACATAGCCAGCGGCACCTGGGCTTCGGCTTCAATCACCTTTGCCCGAGCTTCCTGTGCTTTGGCGATCATCTCCTGTTCGAGAGCAACGGCCATGGCCCGGCGTTCTTCTGCTTTGGCCTGGGCGATATTTTTTTCAGCATTAGCCTGATCCATAAGAAGTTCGGCACCGATGTTTTTTCCAACATCAATGTCGGCAATATCAATGGAGAGTATTTCAAAAGCCGTTCCGGCATCCAGACCTTTTTCCAGAACCACACGCGAAATCAGGTCGGGGTGCTCCAGAATATCCTTATGGGACTCGGCTGAACCGATTGAAGTAACAATACCTTCACCCACACGGGCGAGGACCGTTTCCTCACCGGCCCCTCCAACCAACTGCTTGATATTGGTACGGACCGTTATTCTTGCCTTGACAATCAGTTCGATTCCATTTTTCGCAACGGCTTTTACCGGTGGGGTATTAAGAACTTTTGGGTTAACCGACATTTGAACGGCTTCAAGAACATTCCTTCCAGCAAGGTCGATGGCGGTTGCCATTTTAAAATCCAGCGAAAGATTAGCCTTATCGGCTGATACCAGGGCATTCACCACCAGCTGCACGTGGCCGCCAGCCAGATAGTGTGCTTCAAGGTCATCTCTCTTAAGCTGAATGCCAGCTTTTGCACTAGTTATCAATGCGTTAACAATGACTCTTGGCGGAACTTTCCTCCAGCGCATAAAAATCAGCTGAAGCAGGGATATTCTCACCCCGCTGATCAGTG
>CAYQFT010000181.1:0-6719 GCA_964416825.1 uncultured Porphyromonadaceae bacterium
CTGGTTGCTGGTTATTTCGCACTGATGTCATTCCGGTGAAAACCGGAATCTCCTGAAAAATGCTCCGAGGCATGAGATCCTGGCTTCCGCCAGGATGACAGTTCTGGCCTAACCAGTAACCAGCAACCAGCAACCAGTAACCAGTAACCAGCAACAAGCAACCAGCAACCAGCAACCATCTCCCATGAAGCCCCTTCTTCCCGCCTCCCTCCTCGCCCTCCTTGCCTCTCAGGCGTTTACGATTGACCGGAAGCCTGAGCACCCGAACATTGTTTTTGTTTTTCCCGACCAGATGCGTGCTTCTTGTCAGGGTTTTATGGGTGAGGAGCCGGTGATGACGCCGAACATTGACCGCTTTGCGAAGCAGGGAATGGTATTGAAACAGGCGGTTTCCAATGCTCCGGTTTGCAGTCCCTACCGTGCCATGCTGATGACGGGAATGTATCCGGTATCCAATGGTGTGCTAAGTAATTGCACCTCAAAGGCCGGTGAGTACGGGATCGAGCTGAAGAGCAGCGCCCGGTGCTGGTCGGACCTGCTAAAGGAGAATGGGTTTAGCACGGGATATATCGGGAAATGGCATCTGGATGCTCCGCATGAACCCTATATTCCCACATCGAACAACCGCGGGGAGCCCAAGTGGAATGAGTGGACCCCACCGGAGCGGAGGCACGGGTTTGATTATTGGTACGCCTACGGAACCTATGACCAGCACCTCAAACCGATGTACTGGTCGACCGGTGCCCCGAGGGATTCTTTCAGGTATGTGGATCAGTGGGGCCCGGAGCATGAGGCCGATATGGCAATTAAGTATATCAGGAATGAAAATGGAAAATATCGGGATAAAAGAAAACCTTTTGCCCTGGTGGTTTCGATGAATCCCCCGCATATGCCTTATGATCAGGTGCCTGAGAAATATGTCCGGATGTATGATGATAAGAAAGCGGAGATTGAGGCCATGTACAAACATGCCGCCGTGCCTGACACATCCGATCAGTGGGGAAGGTATTTCCGGAAGCATATTAAAAACCAGCTGGCTATGGTAACCGGGGTTGATGAGCAGTTCGGCCGGATTCTGGAGGCTTTGCGGAAGGCCGGTCTGGATAAGAACACTATCGTGGTTTTCACTTCCGACCATGGTGATTGCCTGGGAAAACACGGGATGATTTCCAAATCGAATCCCTATGAGGAGTCCATGCATGTTCCGTTCATTATTCGCTGGACCGGGAGAATCAAACCGGGTGAGAACAATCTGCTCTTTTCTGTTCCCGATATTTACCCTACCCTGATGAGCCTTGCAGGGTTTAGTGCCATGATACCTCCGGCCGTTGAAGGAACCAGCTATGCAGGCCTGATGCTTGGGCAGGACCAGGCGCTGCCAACTTCGCAGCTCTACTTCATGACGGATGGCCAGCTTTTCAGAAATCCTGCCGGAACCTCCGAGCCTTTTCTGGCTTCCGGCGAACGGGGAGTACGGACCGACCGGTATACCCTGAGCATCCTCCGAGGTCCGAACAACAAGACCACAACCTATCTGTGGGACCGGAAGCTGGACCCGATGCAAGTAAACAATGTAGCTTACCAGAATCCGGAGATTGTTAAGGAGCTGGTTGAAAAGGAGTTGCTGCCGTGGTTGAAGAAGACCGGGGATCCGTGGCTGAATTAAATAGACTTGGGGGTGGGATAAAATGGGGGTGGGACAAAACCCCCGGCCTGAAGGCCGGGGTTACTGAAGAGCAAACTTTTTCCTTGGTGAACAGTGAAAGCAAATATCATAAAACACAGATATTCTGCGTTTTAGAAATATTTGGAATGATTAGAAAATCGTCTTCGACAGACATTAGTAACCCCGGGTTTCAACCCGGGGCATTTTGTCCCATCCCCGATTTTGTCCCAGTCCCGGGTTTAAAATAAACAGGTTCTGGTAGCCTTCCTTGTCCCGGAGGTAGTTCACCACGGCCAAACTCTTAATCCCCATAGGGCATACGAAAACAACTGGCTTATCCCGCGGGATTTGATCCAGGCTTGATGATATCTGAGAGGAAGGGATTTTGATGCAGGGGAATTCGTGCTTGAATGAATCAGCCGGATCACTGACGTCAATGATCAGGAAATCCTTCTTTTCCGCCAGCCACGAGTTAATTTCGGCGGCCGTTATCTGGTCTGCGGTGCTCTTTTCAGAGAGGCATATCTCCTCATATTGACCGAGCTCCCTAATTGTTGAGGCAGTGGAACTCCTTTCCAGGTTGAAAAAATAGGTCTTATTGGTAAGGACATTAAACACAAACACTTTTCCCGACAGGACCACTCCAATTCCCAGAACCATTTTGATAACCTCATTGGCCTGCATGGTGCCGATAATTCCGGCAATGGTCCCGATCACACCGCCCTCTGCACAGGAGGGAACCTCCAGCGCATGCGGCTGCTCGGGCTGCAGGCAGCGAAGGGTTGGCCCGCCTTTATAATTGAAAACCGTAACCTGGCCCTCAAACTGATATACAGCCCCATACACTACCGGCTTGTTCAGGATTACACAGGCATCACTGATCAGGTAACGCACGGCAAAATTATCGGTGCAATCTGCAACAATCTCATAATCAGACAGGATATCCAATGCTGTATTTGGACTTAGTTTCTGGAAAAACACCCGGATATCAGCCTCGGGATTCATCTTGCGGAGCCTGGCGGCAGCCTGCACCGCCTTCGGCAATCCCAGTTCCTCTTCTGTATACAATACCTGCCGGTTCAGGTTCGACAGGTCGAGAACATCATAATCCACAATTCCGATATGTCCGATACCGGCTGCAACCAGGTACTGCAACACCGGACTTCCCAGTCCGCCAGCCCCTACTACAAGAACCCGCGCGCTCCTGAGCTTCTCCTGTCCTTCAACCCCGATTTCTGTCAGGCGAACCTGTCTGCTATACCGTTCCGATTCCTTTTCAGACAACATCTTACAGCTATTTAAGGTAAAACTACAAAATCAGGCCGACTTTCCGCCGGGGTCAAAATGCATCAATCGGGAAAGGATTATTTTCTGCGGGTTGGAACGATAAATCCCATAACAAAGGTGCCAATGAAGCCCACGAAGAGGACTGCTCCCTTAACCGGCAATAAGTCAATAAAGAACAATACCGACAGGATTATCATGATCCACATCAGGATTACTGCCCTGACTTTTGCTTTGAGCGTTAATCCTTTATCGGTTTGCCAGTTTTGAATATATGTACCGATGTACCGGTTGGTGATCAACCGTTTATAAAGCCGGTCGGAACTGCGGACATAAAGGCCGGCAGTCAGCAGGAAAAAAGGGGTGGTGGGCAGCCCGGGAACAAATATTCCAACAACCCCCAGCATGAGGCAAAGGGTTCCGGCAGTGATCAAAATGTATCGGACTAACATGCCTGCAAAGATATTTTTTCCTGACTGACTATTTTGTTGATATTTTTATCTGATAAACAACCCCGATATGATACACCGTATTCTCCTGATTGTTGCCTTGTTTTTCCCTGCAGGTCTGCACGCCCAATTGTACAAAGATCCGCAAGTGCCTGTTGAACAGCGTGTTCAGGATCTGTTATCCCGGATGACCCCCGAGGAGAAGTTTTGGCAGCTGTTCATGATTCCCGGCGATTTATCGATCGGCAAAGACAAGCTGAAGAACGGAGTTTTCGGATTTCAGGTCTCTGCAGAAGGAAAAACGAAAGATGCGACCCAGCAACTGCTAACTTATAACCCAGGAGCTTCCGCGGGTGAATCTGCAAAAGTTATTAACGAGATCCAACGATTCTTCGTCGAAGAATCCCGGTTGGGAATTCCTATCATTCCCTTTGATGAAGGACTGCACGGCCTGGTAAGGTCCGGTGCCACCTCCTTCCCTCAATCCATTGGCCTGGCAGCCACCTTTGATACTGTCCTGATGCATGACGTCGCGCGCGCTATCGCCGCGGAAATGAAAACCCGCGGAATCAGGCAGGTATTATCTCCGGTCATAAATATTGCCACGGATGTACGCTGGGGCCGTGTGGAAGAGAGCTATGGAGAGGATCCTTACCTGGCTTCTGAAATGGTTGTGGCCTATGTTTCCGAGTTTGAACGAACCGGTGTGATCACAACACCCAAGCATTTACTGGCAAATGTGGGAGACGGCGGACGCGACAGCTATCCCATCCACCTGAATGAAAGATATTTACGCGAAATTCACCTGCCGCCATTCGTTGCCTGTTTCACCCGTGGAGGAACCCTGTCGGTCATGACCTCCTACAATTCCCTCGACGGGCAGGCCTGCTCGGCCAACAACTGGATGCTCAACACCTGGCTCAAGAAGGAACTAGGATTCAAGGGATTTGTAATTTCTGATGCCAATGCCGTGGGCGGCGCTAACGTCCTTCACATGACCAACAAGACCTATGCGGAATCCGGGGCGGATGCGATCAATAACGGCCTCGACGTAATCTTTCAGACTTCCTACGACCATTACCCCCTATTTATCGATGGATTTCTTAACGGAGCCATCGATCAGAAAACCATTGATCAGGCGGTTGCCCGGGTGCTTAGGGCTAAATTCAACCTCGGGCTATTCGAAAATCCTTATGTTGATCCCAAAGCAGCTGAGGCTGTCAACGGCTCAGCCAAACATCGGGAGATTGCGCTCGAGGCAGCGAAGAAATCCATCGTCCTGCTCAAAAATCAGGATAAAATATTGCCGTTATCCAAAACCCTCCGTTCCATCGCAGTAATTGGTGCTGATGCCGATGAAGCGAGGCTCGGAGGATACAGTGGACCGGGGAACCGGAAGGTTTCAATCCTGGAGGGCATAAGGGCACAAGGGCACGAGGGAACAGGGGCACAAGGGCACGAGGGCACGGGGGCACTGGGGCACAAGGGCACAGGGGCACTGGGGCACAAGGGCACAGGGGCACTGGGGGGAGGGCCGGAAATTAGGTATGTCAGGGGATGCAACCGTGAGGTTGTGGAGTTTGTTCCGGTTCCAACTGAACACCTGGTTCCGCCCGGAGAGCCCCAACCGGCAACCGGCAACCGGAAACCGGCAACCGGAAACCGGCAACCGGCAACCGGCCTCCTGGGGGAGTACTTCAACAACATCACCTTCTCAGGTAAGCCGGTGCTCACACGCACCGACCAACAGGTGCGGTTTCAGTGGACTCTTTTCGGGCCCGATCAGGATAAAACCGGCAATTCCTTTTACTCGGTGCGATGGACCGGCAAGCTGAAATCACCTGGTACCGGCACCTATAAAATCGGAATAGACGGGAATGACGGGTATCGTATTTATCTGGATGATAAGCTTATTCTTGAGAATTGGGTTAAGCGGACGCGGGAGATCCGGACGGTTGACTATAGCTTTGAGGCTGGCCGGGAGTACAAGATCAGGATCGAGTATTATGAACCAACCGGGAATGCATGGTTCTCGCTGGTATGGAATGCCGGAGTTGAAAACCATGCGGATCGGGACATTGCCGAGGCTGTTGATCTTGCTTCTGAAAGTGATGTTGCGGTTGTCGTGGTCGGGATTGAGGAGGGTGAATTTCGCGACAGGGCCCTGCTTGGGCTGCCCGGCAGGCAGGAGGAGCTGATCCGGCGGGTTGCGGCCACCGGCAAGCCCGTTGTGGTGGTTCTCGTTGGAGGAAGCGCCATTACGATGAGCGGATGGATCGATTCGGTGGATGGGATTCTGGATGTCTGGTATCCGGGGGAAACCGGAGGAGAAGTCGTGGCGTCGGTTCTGTTCGGGGATTATAATCCGGCCGGTCGTTTGCCGGTAACATTCCCGGTACATGAAGGGCAGGTGCCTCTGGTTTACAACCACAAACCCACCGGCCGGGGCGACGATTACATGAACCTCACCGGCCAGCCGCTATTTCCCTTCGGATTCGGATTGAGCTACACCACTTTTGAATATTCTGATATACAGCTGAATAAGCCAGCCATAAAACCTGGCGAATCTGCTAACGTTTCTTTTTCACTCACGAATACGGGTAACGTTGCTGGTGACGAGGTGGTTCAGCTATACATCCGCGATGAATATGCATCTGTTGCCCGTCCGGTAATCGAGTTGAAAGGATTTCAGCGCATTTATCTGAAACCCGGTGAATCAAAAGTGATTACTTTTGAGATAACACCGGATCTTCTGACCATGTTGGATAAAAACCTGAAGCCGGTTATTGAACCGGGGAGTTTCCGGATCATGGTCGGAAGTTCAAGTAAGGACATTCGGCTGCAGATAAACCTGTCAGGTTTATGAACCTGAATTATTAAAACATAACCTACCTGTCAGGTGTATAAACCTGACAGGTGTAAAAGAATCAAAAAATGAAAAAGTATATCTTCCTTTTGGCTCTTCTCCTTTCCACCACCTTCCTCAGTGCCCAGGATGGCTCCATCAATTTCAAGGGGGGCAAGGGAAAACATTTCTCCCTGGATTTCAATATCAAGGGAATCACCGACCCCGATCCGGTTGACAACCGTATCATCCCGATTTTTATGATCGTGATGGCCACCGGAATTCTTCTGGTCTGGATGCTCGAAGTGGCCAATGGCAAATTCAAGGATCAGGGGAGCCTGCCCGAATGGAAATCCGAAGGGGGCGACCTGATCTGGCTCCACCTGCTGGCTGAGTTCGCCACTGCCGGCATCCTCCTTGCGGGGGGAATTGGACTTTTGGGCCAGAACGGCTGGGGGTACAAGCTCAGCCTGGT
>CAYQFT010000182.1:0-6675 GCA_964416825.1 uncultured Porphyromonadaceae bacterium
ATAAAAATCAGATGAAATTAATGCCAAATATATATAAAGGGGGCGAGTATTCCGCTACAAACTTTACCTGTCACAAACCGACCCGGACAAACCTTGACCCAGCCCTGGAAAAGAAGGCCACAACCAATCGAATGGGCAGCCAGACCAGGACTAAATAGCCTATTGCCTTTAAGATTCATATCTTTATAATAGAAATGTGCAATTTCACACAAATAAAACAACCGGGAGTGTTGTATGAATATCTTGTGGCGAAATCCGATAACTTTGCTGGCTCTTTTTACATTGATCTTAATTGGCGCATTGCCTCAACCCACTCAATCATTTCAAACTGACCCATCAAACCCGCCGGATGAAATTGTGAAACTGATCTTTATCCACCACTCCACCGGTGAGAACTGGCTAGCCGATGGCTACGGTGATCTGGGACGCACTCTCGGGGAAAATAATTATTTTGTCAGCGACACAAATTACGGCTGGGGACCCGATACTATCGGCGACCGGACCGATATCCCCAACTGGCCTGAATGGTTTTCCAGTAATAATACACCCGCCATCATGAATGCGCTCTTAAATGAATCAGGACAACACGCATCCTATACACGCACGCTGCCGGACCCGGGCGGCACGAACCAGATCATCATGTTTAAATCCTGCTTTCCAAACTCTGCACTGAAAGGCAGCCCGAATGACCCAGCCGGGACTTATGAAGAATTATCAGTTGGCAGTGCGAAGTATGTATATAACACCATCCTGGGATATTTCGCCACCCGCCCTGACAAACTCTTCGTGGTCGTGACTGCCCCCCCATTGAGCGATGGGACCTACGCAAAAAATGCGCGCGCATTCAACCAGTGGCTGCTCAAGGACTGGCTGCGTGAAAATAATTACACCCTCAACAATGTTGCAGTGTTTGATTTCTATAATATATTGACCGACCCCAATGCGCATCACCGTTTTTATAATGGACAGATTGAATATATTCCCGGAGCAATCAACACATTAATCTATCCATCCGGTGACGATCATCCATCTGAAGAGGGCAGCCGCAAAGCAACGGAAGAATTCCTGCCCATGCTGAATGTGTTCTATCACCGCTGGAAAGAAACTACTCCCGTCCAAGGTTCACCTGAACTGAATACGGTCACCCAGACAGGGGTGCAACCTGAAGCTCCAGCCATACCATCGATAGGGCCAGGCATGATAGAAAATTTCGACCATGGCATCATCCCCGGAACCAACGGTTGGGAGGCTTTCCGCGATGAAGGCACGGCGACTATGATGAAATGTGGAGCCGCGCCCGGCACCAACGGCAACTCGCTCAAGCTTGAATACAATATTGCGCCCAACAGCTGGGGAACCTGTGCGCTTATGTATGAAACACCCCAGGATTGGAGTACGGCAAACGGATTAATGTTTTCATTTCACAGTGAGCAGGCAGAGATACTCTTCGATGTTAATCTATACGCAGGGACTCCCGATAATCGCGAAACTTATTTGTATACTGCCAAAGCCCCTGCTAATATCGAGAACGGCTGGGAACCAATGGAAATTCGCTGGATCGATTTTCATCGTGCAAGTTGGGAAGAGAACGCCGGCATGTCATTCTCAAAAGCAGATCAAATAACCGGTATTGCGTTCGGACTGGGTACCACAGCAGATGCACCCAATGAAGGAACTTTTCGGGTGGACAATATTACCTTGACAGAAATACCGGCTTTAGCCCCGCCCTTTGAGACTCAACAGCCTGTTCCCCTCATGCAGACTGCGCCGACAAAACAGAGCCCGCAGGCGGCAAATCCATTATTTCCATGCGCCGGGGCGATGAGCCTGCCATTCGCAGCAATCGCGAGATTGGGAGTGCGGAGGAAGATACGGTTTTGAAAAATAGGATAAACGCGCTCAATCGGGTGACTCGCCAAGTATGAAGTTTTGTAATAATGAGAAATGAATGGAGATGTACCATGAGACAAAATTGCTGGTTGAAAGTTATTCTATATACTGCAGCTGTTTTCTCTCTCCTCCCGGGGCTAAGTTCCTGTGCTCAACAACCTGAAACACGCCCCCGTATTTGGATAGATTCCCCGGACGATGGAGCGCCAATTCCATCCGGCACGAACATTACGATCGTATCGCATGCCTATGCCCGCCAGGGTATCGCAGAGGTTCTACTTTCCATAAACGGGGAAACCTACCGACGGGATGCACCTGGATCACCAGGTACTGAGTACGTACAGGTCAGCCAGGATTGGCAACCCCCGGGTGATGGCATCTATGCCGTGGAGGTGCAAGCTTATGATGTCACAGGCCAGATGAGCATTCCAGATTTGATCACTGTGCGCGTTGGAGCGATGTCCACGCCACCTACCAGTGGACCGGCTGTTACGGTCACGCCCGCCTTCCCGGTTACGGCTGATATCACGGTTACTCCGACAGCACCGATCCAATTCTGGGCTGATCCGGCAGAGGTAAAAGCAGGAGCATGCACCAGCATTCACTGGCGGGTGAACAACGCAGGACGTGTCATCTTTGGCGGAATCGACCAACCCTTTGAGGGTTCATACGAAGATTGCCTGTGTGCAAATCAGCGTTACACATTAACCGTCATCCGGTTGGATGGCACAGAAGAAAAACGTAGTATGGAAATACCGGTCAACGGGGTATGTGAAACACCTATCCCGCCACAGGATTCAACACCGCCACCTGCGCCTTCGCCGATGGTCCCCGCGAATGGATTAACGGTTACCTGTCGCGGAACCCAGAATCTGGTCTGGCTTCCAGTTACTGATCCCAGCGGCGTCGAGGGATATTATGTATTACTGGATCGACGCGCCAGCCTGGCCGAAAATTGGGTGACTGTTCACAAATCAAACCTCCTGAGTGATAAACAATACACAGTCAATGTGCAGTGCGGCTGGTATTATCGCTGGGGAATCTCTGCCCAGGATGGTGCAGGCAATCTCAGCGGATGGTCAGACTGGTCCAACTTTACCGTTACATTGGAATAAGGCGGCTGGAGGAATCTAATGAGATCTCAAAATTATTCAGATGATCAACTGCCGACAATGATATCCCATAAAACCAGACGTTCACATACACGGATGCCATGCATCCTTATCGGCGCGGCGCTCGGGTTATGTATTTTAATCACGTTAGGCGGGGCAACAGCTTATTACTTCCTATATTTGCCCAGTGAAACTTCCCCGCTGGTTCTGATCCATGCCCCGCAAAACGGCGATATCCTGGATGTGGGACAAACAATCACCATCCACGCAGCAGCAAGCGACCCGAGGAAGATCGTGCGGATCGAGTTATGGGTGGATGGCCAACTGGTAAAAGCGGAAACCAGCAATGTCAGCGGTGGGATCTCGTCTTTTCCGCTGCTGGCGGGTTGGGAACCTGAATCTACCGGAGCTCATACAATCACAGTTAGAGCATTCAACCCGCATGGCAGGCGCGGCAATTCAACTGTCAGCGTGAGCGTTGCCGCGCTTATTGACGCAGATAACGATAAAGTACCGGATGGTATTGACCGGTGCCCAGACGTTCCCGGTTCGAGTCTTTCAACTGGCTGTCCGGATCGTGACCTTGATGGCGTCGCTGATGCCGCGGATGCCTGCCCGGATGCTGCGGGAGTACCCGCCTCTGGAGGATGCCCGGAGGTGTCTGAAGGCGACCACGATGGTGACGGAACACCTGATACCGCAGATACCTGTCCTGACATACCCGGGACTACATTAACCGGGGGATGCCCTGATTCAGACGGCGATCTGGTAGCAGACGCTATTGACCTGTGCGGAGGTGAACCCGGTTCAGCTGCAGGAGGCGGATGCGCCATACCCGATGAACCAGGTGATGATACCGTGCCTGCCCCCACAGGAGAAATCGCACCCGGGTCAAGCACAAATGACCACGATAACGATGGCGCTTTTGATGATGTAGATCCCTGCCCGAGCGAAGCGGGTTTGGCTGAAAACGATTACTGCCCGCCGCCAACGGAAGATCCACCACCCTCTGATGGCGGTCTGATGTTCGAGGTGCCGTGGCTCTTCCTGAGAGAGGTCATCATTCCCGATTTTGTGGAATTCGAAGCTCTGCACTTTGAAGTGTCGAAGGAGTATCGCCGGGTTTGGTGTTACGCTCAACTGGCGGGCGGTGAAGTTCAGCGCTATGAATTTGAACCCGGGGAAGAACTTGCCTGGAATATCGAAGAGGCTCTGGGAGGTGCAAACAGCGCGCACCTTGCAGTACCCCAGGATATCCCCGTGAATGTATTTACCGAGTGTTACGGAGTCCAAAGCATTTTTGGGCCAAGGGTCTTTTTCCTTGGGTCGATCACACGCCAGCATACACCCGAAGAATGGGACGGGCATGTTATTCAAGCAGATTCTACAGGGGGAGAACCAGGCGGCCACGCCTTCAGCGTCCGTTATCACCTGTGCTCACCAACTTGTAATGCAACCGCCCTACAGCCGCCTGTGATCACACGCTTTACCACTGATGGGGATCGGATCCATTTATATTGGGAATGGAATGGAGACCCGCGCTCGATCGAAGGTTTCAAGCTGTATCTCAACGGCAACTTCATCGAGATGTTCCCAAGAGGTAACAGTGGAGACACCATCTGGCATCAAAGAGGAACCTATTGTGTTGACAGGTGGAATTTTCAAATGACAACCTTTGATGGTCCCAGCCCTCATACCCCGGATCTTGAATCAACCCAAAGCAATACTGTCACCTGGGATAGTGTACCGTGTCTGAAGTTGATCAGGGTCACTTTTGAAACAATAGATCTCCATGACCCGCCGGCAGATGAAGGCAGTGAACACAACCCTGGTCCGCTTTCGGGTACATTTACCACCACTGCCGGAGTGAACATGGAAGCCCTCAATTTTGACGCGGTTCACTGCCCGCGATTTCCGGTACCTCCCTTTGAAAAGTGTTTCGGGTTCAAGCTAGATACGGGTGAATATAGCATCCAGCACATCTTCGATAGAATACATGAAGTTCATGAAGCCTGCGTAACCGGGCTGCCCTGCCATGCGCGTTATTTCCATGCTTCCACGACAGACACAGTAACCATTGGTGTGAATCCAGGAGATGACCTGACCATCCGCGCCCGCATCATTGACTCGGATGAGCGCGATGAGGATGACGTTCTCTATGATGAACAGGCAACCTTACACACCCATGATCTGTCTGCAGAAACATCACTCACACTCCCCATTCCCGGTGAATATTTGGATTTGATCGTGAAGGTTGATCTGTTCCCGTTTGACCATTGAGGTCGAAAATGCGAAAAAAATGTAGAAGGATAATTTAGAGATTAGGATCTGGAAACAGCCTGCCAACCATTTATAGCAATCCGGATGGAAAGCGAAGCCGGACGAATGAGTTAATTAAATGGCACAGGAGGAGCATAAGACCTGGAAATTGCCTTCCATTCCATACTTCCCGCAAGCTGCCGGGATCAGTATGGTTTCGAACTTGTGGAGTGATACCCGACCATCCGATGTGGAAATGACTCCCTCGCCGGCTATAACGGTAAGAGCGTGGAAACTCTCTCCACGTGTATCCCTTTCCTGGGTATTGGAAAGCATCTCCAGATGAAAATAGGGACAATGCACGAGATCTACACTGGAATTCCCGGAATCACAAAGGTGAACAATTTCCCCCCGGGAAAGAGGGTCGGCCACAACAATGGATTTTTCAACATTCAATACCCTGCCATTGGATTGAGGGCGGTTCCAATCAAATACACGGTAAGTCAGGTCAGAGGTTTGTTGGACTTCATAGACCAATAATTCCGGTCCTAAAGCATGGATGGTACCAGCAGGCATAAAGACCGTGTCATTCGCCTGTACATTATGATATTCAACCAGATCCAGGATCATCTCATTGCCGATCGCTGCATGCAGGGTTTCGATGGGTGTACCCGGCTTGATGCCTGCGATCAGTTTGGCCCCGGGTCCGGCGCTCAGAATATGCCATGCTTCCGTCTTGCCCATAAATTCAGGCCCTTCCAATTTTGCAGCCTGCTCATCATTCGGATGCACTTGCAGGGATAGCCAGCTCTCACAATCCAGAAGTTTGATCAGTAAAGGAAAACACTTATTTCCCAGCGAAGCGCCATGCTTGCCAAGAATTTCATTGGGGTAGGCTGCAGTCAATTCAGCGAGAGTGCGCCCGGCAAAAACGCCGCTCATCACCGGGTTTTGCTCATAGAGAGCCCAGACTTCGGCGATCGGTTTACCATCCTGTGCTGTATCTGAACCGGCGAAAGCAAGCAGGGATCGTCCACCCCAAACGTAATTGCGGATGGCAGGTGAAAAGGTTAGAAGCGAGGGTATTGGAGTTGGCATTGGGATTTTCCCTCAAAATAAGGAAGGCTCTACAAAAATGGATTGAGAATACTCAGCACCAACCGTTTTTCAACAGCGCAGTGCCGATCAATTTACCCCTGCCATTGGCATAGATTACCACCTATGCCCCGCCTGTCTTGTTTGGTACCGCGCTGAAGAACTTTCTCACCAGTCTCCATTCTTACGCAACCTTCCTTAATAAAGAGGATAACTTATTATCATATCACGGACAATAATTCGATCGCGCCTGTGTTTTTTCTTGAGAGTGTCAAATATCATGGGCTAACAAACTGCATGACATGCGCGGCATAATTTG
>CAYQFT010000183.1:0-6566 GCA_964416825.1 uncultured Porphyromonadaceae bacterium
ACTGGCGGTTTCATTCGTGGTGCCCTCCGCAGGAGGCATTCATGGCGGCCGACGAGGTTGGTGTGTACCTCCAGCCTGAGCTTCCGAATAAAAGGAGCGGGATGGAAAACAAGAGCATGGACGATGAGGCACTCCTCCAAATGTATAACATCGATTACCTCGCGGTGGATACCGGCAGGATCAATATGACCCTCAAGGATTATTTGAAGCGGGAAGGTGAGCTAATCTTCAGGAATTTTGGGAACCATCCATCATTTACCATGTTTACCCTCGGTAACGAACTTGGGCGTAATGATGCCATGTATAATTTAATTGCACATTTCAAGGAAATTGATCCCAGAAGGCTTTATGCGCAGGGAAGTAATAATATGCACTGGGATCCGTCGTATGCCGAAGGAGATGACTTTTGGGTAACTGCAAAGACGAAGGCTGATCTGCCGGTTAGGGGCTCATTTTACCCGGGCGATTTTGCGAAACCTCATATCGAACACTTTTCGCCATCTACCCTGGTTAATTATTCAAGATCCATTGCAGATGTACCGGCACCGGTGGTAGGCCACGAAACCGGCCAATATCAGGTGTCGCCTGATTATAGTGAGATTGCTGAGTTTACCGGCGTAACCCGCGCCAGGAATTACGAGCTGTTCAGGGAACGACTGAGAGAGGCGAATATGCTGGATCAGGCTGATGATTTTGTTAAAGCTTCGGGCATACTGGCAGTGATCTGCTACAGGGAGGACATCGAAGCGGCACTGAGAACGCCCGATTTTGCCGGGTTCCAATTACTCGATATGCAGGATTTTCCCGGTCAGGGTACTGCCCTCGTTGGGGTCCTCAATGATTTTATGGAATCGAAAGGACTCGTCACGCCCGAAAAGTGGAGCCAGTTCTGCAGTGAGGTGGTTCCTTTGCTTAAGATGAGTAAATACACCTGGACCAGCAATGAAACATTTTCCGGGGATATTGAAATTGCTCATTATGGGAAAGAAGACTTAAAAAACGCTGTTGTTAGCTGGAAGCTTCTGAGCGAAAAGGGGGGAATGTACAGGGAGGGTAAGTTGTTGCGGCCGGTTATTGAACGAGGTGGAGTCGTTACTATCGGTGGGATAGCATTCGATTTTAAGGGGATCAACCGGGCTGAAAAGCTAAATATCCTGATATCAATAGAAGGAACCCCGTACAAAAACGAATATGATATCTGGGTATATCCGGAATCAATTGATACCTATATTCCTGATGGGGTAATGGTTTCAACCGCCTTGGATTTAAAAACCAGAAACCATCTTCAAAACGGAGGCAAGGCGATACTGATACCCGAACACAGCAAACTAACACACTGCATTAATGGCGCCTTTCAAACTGATTTCTGGTGCTATCCCATGTTTGCCAGGGCAGCCATCAGCAATGGCATTGAACCGGCGCCGGGTTCACTGGGGTTTATCTGTGATCCTGGTTCTCCGTTACTTGAGTTTTTCCCGACTGAGTTTCACAGCAACTGGCAGTGGTGGCACCTCGTAAAAAACTGCAAACCGGTCATCCTGGACGAAACTCCGGCAGATTATAAACCTCTGATACAGACGATTGATAATTTCGCCCGGAATCATAAACTGGGAATGATTTTCGAAACAAAATACGGCAAAGGGAGTTTGCTGATCTGTGCCATCGACCTGCTGAACCTTCAGGACAAACCTGAGGCACGACAGCTCTATTACAGTATGCTCCAGTATGTGAAATCCGATAAATTTTCTCCTGAAAAGGAAATCAGCATGGCTGTTTTACATAAAATCTTACCTTAAAACCTTTTTGGCGCCAACACTTATTTACCCGATAATCATTTCATATGACAGATATTACAAAAATTATTCGGATGGTCCTCTTTATGTTGGCATCCCTTATTGCCGCTCAGGCATCCGCCCAATCAACTGCCTTCCCGGCGAGCATTCTTGCCGAAAATCCAACATCGGCGGATTTTCAGCTGGTTACCAGGCAAAATCATGCAAGTATCCTGATCGATGACCAGGATTTTCCAACCGTGAAACTTTGCGCGGGACTGTTCCGGGATGATGTGGAGCGCGTTACCGGATATAAACCGGTGCTGATAAACAATCAAACAGGAACAATTTCCTACTGCCTCATCATCGGGTCCATTGAAAACAGCAGGATCATCAAAAAGCTGATTTCTTCGGGGAAAATCGATGTTTCACAAGTAAAGGGCCAATGGGAGAGCTGCCTCACCCAAACAGTCGATAATCCCTTGCCGGGTATAGCAAAGGCGCTGGTCATTGCAGGAAGCGACCGGAGAGGCACAGCTTATGGAATCTTCGAATTATCCAAACAGATCGGTGTTTCGCCCTGGTATTTTTTTGCTGATGTACCCCCCGTGAAAAGGGCGGAATTATCGGTAAAGGCAGGAACCTGGATCCTCAAATCCCCGTCGGTCCAATACCGCGGAATCTTTATCAATGATGAGATGTGGGGCCTGAGGCCATGGGCGCTGCATACATTTGCTCCCCACGAGGGGCTTGGGATCGGCCCTACCACTTACAGCAAGATATTCGAGCTCCTTCTGCGGTTGAAAGCTAACCTTCTCTGGCCGGCCATGCACCAGCAAACCCGGCCTTTCAACCACTATGAGCAGAACAAGGTGGTGGCGGATCAATACGCAATCATCATGGGCTCCTCCCATATCGAGCCCATGCTAAGGAACAATATCGCCGGTGCCGAATGGGACACGGAGTTTCCCGGTGAGCCCTGGGATTATTTGAAAAACAGGGATCATATCTATAAATACTGGGAGGACCGGGTAAAAGCTAACGGAAAGTATGATAATATGTATACCCTTGGAAAAAGAGGGAAGGATGATGAGCCGGGCACCGATGTGACGGTGCCGGTGCTGGAGCGGATTCTTACCGATCAGCGGAGCATCCTCCGGAAATGGGTGAACAAGGATGTTTCAAAAGTACCGCAGGTGCTTATCGCCTACACCGAGGTGCTTGGATTATATAACGAAGGGCTGAAGGTGCCCGATGATGTCACCATCTGCTGGCCGGATGATAATTTCGGAAATATCAGGCAGTTACCCAATGCTAAGGAACAACAACGATCAGGCGGATCGGGTATATACTACCATTTTCAGTGGCTGAACGGTGCCACAACCGCCTATACCTGGACATGCACTACTCCGCTTGCTTTAACCTGGTCGGAGATGAAGAAGGCCTACGATTATGGTGCGAAAAAGATGTGGGTCGTCAATGTGGGGGATATCAAGCCGGCAGAGATGAATATCGAATATTTCATGCAGATGGCCTGGGATATCTCTGTGTGGGACCATCAGAATTCCGATGAGTTTGTCACCCGATGGGCAACCCGTGAATTCGGAAGTGAGAACGCCACCGCTATAGCGGATATCATGCGCAGGCACTATGAACTGGGCTATGCCCGCCGCCCGGAAAGCATGGTTCTCTGGAACGGTCGCGAAAATAAGCTGAGCTGGGAATGGTTCAACATTAGCGATTACGATGATGAGGCACAGGGCCGGATGGATGCCTATGGCCACCTGATCAAACAGGTTGACAAGATTTACGAATCGCTGCCCGTTGAAAAGAAGGATGCTTTTTTCGAGATGGTGGTGTATAATGTCAAGGGGACTGCTCTCCAGAACATCAAGGTGCTGAATGCCCAGAAAAGCCATGTTTACGGCGGGCAGAAAAGAAGCAGTGCAGCAAGCTATGCAGCAAAAGCGCAGGAGGCGGAAAATGAGATCAACCGGATGATCCACCATTACAACCGGGAACTGGTTACCGTTGGAAGTAAATGGGATCGTATGGCTTCACTTCCCGGTCCATGGGGCGGGCAGTGGCGCCAATGGGACATGCCCCCGCTAAGCTTCTATTCCGGAGACGGTGAGCCCGCCATGAAGGCAATCGCAGAGGGCGGTGATACCGCAAACCTTCCCGGATTCAGCGTCTATAACCAGGACAGGGGTTTCATTGACCTTTTTAATACGGGGACCGGGGTAATCTATTGGTCATCAAATGTTTCTGAAGACTGGATCACCTTGAGCGAAACTTCTGGTGTGATTTCGGATGAAAAAAGAATATGGGTTTCGATCGACTGGAAAAAAGCGCCCAAAGGTCCCACCGGAAAGGGAAAGGTATCGTTCCGGTGGACTTCGTCGGCCGAAAACGAGTGGACCGACTGGGACCAGTTGACAGATAAACAACGGGAAGCTTTCAGGAAGGGTGATATCACCTTCATCAGCCCCGGTAAATCGTGTGAGTTCGATCTCTCGGTTTTCAATCCGGCCTCTCCGGCTCCCGGCGAAGTAAAGGGCTTCGTGGAAAGCAACGGATACATTTCTATCGAGGCGGAGCATTTCTCAAGGAAAACCAATGGGAAAGGTGCCGGATGGACTGTTATTGAAGGATTGGGCAGAACCGGGAATTCGGTTACAGTGCTGCCTCCCACCTTGGCCAGTATAATTTCACCTGATGAAATAGCTGCCTCCTCTCCGGAACTGCAATATGACCTGTACACTTTCACCAAAGGAAAAGCCACATTGCAGTTAAACTGCATACCCTCGTTTCCTATCAACTCCGGATATGGCTTGCGTGTTGCCGTGGCTATCGATGACAACAAGCCACAGTTGGTGGCTTACCGCAAAGGGAACAGGAGTGAAATGGACAATCTGATGACCCTTAGCACCGATTTGAATTTTGAAGCTGAGGGTGAACATGTTCTGAAAATCTGGATGGTGGATCCGGGCCTTGTTATCGACAAACTGATCATAAATACGGGTGGAGCCAGGATGTCTTACCTTGGGCCGCCTGACAATAGCAAACGTTTATGAAAATAGTAGTTATTCTATCAGGTTTTTTTCTTTCTGCTATGACGTGCATGGTGCCTGCCATATTAGCGCAAACGTTATCGCAATCGTATGAAACCTTTCCGGTTAAAAACAAATTCATACACCTGCCAGTGAAGACAGGCGCCCCGAAAACCTGGATGACTGTCAACATCAACGGCGTTCTGCAGCACGAATTAGAAATTGAACTGGCACCCGGGGATCCCGATTTCTATGCTACACTTGAGGTGAGAAAATGGCAGGGAAAGAAGCTCACCCTGACAGCGGAGAAGGTTACTGCTGATTATAAATGGCTGAGCAATATCAAGGTATCAGACGAGATGTCTGATGAAGCGCTTGTATACAAAGAAGCCTACCGTCCGCAGTTCCATTTTGCGCCCCGGCGCGGCTGGACTAACGACCCAAACGGCCTGGTTTACTACAAGGGCACCTACCACCTGTTCTTTCAGCACAACCCATATGGAACCGCCTGGGGCAACATGACCTGGGGCCATGCGGTGAGTACCGATCTTTTTCACTGGACCGAACAGCCTGATGCTGTTCTTCCCGACAAGAACGGGGTGGTGTTTTCCGGTTCGGGCCTGGTAGACTGGGAGAATACTTCCGGTCTTCAAAAGAACCCGAAACTGGATGCATCTGGGAAAATTCTGAACCCCCCGCTGGTATTGTTCTATACCTCGATCAGTGCCGATCGCGGCAAAGGTCCTGCTACCCAGTCGATGGTCTATTCGCTGGATGAAGGCAAGACCTGGAAAAAATATTCGGAGAATCCCGTGCTGCCAAACCTGGTCAAGGATAACCGGGACCCCAAGGTATTCTGGTACGGCGACCGGAAGAATGTTTCAGGTTCAGACGGTCACTGGGTTATGGCCCTCTATCTCAAGGATCAGGATTACGCTCTGTTCTCATCTCAGAATCTGATTAAGTGGGAGAAGGTATGCGACATTAAAAACCTGGGATGCAGCGAATGTCCGGATATGTTCGAACTGCCTGTCGACGGTATCTCAGGAAATAAGAAATGGGTTTTCTGGGGCGGTGACGGCAAATACCTGATCGGATCATTTGATGGAAGGATTTTCACCCCCGAGGCGGGTCCGTTTACAACAAAATATGGTGGCAACGACTATGCTGCTCAAACTTATAGCGACATACCAGCTGCCGATGGCCGCCGTATCCAGTTTTCCTGGATGGCGGGAGGAAGCTACCCCGGTATGCCTTTCAACCAACAGTTTACGGTTCCCCGAAATCTTACCTTACGAACCACTGCGGCAGGCATCCGATTGTTCATGGAACCGGTCAGTGAAATCGAAAGTCTTCGAACCGGTAAAGCCGTGAATTTTTCCGCGAGTCTGAAAGGTAACGATAACCCACTGAAAGTGAACGGTCTGGTTGGGGACATGCTGGATATTGGGATGGACTTTACTCTAAAAATGACAGATGCAGCCGACACAACAGATGTCCTGAATATCGAGGTGTTCGGCCAGAAAATCACTTACAATGCAGGATCCGGAACTATCAGCCTGCACGGGATCAAGGCCCCGCTGGCAGTGAAGGATAACCAGCTGAAAATTCGACTGATTCTTGATCGGACCTCCATAGAACTTTTTGCCAACGGCGGGGAGGTTCAGATCGCGAAATGTTTTATAAATCCGGATAAAAAGCCTGCTTCGATGAGCATTTCTGGCAAAAATGGGCTTGGAGA
>CAYQFT010000184.1:0-3399 GCA_964416825.1 uncultured Porphyromonadaceae bacterium
GAAGAAAAACAGGCCGATCAGCACCGATTCGGTAATAACAAGGATTCCCATCGTGGTACCCGGACCGCCAACCGTGAGTCGGGCAATGGCAGCCATAACCCCGGCTACGATGCCGGCTATCGGTCCGAAAACCAGGCTGCAGAGGCTCAAAACGACTGACCGTCCATCAAAAATGAGGCCCGGGGTGAGGACAAACGGGAATAGAATTCCGATAACTGCCGCCGACCCAAAGATGATCCCTTGCATAACCGCGCCGGGGGTTGATTTTCCCGACCACCGGTCATTAATGAAAGCTGAAATGATGCTGATAGCCACCAGCAGGGAGAGATTGTATATCAGGCTGATCGTAATATTCACGATGCAAAAATAGCCAGACTGCTGAGATAAACAGGCATTCTCCCGGGTATTTGACCAACAATGGGTAACTTTAGCGTCTTTTTTAAAGAAACCAGGTCAGTGAATCCGGAGGTTCAATTCCGATTTATCCTTAAGCCCGATGAGCTGCTCGGCTGCACCGTTGAGGCCTGCCTTGCGGAGATTTCGCTGACATTGGGATACGACAACTATCTGAAGCCTGTTGATCTTAAAAATTTCCGTAGTCTGGAGCCCCGGCCTGACCCGGTTGGTGTGGGGTTGATCCGATTGGCTGCCGAGCTCTCCTATGAATCACTGGCAAAAAGCCTGAGCAAGCAGAAAACCAGCTTGCCGGATATCCTGAAATCTAAACCCGAGAGTTTTCATAAGACGTTGTTCCGCCCCATGGTGGATCATCGCCTGCTCACCATAATCCAGTATATCCGAGAGAACCGGCTCGATCTATACTACTGTAACGGTCAGCGAATAGCACTGAAACCTCTTGATTTTCAGGTAGAACCCGCTGAAGTGGCCTTCCATTTTAAAAAAGATACCGGAGGCCTCAGCTATTTCATATCGATAAGTCATTCCGGCGAAGAGCTGAACCTGAGGAACAAGCCGGGCCTTGTGATCACAGAAAGCCCCTGCATCCTGCTTTCACGGACTACCATTTATTCCGTTAACGACATGGATGGCAAGCGTCTGCGGCCGTTTCTGCAAAAAGAGCGGATTGACGTTCCCTCTCATATCGAGGCTCAGTATTTCAGGACCTTTATTTTCCAGACCACCTGCCGCTATCCGGTGATTGCTGAAGGTTTCAGGGTGGAAACGGTGCAACCGGTGATAGAACCTTTTATCCATCTGACGGTCGACTGGCAGGGGGATGCTTTGGCGATCCTCTCTTTTACGTATGGGCCGCATGAGGTTGAGGCCGCCCGGGATGGCCTCCGTCTGGTTACCCTCCATGAGGAGGTTTTTCCGCCTGAATATGAGGTGATGGTACGCGACAAGGCATACGAGCGCTCTATTTCCGATTTTCTCAGGTCCATAGGTCTGGAGCATAAAAGCGGATCGGGCTATTTTTTAGGAGAGAGCTTCCGGAACACAGAGGCTCCCGTATTCGGGCTCATATCGGTACTCTCGGAGCACGAGGAAGCCCTGGCTTCGAAAAATATCAGAATAAAGCAAAGGCTTGATAAAGAGTATTTTATAGGAAAATCGGGATTTGATACCAGCATGAGTGAAGAGGGTGACTGGTTCGATCTCAGGATTGTGATTCGTGCCGGGGACATTGAGTTCCCATTTACGGATCTGCGGGATTCCATCCTGTCGGGGAACCGGGCCTACCTGCTGCCAGACGGGCGGATTTTTGTGATCCCTGAGGAGTGGATGGGCCGGTTTCATGATGTACTGGCTCTCGGGAAAAAGGGTTCCGGTAAGCTCCGCCTCCGGAAGTATCACTTTGCCCTGCTACAGGATGTCGTTATGGGGACCGATAGCCGGACCGGGGCACTTGAGAGGCTTGTAGGCAGGCTTGCTGATCCTGATGCGGAAATTGAAGGGTTTACGGCTGATTTCCTCCGGCCGTATCAGCTGTCCGGGGTGCACTGGATGGTTGCTCTTGCCGGGGAGGGGTTCGGCGGGATTCTGGCGGATGACATGGGGCTAGGAAAAACCCTTCAGACGCTGGCGCTGCTGGATCATTTCCGGGTCGGCGGCCAGACTTCATTGATTGTGATGCCGGTGAGCATTCTGTACAACTGGGAAAATGAGATCCTGAAATTTGCGCCGCGACTCAGGTCGTATCGCCTGACCGGGACAGACCGGATTTCGGATCCTTCTCACCTGAGCCGTTTCGATGTGATCCTGACCACGTATGGAATTATCAGGAATGATATTGACAAGCTGGAAGAGATGGACTTCCGGTTTGTTATCCTCGATGAGAGTCAGGCAATCAAGAACCCTGATTCTGAGACGGCGCGGGCGGTTAAGCGGCTGCAGGCGCAGAACCGGATGGTTTTGACCGGTACGCCTGTCGAGAATTCGATCACGGATCTCTGGTCGCAGATGGATTTCCTGAACCCCGGATTGCTGGGCTCGCGCGATGTGTTTATGAAGCATTATGCCAACCAGATTGACCGCGGGTATGATATCGGAAAAACCGAAAGGATCCGTCATCTGGTGAAGCCCTTTATCCTGCGAAGGACCAAGGAGGCTGTGGCGCCCGAGCTGCCGCCACTAACCATTGAGTTAAGGTATTGCGATCCTTCAGAGGAGCAGTCTTCGTTGTATGAAACCAGGAAGTCGGAAGTCAGGAACTACCTTCTGGAGCAGTTGGCCGGCGAGGAATCCTCCCGGGATCGAATGACTATTCTCGGTTTTCTTCTTGAGCTCCGCCTGATATCGAACCATCCGGTTCTCCGGAATCCTGACTATACAGGATCTTCCGGAAAGACCACCGAGATCCTGGACATGATCATCGAGATTGTTTCTGAAGGTCATAAAATCCTGATATTCTCACAGTTTGTGATGCATCTGAACCTGATCGGGGAGTTGCTGAAGGAATCCGGAATTTCCTATGTGAGCCTCACGGGGGCCGACCGGCCGGCTGAGCGGAAAAAGGCGGTGGACCGGTTCAATAACGATCCGTCGATGCCTCTTTTCCTGATCAGTCTGAAAGCGGGAGGGACCGGACTAAACCTGACGGCTGCGGACTATGTGTTCATCCTGGATCCGTGGTGGAATCCTGCTTCCGAATTGCAGGCCATGAGCCGGGCTCACCGGATCGGTCAGGATAAGCCCGTGATCGCCTATAAATTCATCACCACCGGCAGCATTGAAGAAAAGGTGCTGACCCTTCAATCCCGCAAACAGGATCTCGCCGACCGGATGATCAACGAGAACCTGCTGGATTTGGCGGATGTGGGGATGCTCGCAGAACTGCTGGGGTGAAGGGTTGGGGTTTGGGGTTTGAGGTTTGGGGTTTGGGGTTTGGGGTTTGGGGTTTGGGGTATGGGGCGCATTATTGTCATCCCGGTGAAAGCC
>CAYQFT010000184.1:3409-6547 GCA_964416825.1 uncultured Porphyromonadaceae bacterium
GACAGTTCTGGCGCCCCATCCTACATACCCCAAACCCCAAACCCCAAACCCCAAACCCCAAACCCCAAACCGTCCGTCGTCAGTCGTCAGTCGTTCAGAAACCCCCTGTTCTTCATCAGCGGGGTAATATCGGGCTGACGGCCGCGGAAGTTGATGAACATCTGCATCGGGTCCATGGTGCCGTCTTTGGCCAGAATGTTAAAGCGCAGTGATTTTGCGGTTTCCTGATCGAACAGTCCTTTCTCCTTGAAAGCTTCAAAGGCATCGTTATCCAGAACGGCTGCCCATTCGTAGCTGTAATATCCGGAGTCATAGCCGCCGGTAATATGGGTAAAGAAGGTGGAGCGGTAGCGGGGGTAGATTTCCGGAATCAGGCCGCGGTTGGTGAGGTACTCTTTCTCGAAGGCTCCGATATCCAGTTTTGCCGTGTCGGTGCGGCTGTGGAAGGCAATATCCAGGTAGCAGGCGGCAATGAATTCGGTGGAAGTGAATCCCTGGTTGAAGAAGCTGCTTTTCTTCATTTTTTCGATCAGCGCATCGGGGATCGGCTCGCCGGTCTGGTAGTGGCGGGCATAGGTTTTCAGCACTTCCGTTTCGGTGGCCCAGTGCTCCATGATCTGGCTTGGAAGTTCCACAAAATCCCAGGCGATGTAGGTGGTGCTCAGCCGGTTCTCAGCGAACAGTCCTTCGAGTGCATGTCCGAATTCATGGAAATGGGTGAGCGCTTCATCGATACTGATGAGAGCCGGGGTGTCGCCGGTTGGCCGGGTAAAATTGCCTACCATGGTGACGACCGGAGTGATCTCCTTGCCCTGATTAACCCAATGTTCGCGGTAGGCACCGCACCAGGCGCCCTGCTGCTTGGTGGGGCGCGGGAAAAGGTCCATATACAGAACCCCGATATGGGATCCGTCGGCCTCCTTCACTTCGTAGGCCATGGCCTCGGCATGCGGTTTTGGAATGTCTTTGATCTCTGTGAAGGAGATACCGAACAGTTTATTGGCTACATCAAAGGCCCCGTCGCGGACGTTCTCCATTTTGAAATAGGGGCGCATCTCGTTCTCATCCAGGTCATATTTGGCTTTGCGCAGTTTTTCGGCATAATACCACCAGTCGCTGGCTTCCAGGTTGAATTTTCCGCCCTCCTTGCTGATGATCTGCTGCATCTCCCCGCGGTCCCGGATCGCGGCGGGAATGGCGGCAGCCCATATTTTATCGAGGAGGGCCAGTACGTTCTCAGGGGTTTTGGCCATACGGGGTTCCAGCACAATTGCGGAGTGGCTTGAATAGCCCAGCAGCTGAGCCCGTTTGGTTCTCAGGCTGACGATTTTCGCCATGATTTCCTGATTATTCTTGTCGTTGGGGTTGTTCCCCCGGTTCAGGTATCCGTTGTGGAGCTGTTTGCGCAGCTCACGATTTTCGGCATACTGGAGGAACGGGGTCATGCTCGGGCGGGTGGGGCCGAAGACCCATTTGCTCTCCAGTCCGGCGGCTTTAGCCGCCTCTGCGGCTGCCGATATCACTCCTTCCGGCAATCCGGCCAGGTCCTCTTTCTTTTCGATGACGATTTTAAAGCTGTTCGTTTCGGCCATCACGTTCTGGTCGAACTGCACGGTGAGCAAGGAAAGCTCTTCATTCAGCTTTTTCAGCTGCTCCTTCTTTTCCGGATCCAGGTTGGACCCGTTGCGGACCATCCCCTTGTAGATATTTTCGAGGATATAGACTTCATCGGGTTTAAGATTGAACTTAGCCTGATTTTCATATACCGATTTGATCCGTTCAAAAAGCCTGGGATTCAGATTGATGGCATCGCCATGTGCCGACAGAATCGGGGAGATCTCCATCTGGATCTGCTGAAGGGAGTCGCTGGTATTGGCTTCGGTCAATCCGAAGAAGACCCGTGAAACCTTTGAGAGCAGCTCGCCGGATTCGTCGAGGGCCACGATGGTGTTGGCAAACGTAGGCTCCTCTTTGCTGTTGACGATGGCGTCCACCTCTTTCAGGTGCTCCTCCATGCCCAGTTTAAAGGCAGGCATGTAATGATGTGGTTTGATCAGTTCAAACGGCGGCACGCCGAAGGGGGTGGTAAACTCGGCAACGAGGGGGTTGTCGTTAAGTTTAGTGTCTGCTGCCGGCTTGCAGGAGGCGAGGAGGCACAGCACGGTGGTGGTTAAGAAGATGTTTCGCATTTTGTTACTGGTTGCTGGTTGCTGGTTGCTGGTTGCTGGTTGCGCCGGCACTGAGGCCGGCCCGTACATTGGTTGCTGGTTAAGGCGGACCACGGGAGGCGGACCACGGGTCCGCCCCTACGGGTCATTTCTTTCGCATCACGGTTTACGGTTCACGCATCACGATTTATGCCGATTTGATAATGATCGTTTTCAAAACATCAGAAACATCCTCCAAAGCATCGGTCGTGAGCTCGAGGGTTTCGAGGATCTCCTTGTTCTTGATCAGTTCGATGGCGTTGCCCTCTGAGGTGAACAGTTCCGAGATCAGTTTGTGATAGATATCGTCGGCCAGATTTTCCAGCTCGTTGATTTTCACGCAGGCCATCATGATGTTTTCCGGCTTCTTGAGGTTCCGGAGTTCTTTCACGGCAATTTCTACCTGCTGGCATCCATGAATGATCACCATGACCATCTCCTTAAACTGCGGAACGAGTTGCTGGGGCTGGTAGAGCCTGATCTGCTGGCTGGTGGAATTAATGTAGTCCAGTACATCATCCATTTTAGAGGTCAGCTGGTGGATATCTTCACGGTCGAAGGGTGTGATAAATGTAACGTCCAGGGCATCGAAAACGCCGTGTGCGATATCATCGGCCTTTTTTTCAAGTGCCTTGATCTCTTTGAAGGTGTCTTCCTGGAGCGCTGGCTCCTTGCTGTCTATGATTTTAGCCAGGAGATCGGCTGCCTTCAGTATGCATTCCGAGAGTGATTCAAACATCGGGAAAAACTTCTCCTCTTTAGGGAGAAGGATTTTGCGAAGCGTTCCTTTTGCCATATAGCTGAAAGGTTAGGTTTTAGTTAACGAATAAAGCTACTCATTTTTTACTTCCGTATCAGGCTTTATGGGTGATTTTTTATGAGCAGGATGCGGATTCCAGCCGCCGATCCCGAGCATGATAAAGAAGCCGAC
>CAYQFT010000185.1:0-3476 GCA_964416825.1 uncultured Porphyromonadaceae bacterium
ATAATCCGTTAGGGCGCTATTCGCCCGACCGGATCATTCCCACCGAGCGGGATACCTTTTTCCGGATGGAGACCCTGCACGGGTATGTGCATGATGAAGGAGCGGCCATGCTTGGCGGGGTGAGCGGCAATGCGGGCCTGTTCGGGACCGCGGAGGATCTGGCCAAGGTCTATCAGATGTACCTCTGGCGGGGCTATTACGGCGGCCGGCAGCTGCTGGACCGTGCCGCGATGGATGAGTTTACCCGGTATCAGTACGAACCGGAGGGCATCCGCAGGGGGCTGGGGTTCGATAAGCCCATGATCGGGAATGATACCCTTTCGTTTGAGAACTGCTACCCGTGTCCCTCGGCCTCACCGGCCAGCTTCGGGCATACGGGGTATACGGGAACGATGGTCTGGGCGGATCCTTCGAACGGACTGCTGTATGTTTTCCTGTGCAACCGGGTGTACCCGACGCGGGATAACAGTAAGTTGACGGATATGTATATTAGGAAATCGATATTGGAGGCGCTGTATGAAGCAGTTAAGTAAGTTAAGGGAGTTAAGGGAGTTAAGGGAGTTAAGGGAGTTAAGAGAGTTGATTAGGTGGGTGGGGGCGGTGGTATTGGCAATGATGGTTTTGCCTGTATACACGCAAACCCATAATAAATATAATGATTCGGTGATACGGCAGATTCATGATCTGGCGGACCGGCGGGATGCAGAGGGGTTGTTTCCGTTTTTGAGGAGCGGGAATCCGGAGTACAGGGGGGAGGCGCTGTTTTGTTTCGGGAGCATGCAGGTGCCGGGGTCGGCCGACAGTATACTGGCGGCGATGAAGGTGGAGCAGCAGCGGGTTCGGATGATGGGAGCTTGGGCGATCGGTCAGATTGGCAAGCCCGATGCGATGCCGGCTATCCGGAAGGCCCTGCTGGCGGAGCAGGATCCGCTGGTGCGGGGGATGCTGTATGAGGCTTTGGGCAAGTGCGGATCAGAGGACGATCTCAACTGGCTGGCGGCCATCGATGTGCCGCTGCAGGAGACCGAGGGGCAGGCGATGGGTATTTTCCGGTTTGGACTGCGGAGCATCACCACTGTGGCCGGCAATGAGCGGATGCTCAGGCTGGCATCCGGCGGTACGAGCCAGGTTGGGATGATTTATGCCTCCTACTTTCTGGGCCGCTATGCCGGCATGGACTGGCTCCAGACCAAGCCCGCCGAGGTGGAACAGGTTTTCCAGAAAGAGCGGAACTCCCTGGTGAGGGCCAACCTGATCAAGTCCGTGATCCGGGCAAAAGATGAAGAAGCGTGGCTGTTGTGCAAAAGTATCCTCGATTCCGATGAGGATTATCGGGTTAAAGTGAACATACTCAATTCCATGCAGCTCATTCCGTGGAACAAGGCGGTGAAGAGTGTACTCAAAATCGTGGAGGGAAGCGATCCGAACCTCTCGGTGGCTGCTGCTGAAGCGGTGGAGAGGTATGCCGTTTATCCCGATTTGCCCCTGCTTCTGGCCAGCATCGATGCCACGAAGAACTGGCGGAGCAGATCCCTCCTGGCAGGAAAGACACTTGAGCTGGTGAGTGGGAAGGAGGGATTAGTTAAGAGAGTTAAGGGAGTTATAAAGGAGGCGATTGCGGGGGCGAAGAGCGCGACGGAGAGGGCGTGGTATATCAAGGCTCTGGTATCGGATCCCACGGAGTATGCTTTTGTGGAGGCGCAGATCAAGAACTCCAAAGATGCGGTGGTTTATACCTATTCGCGTGAGACGGTCAGCTCCATGCAGAAACACAAGAATTTCGAATCGGCTGCCAAAGCATTGGCAACCAGCGGGATCGATCTGGCCAAAGAGATCGGCCGGATCGAAAAGCTCTATCCGATGCCGGTGGACCCGGAGCCGGGGAACGGTCATCCGATCGACTGGGACCGGGTGCGGAAGCTTGATCCCAAGCAGAAAGTCTCGATTAAAACCAGCAAGGGTGAGTTCATCGTTCAATTGAACGTAACCTGGTGTCCGGGTACCTGCGCGGCTTTTACCGAGCTCATCGATAAAGGGTTTTACAGGAACCTGACCATTCACCGGGTGGTGCCCAACTTCGTGATGCAGGATGGCTGTCCGCGCGGCGATGGCTGGGGCGGGCCCGATTTCACCATCCGTTCGGAATTTTCGCCGACACCCTTCATGAGGGAACGCTCGGCATGGCCTCTTCGGGGAAAGATACTGAGGGAAGCCAGTGGTACATCACTCATTCACCCACTCCGCATCTCGAAGCCAAATACACCAACTTCGGGTTTGTGGTGGAGGGCATGGAGGTGGTGCATAGGCTCGAGGTGGGGGATGTGGTGGTGGGGATGGAGCTGCTGTAGCCGGTTACCGGTTGCCAGTTGCCGGTTGCCGGTTGCCAGTTGCTGGTTGCTGGTTGCTGGTTACTGGTTACTGGTTATGGTGGATAGGCCAAATGCCGGAATAGTCCTCAAGCAGAATATTCTGGACGTTTTCTCCATTTTGCCATTCCAACCGCATATATGTTATAAAAACCAATCATGAAAGATCACTTAATGCCAGATGTCGAAACATTATCAACCGTAATCTTTTTTATCAGGGGACAACGGGTTATGCTTGATTTCCATTTGGCCAGCTTGTATGGTATTGAAAACAGAGCGCTTAAACAGCAAGTCCGAAGAAACATTGAAAGATTTCCGAGCGATTTCCTGATTCAGCTAACCATTGAGGAATGGAATGAGGTTATCACAATTTGTGATAACCTCGGAGCATTGAGGTATTCCCCTGTTCCTCCATATGCATTTACGGAGCAAGGGATAGCCATGCTTTCTTCAGTTTTAAGGTCTCACAAGGCTATTGAAGTGAATATCGCAATTATGCGCACTTTTGTTCAGGTTCGAAGATGGATGATTGAAAATGAAGAGATTAAGAAAAGAATAGAACATCTTGAAAGAAAGTATGAAGAAAAGTTCCAGGTGGTATTTAACGCGATAAGGCAACTGGCTGATAAGAAAAGTGAACCCCGCCGAACAATCGGATACAAAATTCCAGAAAAGTCGTAGGATCAGGCTTTGGAAATTCTCCCCGACCCCGCTTTATGATGCCAAATACCGGAGGAATCCCTATACCCCTATGCCCTTATGCCCCCGTGCCCCTATGCCCTTGTGCCCCCGTGCCCTTATGCCCCCCTTTTATTATCTTTGCCGGTTGTTAATCCAAACGGCCAATATGAAAAAACTTGTTCTGCTTTCGATTTTGTTATCCTTCAGCGTGTTACTGTTTTCACAGAGCACGATTCCCTCGATTAAAGTTCAGGATCTGAAAGGGAAATCCATTCAGAGTGATAAGCTTCTGGTTGCCGGAAAACCCCTGATCATGAGTTTCTGGGCCACCTGGTGCAAGCCCTGTGTGAAGGAGCTGGACATGATGTTTGAGAAGCTGCCCGACTGGCAGAAGGAGACCGGTGTGCAGCTGGTGGCCGTGAGCATCGA
>CAYQFT010000185.1:3493-6535 GCA_964416825.1 uncultured Porphyromonadaceae bacterium
CTCCGTTCGTGAGCGGCAGGGGCTGGGGTTTTCCGGTGGTGCTGGATGTCAACGGTGACCTCAAGCGCGCGCTGAACGTGGTGAGCGTGCCGCATACGCTGCTCTTCGACGGCACCGGGAAGCTGGTGTATTCGCATACCGGGTATGCGGAGGGGGATGAGAACGAGCTTTACGCCAAGGTTAAGGCGTTGAAATAATGTGCCAATTTGATAATGTGCCAATTTAATAATGTGCCAATGTGCCAATGTGCCAATGTGCCATTTTGAAGCATCGGAGAGATCAGTAACCCCGGCCTTGAGGCCGGGGATTGTTACCGTGCCGGCGGGTGTTGCCGTGCCGGGGCTTCTTACCGTTCTGGCTATGATGATGTTTATCCTGCCGCTGGGACTCAGGGCCCAATCGGGGGGAAGGCTTTCGGGAAATTTTCAGGTGGATGTGCAGTCGTACAAGGCCGATTCACTTATTGGGGCGCCGCGGGTGGATGAGAAGCTGCTTTCGAATTCGTATGCGAATTTCCGGTATGACTGGGGCAAGTTCTCAGCCGGGCTGAGGTACGAAGGCTATCTGAATACATTACAGGGATACGATTCGAAATACGACGGGATCGGGATTCCGTATCTGTTTGCCGATTACCAGGCGGAGGACCTGGGATTTACGGTAGGAAGCTTTTACGAACAGTTTGGCTCGGGGCTGCTGCTGAGGGCGTGGGAAGACAAAGCCCTCGGGGTGGATAATTCGATTAACGGGGTGAGGGTCCGGTCGACTCCCCTGCCCGGACTGCGGATTAACGGGCTGATCGGCAAGCAGCGACATTTTTTCGGGCTGGGCGAGGGACTGGTGAGGGCGATCGACGGGGAAGTTACCCTGAATGAACTGGTGAAAGCGTTAAATGATAAGGCTACACGTGTGACCCTCGGGGGAAGCTTTGTGAGCAAGTACCAGAAAGATTCGGACCCGATTTATAAACTGCCCGAGAATGTGGGTGCCTGGGCGCCCCGGCTGCAGCTCAACAGCGGCGGATTTCAGCTGATGGCGGAATATGCCCGGAAGATCAACGATCCCTCGGCCGACAATAATTTCATTTACAAGCCGGGCGAGGCGCTGCTGCTGAATGCCACTTATTCAGGTGCGGGCATCGGCATCAATCTTACCGCCAAGCGGGTGGATAACATGAGTTTCCGGAGCGACCGGGCGGAAAATCTGAATAAACTGATGATCAATTATCTGCCGCCGATCTCAAAAAACCAGATATACAGCCTGATGAACCTCTACCCCTATTCATCCCAGCCGAACGGCGAAATGGGGGTGCAGGCCGAGGTGATGTATCAGGTTAAGCGGGGATCAAAAATCGGGGGAAAGTACGGCACCCAGATCAGTATAAATTTTTCGGGCGTCAACACGATCGAGCGGCTGACCGTGAACGATACAACTCCGGTTGGCACCAACGGCACCCTGGGGTACACGTCATCTTTTTTCAGGCTCGGGCCGGAGAAGCTCCTGCGGGATTTCAATATCGATATTTCACGAAAGCTTTCACAGAGATTCAAGCTGATCACTTCTTATCAGTATCTGGTTTACAATCAGTTGCTGCTTGAAGGAAAGGGGGAGACGGTTAAGGCGCATGTTGCGGTAGCCGATATCACCTGGAAGCCGGCCGAGGAGCATGCCTTCCGGATGGAGCTGCAGGGTTTATGGACCCGGCAGGACAAGGGCAACTGGGCGATGGCGATGCTGGAGTATTCCATTTCGCCCCACTGGTTCTTTGCCGTGATCGATCAGTGGAACTATGGCCATCCGGATGCGCACAAACGGGTACACTATTTGTACGGATCGATAGCTTATGCGCGCGATGCCAGCCGTATCATGATCAGCTACGGCAAGCAGCGCGAAGGAATTCTATGCGTGGGCGGGGTTTGCCGGAATGTGCCGGCGATGAACGGGTTGACGATGACGATAACGAGTAGCTTCTAGATATGGGTATGAGGTATGGGGTTTGGGGTATGAGGTTTCGCAATGGCGTGTCATCCCGGCGCAGGCCGGGATCTCCTGGCTTTTGGCAGGGGATTCCGGCTTTCGCCGGAATGACATCAGGGCCGTCACGCTTCACGCGTCACGCTTCATGTGTCACGCGTCACGCTTCCCGCATCACGCTCGCACTTTCCCTCCTGCTCTCAGGCTGCGATTACATAGAAGCTCCGTTCACGGAGAAGACGGACGACGGAGGACAGACGACGGAAGAGGCGCAGCGGGTGCTACTGATCGATTTTACGGGGCATACGTGCAAATCGTGCCCGAAGGCGCATCATACCATTGACCAGCTGAAGGAATTGTATGGCGACCGGATTGTGCCGGTGGCGTTTCATCTGGGGTATTTCGCGAAGACGCAGTCTGGGGAGAAGTTTAGCACCGATTTCCGGACGCCGGAGGGCGCCTTGCTGGAAAAATATTTTGATTTTATCTCTTTTCCGATCGGGACGGTGCAGAATATCCGGACCGACGGGCTGATCCCGCACGGGACCTGGCCCTCGGCGGCCGCGCCACTGATGACGGGGAAAGCTCCGATAAAAATCGGGGTAAAAACCGAATACCTGGCCGGACTGCATGCTCTCACAGCTGATGTGGATATTACTGCCCTTGAGGCGGTTGCGGGCACGTTGAAAGTGGCGGTATGGGTGGTTGAAGACTCGATCGTGGACTGGCAGAAGGATGAGGATTTTGACCCGATGGATATCCCGGATTATGTGCATAACCATGTTTTCCGGACCTCCATGAACGGGTTGTGGGGGGAGACCATCGGTGTGACGACGGTTATGGAAAAAGGTTTTACCTTTGCAAAGGAGTTCTCGGTGGCGTTGAAAGCAGGCTGGAAAGCCGGGAATTGCCAGGTGGTGGTGGTGGTGTATCGGGAAGAGGGGATGGAGGTGGTGCAGGTTGCCGGTTACTAGTTACTAGTTACTGGTTGCTGGTTAGCCAGAACTGTCATTCCGGCGAAAGCCGGAATCTCCTGACTGATGCTCCGAGGGAGGGGATTCCGGCTTTCGC
>CAYQFT010000186.1:0-6477 GCA_964416825.1 uncultured Porphyromonadaceae bacterium
GTTACTGGTTACTGGTTGCTGGTTGCTGGTTCGGCCAGAACTGTCATCCTGACGAAAGTCAGGATCCCATACCTCGGTGCGTTTTTGAGGAGATTCCGGTATGCACCGGAATGACAGTAATGCGTGAACCAGCAACCAGCAACCAGCAACCAGCAACTACCCCATCTCAAACCACCCGCTCTCTTCCTGGTAATCAGGAACTACCCTCACGGTGTTTGGCTGGCTGAAGGTACTCAGAAGGGTTGAAATATCTTGTTTGAGAACTGTTAAGGCGTTTTCAATCAGGTCCTTGCGAAATTTTGTCTCTTCAAGGTGCAAGACGAGATCCATGGAAACGATCCGGCTGATCACTTTGCCAAATTCTACCAGTTTTCGTTGGGGAATTTGATAATCGACGGTAATGTTTACCATCTCATGAATCCGGCCGGCAGCCCGTGTGGCAAACCCCGTTAAATACCGGGAGAGGCTGGTTTCCTTTAGCGACTTCATCTGCTTTAGCACGGATTCGGCAATCTGGTGATACAGGATGTCATTGGATCCTTCGAAAATCTGGAAGGGCCGGCTGTCCACCACCGACCGGCCGGCAATATGATTCAGTTTATAGCCCTTTGCCCCAACTAATTGCAGCAAGGACTGTGACGAATCCTGCATCATATCGGCCGTAACACTTTTTATAATATTGGCTTCCAGTCCGTTGGGAAATAAGTCGTTGGCGATATCCGCAGTTTTGCCCGATTTGTAGCAGAAAGCGGAGCAGATTGTATAGCTGGCCTGTATACCTGATAACCGGTGCTGTACCTGGTCATATCCGAACAGACTTTGATTGCCGACCCATCGCTCGCGGGTATGCCGGATGGCTTCATCAAGCATCCGTTTGATAAACCCGAGTCCGAGTCCCGGAAACTGGTAGCGGCTCCGGTGAAGCAGGTCGAGCAGCATTTTTATTCCGGTAGTTTGCGGAATCAGCCGTTGGTCTTGGGGCAGTCGTATATCGACCCGATTTCTACCGTAAGGGATTTGATAGAGGCCAAGGTTTTCGAAATACTCTTCCACAACGATTTTTTGTCCCGGAGAATGGTTTTCGCTGATAAACAAATCGATATCCCTCATCAGGGAGCCGTTTTCCGACTGTCTGCGAGCGGCAACGAGCCAGAAATCGGCCATGCCGCTTAGTCCGGCCCAATGTTTCGTTCCTTTCAGATGAAACTCGCCATTGGTTTCGGTAAAGGATGTTTGCATGCTGAGTGCATCACTCCCAAAGCCCGGCTCGGTGATCATCAATCCGCCCATGGCGGCGTTTCTGCAAAATTGTTTGAATACCCTATCCTTGATGGATTCCTGACCGTATTTATCAACGGGTTGTATGAAGAGCGCGTTGTTGATCGCAAAAGTGAGGGAAAGAGCCAGGGATTCATAGGAGGCTGCTGACAGAAATGCCAGGTTTTCCCGCATGGTTCCGCCCATACCTCCATATTGAACAGGTATTGCCAGCGAAAGCGGACGGGTTGACATGAGCTCTTTCAACACAGCCGGGGGCAGTCCCCGTGTACTGCAGAAGCGGTCTATGGAGTCGTCACCGTGAAAAGCGCGTTCCATGCTGGCCTTGAAATCATTCATGAACAGCTCAAAAGGGGAGGTGGAGGCCAGGGTGTGATCGGACATTCTTAGTGAAGTTATTGTTTAAGGTTAACAAGCGGGAGGGGGAAAAGGTTGCTGGCTGCTGGTTGCTGGTTGCTGGTTACTGGTTACTGGTTGCTGGTTGCTGGTTACTGGTTGCTGGTTGCTGGTTGCTGGTTGGCCAGAACTGTCATCCTGACGAAAGTCAGGATCCCCGACCTCGGAGCATCTTTCAGGAGATTCCGGCTTACGCCGGAATGACAATAATGCGTGAACCAGCAACCAGCAACCAGCAACCAGTAACCTTTTCCTACCTTTGCACCATGAATGACGAATTTTTCATGCGCCAGGCGCTTGCAGAAGCGAAAAAAGCGATGGACCGGGATGAGGTTCCGGTTGGGGCCGTTATTGTGGCTAATGGACGGATCATAGCCCGGGCGCACAATCTGACAGAAACCCTTCATGATGTTACTGCACATGCTGAAATGCAGGCTTTTACGGCAGCGGCAAATAGCCTGGACAGCAAGTATCTGCTTGACTGCACGTTATATGTAACCTTAGAACCCTGCGCGATGTGTGCCGGGGCTGCTTACTGGACCCAGATCGGACGGATTGTTTACGGGGCTTCCGACCCAAAACGGGGCTTCATGGTCGCGGGTAAGCAATTGCTGCATCCGAAAACAGAGGTTGCTGCAGGCATACTACAAGCCGAGTGCGGAGCATTACTTACTGATTTCTTTGAGGGGAAAAGATGATTTGTTGATTTGTTGATTGGTTGATTGGTTGATTTGGTGATTGGGGTGTGAGTGAACTAATGGGGTAGGTGGTTGTTTATTGGATATGGAAAGAGAGTTACATTCGATAAGGAAGCAATATGCCAAAGGGATGCTGGATGAAAGGCATGTTAATCCAGATCCCTTTATGCAGATGGAAGAGTGGGTGTCGGAAGCGATTCGCTCGGATTGTGAGGAGCCGACTGCAATGGTTTTGTCGACGGTTGGCGCCGGGATGAAACCCTCTTCAAGGGTTGTGCTGATGAAGGGGCTTGATCAGGCGGGCATTGCTTTTTTCACACATTACGAAAGCAGGAAGGGGCTTCAATTGCTCGAGAATCCTCAAGCTTCGATTCTTTTCTTCTGGCCTCAGCTGGAGCGGCAGATCCGAATTGAGGGTGTTGTCAGGAAAGTTAGTGAAGAACAATCCGATGCCTATTTTGAGTCCCGGCCGGAAGCGAGCCGGATCAGTGCCAGAATCTCCCCTCAGAGCCGGGAGATTCCGAACCGGGAGTGGCTGGAGGAACGACGGATGACGGATGACGGACGACGGATGGAAGACGGCGGTCGCCGGTCGTCTGTCATCGGTCGTCCGTCTAACTGGGGTGGTTATCGCCTCAAGCCAGACTACTTCGAGTTCTGGCAGGGCCGGGAAGACCGGCTGCACGACCGGATCGCCTTTCGTTTGGAGAAGAATGGCTGGAGGATTTTTCGTTTAGCCCCCTGAGGCATTCAGTTTTAGAGCTACTTTTGCCTGATTGATAACTATTTGACTAATATTGGTCAAATACCAGAAGTAAAGGAGCCACGGGTAGTATCTGTGGGTTACATTTGTATAAGGGACTTCATCTGATGGATGTATGGATGTCTGAGGGTTATGAAAGCGTATAAAAAGTACTTTTCGCTTGTTTTGTTGCTGATCGCGGGTTTGCCAGCCATGGCTGCTCGGGTTGCCACACCCACGTTTTCTCCGGGCTCCGGAACCTACAGTTCCATGCAGAGTGTTACAATTAACTGCACTACTGCTTCCGTCACGATCCGGTATACAACAGATGGATCAAACCCGACTTCCTCCTACGGAACCATTTATACCGGACCGATCTCTGTGTCTGCTTCTCTCACACTGAAAGCCCTGGCCTATAGGGCAAATTATTCAAACAGTTATGTGGGGTCAGCAACCTATGTGATTAACCTGCCTGCGGCAGGAGCTCCGGTTTTTTCCCCTTCTGCCGGTGAGTATGGTTCACCTCAGAGCGTTGGGATCTCAAGCAGTACGGGTGATGCATCGATCCGGTATACGTTGGATGGCAGCACTCCGACATCTTCTGTCGGAATACTTTTTACGAATCCGGTTGAGATCAGTCAGAATGCGACCCTGAAGGCCATCGCATACAAGACCGGTTTCACAAGCAGCAGCGTCACATCAGGATTATACACCATAAGGGTTGCCGTGCCCGTTATGAGCCCGGAGTCAGGCACCTTTCCGAAAGCACAAAGTGTAACCCTGTCGTCCGCAACATCAGGGGCCATAATCAAGTATACCCTCGACGGAACACAGCCCAGCCAGGCATACGGCACCGTGTATACAGGGCCTGTCAACCTGAGCACAAACACTACAATCAGGGCGATGGCCTATAAAACGGGGATGATCGACAGTGGAGTGGTTTCCGGCCTCTTTTCGTTTTCCTGCGCGGCTCCCGTTTTTGAACCGTCGGAGGGTGTTTTTGCTGCAGCTACCCTGGTTGCCCTCTCAACCGCAACTTCCGGTGCATCGATCCGTTACACGACGGACGGAAGCACTCCGGGAGCGTCAACAGGAACGGTGTACCAGACCCCCGTCAGCATCTCTCAAAACACGACTGTCCGTGCAATAGCCTATAAAAACGGGTTGAGCGCAAGTTCGATATCAGAAGGAAATTTTATTATTCAATGCTCAGCTCCGGTATTCAGCCCCCCGGCGGGAACCTATGCGAACGTGCAGGAAATTGCATTGTCCTGCTCAACACCTTCGGCCATGATCCGTTATACAACAGATGGAACGGAGCCGACTGCCACATCAGGGCTCATTTATAACGGCTCTGTATCCGTGAATGCCTCTTCGGTCCTTAAGGCAGTTTCTTATAAATCAGGCTTGGGAGACAGCCCCGTTGAGTCGGCAACCTACTCTTTACTTTGTGCGGTTCCTGTTTTTACCCCGGCCTCAGGTACATATGAAAGGCCACAGCAGGTACAGATCACAACCGAAACAGTTGGAGCCACCATAAGGTATACCACCAACGGAGAAGATCCCAATCCGGAAACAGGTGTGGTTTACACCAAAGCACTGGCCATCAATACTGATGTTACGGTGAAAGCCATTGCCGTTAAATCGGGCTTTACAAATTCCGATAAAGGGACCGGCTCTTATGTAATCGGGTTGCCCGACCGGGATGGCGACGGGATACCCGACATGGAAGATGACTATCCTGATGATTCGCTCAGGGCGCTGCATAATTATTATCCTGCAGCAGGACCCGGTACCCTGGCTTTTGAAGACCTCTGGCCGGCACAGGGGGATTACGACATGAATGACCTGGTGCTTGATTATCAGTTTAAAACGGTAACCAATGCATCCAATTTTCTGGTTGAGACGATTGCAACCTTCACTCTAAGGGCATCTGGTGCAACCCTCAAAAGTGGGTTCGGCTTCCAGTTTGCCAGCGGAACCATCCCCGGCGAAGCCCTGAAAGTTACCGGCCACCGGTTGACGAAGGACTATATTACTCTAAATGAAAACGGAACCGAGGCAGGTCAGAAAATTCCAACCATTATCCTTTTTGATAATGTTTTTGACATCCTCAAAAGCCCTGGTTCTGGCAGCGGGGTAAACACGGATCCCAATGCACCTTATGTTGAGCCGGTTACCATGATAGTTACCATTACCTATACTCCAGACAGTTATACCGATGAGCAATTGAACATTGAAGGCTTTAATCCTTTTCTGATTGTAAATATGCAGCGGGGGCGGGAGGTGCACCTGCTCGATTATAAACCTACAAGCCTGGCTGACACTAAATTGTTAGGAACCTCAGATGATTATTCAAACCCCGCTGAAAATAAATATTATCATACCTCAACTAACCTGCCCTGGGCGCTAAATATTTGTGAAAGCTTTGATTACCCGATAGAAAAGGGGCTTCTTATCAAGGCTTATCGGCATTTTGCTGCCTGGGCCCAGAGCGGTGGCAGCGAATATGCGGATTGGTACCGGAATATTGCGGGATATCGGGATTCAGAAATAATTTATCAAAAGAAATGAAAAAAGCACGTTTACTTCTTGCCGTCATGATCGCGATGGCCGCTATCATCTCATGCACCAAGGAACCTCTTCCGAATCCGGATCCAAAGACCATGGATGACCTGGTAATTAAGGATGATTTTAGCTGGAAATCCACCCTGGATTATGAATTGACGCTGCAGGGTCCCGTAAGTCGCGTGGTTATGATCACCGGTGCCGACGGCGCCGTTTATAAAAAGGGCCTGATGACAGCCAACCAGCCCTATGTGCTCAAGATTACAATGCCGGCTTACATGAAAACCGTAATTCTGAAATACAACAGTCAGGTTGTTGAGCTAAGCCTTTCTTCAGCCAGCATGAATTATATTTTCGAATAGTAAGGCATCGACCTGGTTACCAGCAGGAAAACAACCGGCAAAAAGCGGTCAGTCATTACAAGCACTAAGCTTGAACGCCTTTCAGGGTTGCTCCCGTGCAATCCGTTACAAGAACCCGGACTAACTCTCCGGGTTTTTTGTTTTCCTGCGGGAATACGATCACCTTGTTCTGGGGGTTCCGGCCATAGAGATCGGTTTTTGATTTCTTTGACAACCCTTCTGCGAGAACGACAAAGGTTTTGCCGATATCATCCTGGTTGCTTTCCAGACCTATTGTGGCCTGTAATCCGATGATCTCCTGCAGCCTGCGCGATTTCACCTCATTGGGGATGTCATCCGGCAGATGCTCAGCCGCATAGGTCCCCGGCCGTTCGGAGTATTTAAACATAAAGGCAAAATCGAACCGCACTTCTTCCATCAGTGCCAGGCTGTC
>CAYQFT010000187.1:0-6434 GCA_964416825.1 uncultured Porphyromonadaceae bacterium
CCAGACTCCCAACTCCCGACTCCCGACTCCAGACTCCAGACTCCAGACTCCCGACTCCCGACTCCAGACTCCAGACTCCCGACTCCAGACTCCAGACTCCCGACTCCAGTCTCCCAACTTTCTTCCTACCTTCGTTCCCATGAACGAAAAGGAGACTATTCACTGGCTGCTGGGTGGCGACGTGTCCATCCAGTATCAGGTACACCGCGACCTGCTCGGTACAATCCGGCCGGATCTTCAAAAGCGCATTGCCACCGAAGGCTGGGGAGCGCAGTTTCTCTCGAAACAGCGGCCCGACGGCCACTGGGGCATGAAGTTTTATCAGCCCAAATGGATTTCCACGCACTATACCCTGCAGGATTTACGGAACCTTTGCATTTCTCCTGATATTGAGCCCGTCAGGGAAATTATCGGCCGGATTGCCGCGCGCGAGCGGGCGAAAGACGGGGGAATCAACCCGGTTGGAAGCATCGATAAAAGCGATGTGTGCATCAACGGGATGTTCCTTCATTATGCCTGCTATTTCGGCATCGCCAGCACTGAACTGGAGCCGGTAATCGATTTTATTCTTACTCAAAGGATGCCCGACGGCGGCTTCAATTGCCGGTCCAACCGGTCGGGCGCCGTTCACAGCTCCCTCCACACCACCATCTCGGTGCTCGAAGGAATTGAGGAATATGAGCGCAACGGGTACCTGTACCGGCTCGATGAATTACGGGAAGCGCGCCGAACCTCCGTTGAATTTATCCTCCGGCATAAGCTTTTCCTCTCAGAACGAACCGGTGAAGTCATCCACAAGGATTTCCTCCGGATGGCCTACCCTTTCCGCTGGAGGTATGATTTTTTGAGAGCCCTCGATTATTTCCAGTCGGCACGAATCCCCCATGATCCTCGCATGAATCCAGCCATTGACATCCTGATAGGCAAACAAAACAAGGACGGCACATGGAACGTCCCGGCCAGAATACCCGGCCAGGTCCATTTCGATATGGAACCCGCGGGAAAGCCCAGCCGGTGGAATACGCTCCGCGCTCTGAGGGTACTAAGGAGGTATCGTAACGCGTAACACCAAAGAGTGACCAGTGACCTGTGACCAGTGACCCGTGACCAAAAATAGGAAGTTGAAATTGAGAGATTCGAATGCAGAATTCCGAATTCCGAAGTTTGAGATTCAGGTACTTCTTCCTTAATCCATCATACTTTAACCGGCAACCGGTAACCGGCAACCGGTAACCAGTAACCAGCAACCAGCAACCAGTAACCAGCAACCCGTATGACCCCACGAATTACCGAAATACCCCAAAAGACAATCGTTGGCAACCACCTCACGATGTCGATTTCCGCCAACCGTACCCGCGAGCTGTGGCAATCCTTCATGCCCCGCAGGAATGAGGTTCCAAACAAAGTAAGCACCGACCTGTATTCTTTGCAATTATATGATCCTCATTATTTTAACCCGTTCAATCCTGATACGCTCTTCGAAAAATGGGCGGCTGTTGAGGTCACTGATGGTTCCGGCATGCCGGATGGAATGGAAACCCTGACTATCCCTGCCGGAAGGTATGCCGTGTTCACCTATAAAGGCCCGGCCAGCGAAGGGCCCCAAATCTTTGGTTACATTTTCGGAACCTGGCTTCCAACCTCCGGGTACTTGCTCGACGACCGACCGCACTTCGAAATCCTGGGAAACAAGTATAAAAATGAGGGCCCGGATTCTGAAGAAGAGATCTGGATACCGGTCAAAGTGCTGTAAAGCCAAAACCGTTTCCTATTTTGCGGCAAAATTACAGCAATTGAAATATCTGGCATTTCTCCTTTTTGCGCTGCCTGCCCAGATGGGATGGGCTCAAACTCAGTCCGAATGGCGCGGTTTAGGCCGCACCGGAGTCTATAACGAATCCGGCCTGATGAAGCAGTGGCCTGAAGCCGGACCGGGAAAACTCTGGGTAGCGGGAAATATCGGGATGGGTTATTCTTCTCCGGCTACCGGCAATGATTTCATCTATGTAACGGGCCGGAAGGATACCCTTGATTACATTACGGCTCTTGATTACAAAGGGAGTCAGGTTTGGCAGGTTCCTTTCGGCAGGGCCTGGAACGGATCGTATGAGGATACGCGCACAACGCCAACGATACATGACGGGAAAGTATACATGATCAGTGGTATGGGCGAGGTTGCCTGTCACGATGGTAAAACCGGACGCAGGATCTGGTATCGGAATGTGTATCAGGAATTCTCAGGCAAATGCAACCTCTATGGGGTATCAGAGTCTCCCCTGATCGTTGGCAACAAGGTCTTTTATACCCCGGGCGGTCCGGAAACCAGCATGGTTGCCCTGGACAAGAGCACCGGCGACCTCATCTGGAAAACCCGGAGCCTGGGCGATTCGGCTGCCTATGTATCCCCGCTATACGCAAGGCACAATAATCAGGACATGATCATCAGCCTGATGGGAAACATTCTTTTCGGGGTGAATCCGTCCAACGGAGAGATCCTCTGGGAATTCAACTATCTGGGATTGAAGAGTTCGATCCCGAATCCCTACCTTAAGGTGACCAACTGCAATACACCGATGTACCATAAGGGTGACATTTTCATCACCAAAGGGTATAACCACCCCTCTGCCATGTTCACCCTCAATGAAGCCGGAACCGGGGTCAGCCTGAAATGGACCAATGACCTTCTCGATACGCATTTTGGCGGCAACGTGCTGCTCGATGGATATCTCTATGGATCTAACTGGCTGAACAACAGCTCGGGAAACTGGGCGTGTATCGATTGGGACACGGGCCATAATCAATGGGAAGCTCCCATGAACAACAAAGGCTCGATTATTTCCGCCGACGGCATGCTCTACTGCTATGACGAAAAAAAGGGACAGCTGGCGCTGGTGAAGCCCGATCCCGCGAAGTTTGAAATCGTCTCCTCATTCAGGGTCCAGGATGGCACAGGCCCACATTGGGCGCACCCGGTTATTCACAAAGGGGTTTTGTATGTGAGGCATGGAGACAGGCTGGTGGCGTATGACATCGGTGAATGACGATATACACTTTGGGGTTTGAGGTTTGCACCGGCCTCTCTTTCGCGTCACGCATCACGCATCGCGAAAAAGAAGCAGGGCTAGGACAAAATGAGTTTTTTAGCCTTGAAACACTTACCGGTTGCCCCGGTTTTCAAACCGGGGATACGTACAGAATCTTAATTTAATTGACGTGTCGAGGCCTTTAAAGGCCTCGACACGTGGTGATTGTGAGCATTGCTCTACCCCCGGTTTAAAAACCGGGGCAACATAAAGGAACTCCTATATTGGGCGGCAGCCAACCTACAATCTCATGTTATCCCAGCCCCGTTTTGCCCCAACCTTCTACCTACCCATCGCCGGTCAATCTAAAATCTTAACCATCCCATTCGCAAAGGTCTCCGGGTCAAACGGTCCGGGAAACGGTTTCTTAACGTCGCGCTTTTTCCCGAAAAAGTCGGTATCCAGCCGGTAGGGGTTCCCGTCGAACTGCTCGTACGGCAGGTCGGGAACCTTGGCAAATCCCAGCAATTCCGTGGTTACCAGCTTTCGCTCCTGCTGGTCGGCCCAGGCCGGATCCAGCTTCATGGTAAGATACCAGCCATTCTCCTTTTTTACCAGGCTAAGCATCGGCTCAAAGTCAGCAAGCACCAGCGGGTAGGGCTCCGCCTTACCGGGAAGGGCACCGTTGAGATAAACATTCCCGTCCATCCATAAAGGCAGCACGGTTTTATCATACTGCCCGAGGTTGGCCGCTCCGATCAGGATATTGTTATAAAACCGCTCGTCACCGCTCTCATTTTTCGCCAGTCCCGCCACCTCGGTCCCGTGAGCCTTGAGATGCGGGGTAAGCCGCTGCTCCCCGGCGTACACATAAATTCCGCCGGCAATGATGTTATGTGCAAAGGCGGCGCCCTGCGAATTGACCAGCAGTGCATTTTTCGAGAGGAACAGGTTGTTGTCTACCAGGGCCGGACCATGGTTAACTTCCATAAAAAGATCCTCGCTGGGCCCGTTATCGTGGAAAAGGTTATTGGTAACCCGCGTCCCCTGCGCCATCCAGTCGAGCCAGAGCCCCCGGTTGCAGCGGTAAATATGATTATTGCCGATCAGGGCATCAACCGCCCCGTGAAATTTGATCCCGGCCATTTCGGCACCGGTAAAGAGCTGGCGGATGTGGATATCATGGATCTCGTTTCCTGTGACCACACTGAATACGCACCCCATGCTCCCCACGATTCCGGTCTGCTCGCAATGGGAGATGTGGTTGTTTCGAACAATATGATGCCCGATATTTTCCGGTGACCAGCCGCGGGCGGTGGCCCGTTCGATCGTTTTCACATAGCCTTCCGCCGAGTTCGCCGAAGTATTGTCAAATTCATCGCCATGTTTACCCAGCGCGATTCCCGAACAGGCTGAATATCGGACCACATTATTCTCGATGATCCAGCCCTTGCTCCAGTTGGTGCCGATAAGACCTACCTGTTCAGCGGTTGGAGGCGCCCAGTTGGTGGCTGCCCGTTCCATCGTGAATCCCTTGATGGTTATATAGTTGATCCCTGTATCATCGGGATAAAAGACTGCCTTCCTCACGTTGATTTCGACCAGCCGGCCGTTCGGATCTGCCCCCGGGAACTGGGCCCAGATCGTGGTGGTTCCCTCCTTCACCGTATCCGAAACCGCAAACCACAAAGGCGTCTTTCCAACCGGTTTCATCACGCTGTCGGATACCGGTGCCTCGGTCAGCCAATGCCCGTCGAGATACACGGCAGCGGTATGATGTGGCCTTCCCAGCGGCTCAAACCAGTCCCCGCTGATCAGGTCGAGGAAGGGATTAAAATCCCCGAACAGGCTGTTCGGAACCACGGCCTTCCAGGTATCATCCTGCACCTTCTCCCAGCCGGTGATTACCTCAGATCCCTTTACCGTTACCTTCTCCCCCTCTGCCGCCTGGTAAGTGATCCTCATCTGGTCTGAACTCCCTCCGCGCGGCGGGTTGATCCGTTCACGGTAAATGCCTTCGTGAACCGTGATCACATCGCCGGGTTGTGCTATTGCAGCAGCGGCAGAAATAGTTTTGAGAGGTGCCTCCGAGGATCCTGTGTTCGAATCATTCCCGTTAACGGAAACATGATATTCATTGCCCTGTGGCCCGCAAGCCCACAATAGCATCCCTGTGATCAGGGTCGAAATTAGTGTTACTGGTTTCATAGCTTGTCTTTAATTCAGATCATAGGTTGTGCCCGAAGTTAATAATTACCCCAATACCAAATTGGCAAATTAGCATATTGACACATTGGCACATTTCTTCTGTTTCCTTGCAAAATCATTGTTTTATTTGCCACACACTCCTATCTTCATCATCCCCAATATCCTAACCCGGCTGCATGCATCCCGGCCCCGGCAATCGGGTTACAGATCAGTCCGTTTACTGTGACTGAGGTGGCGAAGCTGTGGACGACGGACGACGGATGACGGACGACGGACGACCGATGACTGACGACCGTGTTCAATTTGTGATAATTTGTGAGAGCTCATTTGTGAAAATTTGTGGACTAAAATATATGCAGCCGTTTATCCTAAGGATGCCTGGAGTTGCGATGTTTTTCCTGCTGGCCTGCTTTATGGGAGGTTGCGTCTCTGCCAGATACCCTACCCGCAATCTCACCACTTTGCGGAATCCGGAAAAGCTGAAATCCGATGTTGACTTTGTTTACGGAAAGTTGCAGGCACTCCACCCGCGGCTGTATGAGTACACCCCGAAAGAGGTGCTGGATTACAAATTCGACAGTCTGAAATCGGCATTGACAACCCCGATGACCAGCAATGAATTCTATTTCAGGCTGGCTCCGGTGATTGCCGCCGTCGGGCAGGGGCACGCCCTATTGCAGCCGCTGGAAGCTAACCTTTCCCTGAGCCAAAAAATCAGGCTGGGTTCCGGGAGTTCACCGCTCAGCCAGTATGAATTTGAAAAATTCGATGAAAAGCTCTACATCACCCGAAACATATCAGGTGACAAAGGCATTAAACCCGGAACCGAAGTGGTGACGGTTAACGGAATGGCTCCGGACTGGCTGATATCTAAATATCGGCCGGTGATTCCATCCGACGGGTTTAATACGACATTCAGAGAACGAAAACTGGGAACCTGGTTTCCATTGTACTATTACTATGACCGGGGAATGGCCGACACGCTGAACTGCGTTTTGAAATTCAACGATACTCTCTGTACGGTAACCCTGAAAAGGCCCCAACGGAAAATCTCCGAAGCAACCGCAAAAAGCAGGGAGCAGCGGGCTGCTGAAAAACCTATGCGGCAGAAGGGTCGGGAAAAAGCTGAAGAACAGGGATATGACCCGCAAACCAAAACCTGGAGCAAGAACCTCACTTTCACCAGTCCCGACAGCAGCATTG
>CAYQFT010000188.1:0-6284 GCA_964416825.1 uncultured Porphyromonadaceae bacterium
AGGGAGGCAGGATGGTGTTCATGGTTGACATGCTTGAGAAGGTTGAGAAGGTTGAGAAGGTTGAGAAGGTTGAGAGGAAGGCAAGAGCCTAACCGGAAACCGGTAACCGGCAACTGGCAACCGCTTAAAACCGGTCGCGCTCTTTTAAGTTGCGATAAACCTGTTTTGAGGCAACAGATATGTTAATTGGAACGTTCATTAACAGTGCAAATTTATAATTTTGCGACCAGAAACATTTATTTTTTTACAATGAGAAGGCTTGCCGTATTTCTGTTCCTGCTAATGCCTGCTTTTTTTTCATCGAATTCTTTCGCTCAGGTGAACCAATCTCAAATGGGTGAAAGGGATACACTGAAAATGTCGAGGGATTCCATTATCCGGTTGGTGAGGATTAAGGACAGTCTGCTGATCATCTCGCGCAGGGACTCTATGGCTATGTCTCATTTGTTACAAAATCTTGAATATCATCGTGATTCACTCTATGGCGTTCTGAATGAGATTAAATACAAGCGGATTGATGACTCCATTAACCAGTTAAATCAATATTTTAAGTCCCGCGATTTCAATAGACGAACCAAGGCAGCTTTGAAGGAATCTCTCCCCGGGATTGACGAGGATTCAGTCAGGGCTTCCCTAAGCGATGTGGTGGGACTTGTTTACGATGATACTGCGTATTCTCCTAAGCCAAAACTCCTGAAATCCACCATGGACCGATTGCTGGAACACCTGAATAATGATTCCACCTGGTTCAGTGTCATTAATTCCAAGGATGTGGCTGTGCCGTTTACGATGAAAAATAACCGCCCGGATTCAGCTGCATTTTTTGTGATGAACAGCAATAATGATTCCGCTAAAGTTTACATGAAGAGTATCGACAAACATACTGTCTATATGTGGGTGGGCGATGACCTGAAACTCGAACATTTGCTTAAAAAGCAGGGAACTCCGGTCGGTATTCCGATAAAGTGGGCCGGGCCATTGAAGTACAGGATTCCCAGGAGGCCTGTCCCGAATCAGCCACCAAAATTATGGTTTAAGCGCGGAGAATTTAACTTTATGATTAACCAGGCCGCGTTTTCCAACTGGGCAAAGGGGGGGAATAGCAGCATCGCGCTTACAACGGATGTTAAAGCCTGGGCGAATTATGCGAAAGGGAACATTAAATGGGATAATTCTTTCTGGTTCGTTTATGGAGTCAATAAAGCTGAACTACTTGACCTGAGAAAAAATCAGGATAAAATCGAGATCCGGTCTGGATTATCTCATGTGGCATTTAAGAATTTCGACTATTCAATAGGAGCCAGTATCATTACCCAGGGATTCAAAGGTTACTCCTATCCTAATGATTCGATTCCGGTTTCCAAGTTTATGGCACCGGGAACCTTTCAGCTAAACCTGGGTATGAATTACCGGCCAAATCCAAACCTGAAGATCAACATGTCTCCGGTCACCGCTAAGTTTACCGCTGTTCTGGATACGGTTTTGATTGATCAGACGAAGTTCGGATTAAAGGAAGGGCAAAGGATCCGACCGGAACTTGGAGCCCAGGTTTTGATTGAGCATAAAACGGTTCTGTTCAAGAACGTGAATATGTCGAATCGCCTGATCCTGTTTACGAATTACCTCTATCATCCCGAGAAAGTGGACATTGACTGGCTGCTGAACCTGGATCTTAAGATTAACAAATATATTTCTACTACCATCCGGACCAACCTGATTTACGATGATGATATTATCCTTCCACTCTATGAGATCAAGGATGGCAAAAAGATTAAGGTTGGGGAAGGAAAGCGGGTCCAGTTCATGGAGACGCTTGCGATCGGCTTTAAATATATACTTTGATTAGCGGAGCAATAGTTCGGCAATCATAAAAAGGGCGAAAATTACGCTTGCAATCCCATTGGTTGTGCCAAACGCACGGTTCACCCGGCGCAGATTATCGGGTTTCACGATCCGGTGCTGGTAGATCAGAAGAAGGATGAATAGGGCAGCGCCTATCCAAAAGAAATATCCGAACCCCGCCGTGAGTCCGATTATTGTTAAGAGTAAAAATGTGATAGAGTGGAAGAATACTGACCAGGCAAGGGCTCTTGTAATGCCTACACGGGATGGGATTGAATGTAAGTTATTGGATTTATCAAATTGCTCATCCTGAAGGGCATAGATGATGTCAAACCCGCCAACCCAGGTCAGAACCACACCGGAGAAAAGCAGCGGAAGCCAATGAAATTGCCCGGCTACAGCAATGTAAGCTCCAATGGGTGCGAGTGAAAGGCCTAATCCAAGAATAAGATGGCAGAGCATGGTGAAGCGCTTTGCGTAGCTGTATCCAAGAATCACCGCAAGGGCGACCGGGGAAAGGAACAGGCAAAGTCGGTTGAGAAAGCCGGAGGTAACAACGAAAAGGATCCCATTGAAAAGAGAAAATGCCAGTGCTGCATTGCCGGAAATAATTCCGGCAGGTATTTCGCGGGAAGTGGTTCTTGGGTTCCGGCTATCTATATGACGGTCGGCCCACCGGTTGAAACCCATGGCGGCGTTACGTGCAAATACCATACACAGTAAAACCAGAAGCAAGGTAATCCACCTGAAAGAATATCCCGAATATTCAGTTGCCAGGAAAAAGCCGGTGAGTGCAAACGGCATCGCAAAGACCGTGTGCGCAAAGACGACAAGGGACAAATAATTTCTGATGCGTGCCATAGACTATTCTTGCTGCGAAAGTAGTGATTCCCTCCTAATTCGTACTTTTGGCAGTATGATAAAAATGGTAGTAACCGATCTGGATGGGACCCTGCTCAACCGGGACCAGAAAGTGAGCGAGAAGGATTTCCGGACGCTTGAAGAGTTGGGGGAACGACAAGTTATCCGGGTGATTGCCACCGGCCGGTCACCCTATTCATTCAGCCGGGTGATGCCTGCTGATTTTCCGATTGATTATCTGGTTTTCAGTTCCGGAGCTGGCGTTATGAATTATACGACTAAGGAAATTCTGGTTTCATATAACCTTCCCGGGCCCCAGGTGAGGGAAATTGCCTTGAAATTGCGATCGCTGGGGGTCTCCTTCAAGGTGCTCGGACCGGTTCCGCTCAATCACCACTTTGTGTACTATGAGAATGGCGATCTCCATCCCGATTTCCTGAGAAGAATGGAGTTTTATCGTGGATTTGAAAAACCGATCACTTTTGATCCGCCAAACTTTGGAGATTCCTGTCAGTTCCTGATCATACTTCCCCCGGATCCGGTCCGATATGAGGAGCTAAAGGCCTGTTTCCCGCAGGTGAAAGTGATTCGAGCCACCTCACCAATGGATCACGAGTCGATCTGGATGGAAATATATCATCCCGATGTATCAAAGGCTCATGGGATTGAATTCATTTGCAGGAATCATGGTATCGAATCCACAGAAGTAATGGCCATCGGTAATGATTATAATGATACAGACATGCTTGCTTTTGCCGGGAAGGCATTTCTGGTTGCCAATGCGCCGGAGGAGTTGAAAGCGAGTTGGCCGGTGGTTAACGGGAATGATGACAGCGGGGTTTCTTCGGCAGTTGAAATTGTAATAGGCGCTGCGCGCTAAAAGGCTCGCTAACGCTCGCTAATAGGCTCCCTGCGGTCGCTAATTGGTTCGGCTGACGCCTCACTAATTGGCCCTCCGGGCTAATTAGCGCGAAGCGCCAATTAGTGAGGCGTCAGCCGAACCAATTAGTGAGCGCAGCGAACCAATTATTATTTAGTGGGTCAACTTACCGCAGTACCGCCCCCAACTTCTTCTCAAACGCACTGATCAGTCCTGACATCACGTGATCAATCTGCTTATCAGTAAGAGTTTTGCTTTCATCAAGAAGAATGAAGCTAACCGCCAGGGATTTCTTGCCTTGCCCCAGCTTTTCATGGACATACAGATCAAAGAGGTTGACCTCCTTGAGAAGTTTACGTTCGACCATAAAAGCGAGTGAGCGGATTTCCTCGTATTTGACGGATTGGTCTACCACCAGTGCCAGATCCCGGCGGACCCACGGATACTTTGGAAGCTCCTGGAATCTTACATTCATCCGGGTCTTCCGGAGAAGTTCATCCCAGTTGATCTCTGCATAGAATACCGGCTGGCCGATTTCAAATCTTTCAGTAAGGGTGGGGTGTACCTGCCCTGCGACCAGAATCTTTTTTTCGCCGGTCAGGCAGGTCAGTCCGGTGATGAAACGTTCATCAGCATCTTCCTGGTAAGTAAGTTCATGCTTGTCAGCTCCCAACCGCATCAATATCAGGCTAAAAATAGATTTCAGTTCGTAAAAAGTCGTTGCCTCAGGTTTTAGCGACCAGCTTTCCGGGCTCTTTTTACCGGTAATCCAGATCCCCAGCTTTCGGGTTTCATGGTATCCGTCGGCGATCAGCCGGTTTCCGCCAGCTTTCAATTCATACGTGTGGCCAAATTCAAAAAGGGCCAGATCCTGGTTACGAAAACTGATGTTTGCCGATATGGATTCCAGCCCGCCAAAAAGCAGCGTTCTCCTGAGGGATGCCAGGTCGGAGCTAAGAGGATTTAAAAGCTTGACTTCAGAGGAGGGGTTGAAGGCCGCCAGGTTTTCATAATAGGCTGACTGGGTGAGGGAATTGGACATTATTTCCGTGAACCCCTGTGCGACAAGCTGCTCGGAGATTATGTTTTCCAGCTGATCCGGATCAGGATGCACGGCATAGGCCAGAGTGGAAGTCACCTGTTCTCCTATTCCAACATTGTTGTATCCATAGATTCTAAGGATTTCTTCAATTACATCGGCCTCCCGCTTTACGTCCACCCGGTAGGTGGCGACAGCAAGGTAAAGGGCCGATTCTGTTTCCCTCAATATCTCAATATCCAGGGAACTGAGGATATGCCTCACTTCGTCGCGGTCAATCACCAGGCCGATAAGGCGGTCGAGATTCTTCCATTTCAGTTCAACCGTGTAGGGAGCAACGGGATCCGGATAGATGTCAATGACTTCGGATGCGACACGGCCTCCTGTGATTTCGCAGATCAGGGCTGCAGCACGTTTTAGTGCATAGATCGTTCCGTTGGGATCCGTGCCGCGTTCAAAGCGGAAAGATGAATCCGTAAAGATCTGGTGCCGTTTACTCGTTTTTCGGATAGACACGGGATTAAAGCAGGCAGATTCCAGGAAGAGGCTGGTGGTACCAGCAGTGATCCCAGATTGAAGGCCGCCGAATACACCCCCCATACACATTCCCTCCCGCTCATTGCATATCATCAGGTCCTCAGCACTGAGCTTTCTCTCGATGCCATCCAGTGTAGTAAAAGCAGTTCCTTCCGGTTGGGTTTTCACTACTATCTGATTGCCATTAATATGTTGTGCGTCAAATGCATGCAGAGGCTGACCTGTTTCATGAAGGACGAAGTTGGTAATATCCACTACATTATTAATGGGAGTCATTCCAATGGCCAGCAGCCGGTTCTTTAACCACTGGGGTGAATCAGCCACAGTGATTCCGGTCATGGTCAGGCCGGAATACCGCAGGCAAGCTTCCGGCGTCCCTATTGAAACGATGATGTCGAGGGTGTCGCCCTTTTCAGGCAGAATTGCTTCCGGCTTGGTGAGCTTCAGACTTTTTTCCCTGTCCATGGCAGCCTTAAGCTCCCTTGCTACGCCAAAATGCGAAGCACTGTCGATCCGGTTTGGGGTCAGGCCAATTTCGAAAACATGGTCCGATTCCACCATATAAAGATCCTTCAGGAGGGTGCCGACAGGAATTCCAGGATCCAGAACCAGGATTCCGGAATGGTCTTTACCCATCCCGATTTCATCCTCTGCACAAAGCATTCCCTGAGAGACTTCGCCCCTTATTTTAGCCGCTTTAAGGGTAAGCGGTTCAGGAAAACCATACAAGGTAGTGCCTACCGGGGCCACCACAACCTTTTGTCCGGCAGCAACATTCGGGGCACCACAAACAATCGGCAGCAATTCACCTGCACCGATGCTGACGGTGGTAAGGCTTAGTTTATCTGCTTGTGGATGCCGTGTGCAAGTAATAACTTCACCTACCACAAGGCCTTGCAGTCCGCCTTTGATGGTTTCAAACGGCGCATGTCCTTCTACTTCCAGACCCAAACCCGTCAAGGTTTCTGCGATCTCTTCCGGTGAAATTTCCAGATTCAGATATGTGCGAAGCCAGTTATATGAAATCTTCATGTCAGCATGATTTTGGAGGCTCAAAAATAGGAAAAATCCGGATTGGGAATCCGGATTTTCACTAACCTAAAACCTAACCTATGAAATGATCCA
>CAYQFT010000189.1:0-6269 GCA_964416825.1 uncultured Porphyromonadaceae bacterium
CGGACCGGGTTGAACTCATGAAAAGGGTCTATCCCGCCGTTGACATTCGTCCTCTGGACCTGTTCCCCTCTCAACGAAACAAAAGAATCTGGGACCTGAAAGTCAATCATCTGGGAAGAAAATACGATGTGGTCGGTTTGTTCAATTTCGAAGAGGGCAAATCGGAATCCATCCGGCTCGACTGGAAAGAGCTGGGCTTGCCCGAAGGCGTGCCCATCCAGGTTTATGATTTCTGGAACCAGGAGTATATGGGCGCATGGGAAGCCGGGATGGCACTTGTCCTTCCGCCAACCAGCTGCAGGGTCCTCACGCTGATGCCGGCCAGCAAGGATATCCAGCTGATTTCAACCAGCCGGCATATCACACAGGGGTGGGTTGACCTGCTCAGCATAAACTACATACCCGACAGAAAATATTACGAAGGAACCAGTCATATAATAGGTGGTGATCCGTATGAGTTGACGTTCACGTACCCCCGGGGAAGCTACTTTAAGGTGGGAACCGTATCCATCAAGGGAGGAGATGGCCGGGATATGCAGGTTAAGGTCTCCGATCATCAGGGATGGTCTACCGTAAGTCTTTCGTGTCCAACGACCAGGGATATCGGCTGGGAGGTCACGTTCGAACCGGCTGATCATTACAAGTATATCACGCGGGATCCCGGCAGGGCTTCAGTTGCCAGAGTGGGACTCGATGGAGCCGATATCAGCTGGTCGCCGCAGTATTACCTGAATTCCGGGTATCAGGTTTATCTGGATGGAAAGCTTCTGGGCTATACCCCGGAAACACATTTCCCCCTCCGCAACCTGGATCCGGTGAAAACCTATGAAGTGGAAGTGAAAACGGTTTGGGACGACGGAACGGTCAGCGTAAAACCGGCGCCGGCGCCCGGAACCCCGGCAGCGCCGGGATTGAGCTTTTCAGTTGCAGCCATGCTGCCGGCTGAATTCCAGCTCACGGAAATCGGTCCGATAGTTGAACCCCGTTTCAACTTCAGCCAGGCCTTCACTTTCGCCGGGAAGAAATACACCGACAATATTGCAGGATGGCTCAATAGCTCATCGGACTATGACCTGAAAGGACTATTCACCCACTTTACCGCAATAATCGGAATTGATGATGCCACGGAAGGGGAAAACGCGGACAAGGAGGTTGAATTTATTGTCAGCGGTGACGGGAAGGAACTCTGGAGATCAGGGCCGATGAAGAAAGCAGATTCACCGAAAAGCCTGGATATTCAGGTTACCGGGATTAAAATCCTGAGACTCATGATTACTGGTCCTCAAACCCGTGGTTTTGGCCGTGGAGGCATCAGGGCCGGATGGGCAGAAGCCAAAGTAACAAGGTAGGTACTCAAACAAATCCACCTCACCCCCCTTCCCCCTCTCCCGCGCTCCCGTTGGTCGCGGGAGAGGGGGCGCGGAGCATCTGCATAATTTCATACAATGAGTTGCTGTTGAAAAGGTTCTAAAGCTGGTTCTTTGAATCTCCAAAACCTTGCCTGATCACCAGATTTGGCAATAGCTGGCTCCCCTCTCCCGTGAACGGAGCGATAGCGGAGTGAGCGCGGGAGAGGGGCCGGGGGTGAGGTGGATATCGGCCAATTGTCAATCCTTGCCAATCGGCTTAAACATATCCCCTGCCGTCAGCCCGCACCTCTTCTTCATCTTCAGGCACCAGTCGAGGTCGCCCATGTTGCTGTCGGTATTGTTGGTTCCGAAGGAGAATTTGGCACCCTCTTTTTTGGCGAGCTTGATGAACTTCTCTGATGGGATGTGATAGCGGTTGTTGATCTCGATGGCAACGCCATTTTTGACCGCGGCGTGAATTACCCGCAGCATGCGCTCTTTTGTCCAAAGCTTGTTGTATTCCGATGATATGCACTCCGGCAGAAACGTAGGATTTACATAGATATCAATGGGTTCGGTGCTCAGGATGGTTTCAATCCGGTATACCAGATCGTCCATGAACTTTTGCTTGTCGGGAACCGTCACCTCCTCTTTGATCCAGAGCCTGACCCGCTTGCCCGATGGATCGGTATAAGTCATCGCATCGGTAAACACATAATCGAACTTTTTGATCACCCCGGGAGAAAACATCTTCACCCATTCCCTGCCTTCTGCCTGCATGGCGAGCAGGAACGGGGAATTTTTCATGGACTCCAGCCAGGCCAGAGCCGCGCTGTCGGTTTGGGTGGGAAAGCCCAGCCCGCAGTTAAGCGCAACCCCATACTTTATCCCGGACTGCTTTGAATGCGCTACAGCCTTGTCATACGTAAAATCTCCCTTCAGGTGCACGTGGTAATCAACAAGAGGAAAATCAGACTGAGCCCTGGCAAGAGGACTCATTCCCAAAAAGAGAATGCAGGTGATGACTGGTAGAGTTTTCATTCTGGAAAAATAGTGCTTTTTTGGTGCTGACGTACATTGGCCCAATCTTCAATTTTGCAACCACAATAGACACAATAGAACACAGTAGGGGGGGACAAAACGAGGCTGTGCCAACATGGAAGTTAACCTTCGGAGCCATCTATTAATTGCCACTAGCTTTAGCTAGTGGTTATGTTGATTATCAGTATTTTATGGGCTTAAGCCCAATTTATTTATATCCTGGCTTTACACCATAATAAATCAGGGAAAGAGTTGGCCTAAAGGCCTTAATATTCTATTAATCATCGCATTCCACTAGCTAAAGCTAGTGGCAATTAATAGATGGCTCCGAGCGTTACCGACTATTTTGCCCCCCCCTATTGTGTTCTATTGTGCCTATTGTGGTTAAAAAATTGAACGATGAATTGGGTATTTTCGCAGCAAATTATCAAAATGAAAAAACTCATTATACTTGCAGCTCTCCTCACCAGCAGCCTGACACCAACACTTACTGCCCAAACCAGTGCCGATCTCACAAAATACGTGAACCCGCTGGCCGGAACCTTCAAAATGGGCCACACGTTTCCAGGCGCATCCGTGCCTTTTGGATTTGTCCAGCTGAGTCCCGATACTGATACCATCAGCTATGAGCTGAATGGAAAATACAATGGCGAAGTTTACCGGTATTGCGCAGGTTATCAATACGATGACCCAACCATCGTGGGATTCAGCCATACCCATTTCAGCGGAACCGGACACAGCGATCTGGGCGATTTCCTCATCATGCCCACGCAGGGTCCGCTGAAACTGAATCCGGGAACCGATGACAAGCCGGGCTCAGGGTACCGCTCGCGGTTTTCCCATGCAAATGAAAAGGCCGAACCCGCCTATTATTCCGTTCTGCTCGACGATTACGGCATTAAGGCCGAGCTCACGGCAACCACTCGCGTGGGCATTCATCGGTATACATTTCCGGCAGCCGCACCGGCCCACATCATCCTCGACCTGATGTCGGGGATTTATAATTATCCCGATAAAAATGTCTGGACCTTTCTCAGGGTTGAAAACGACACCCTGGTTACCGGCTATCGCCAGACCAACGGCTGGGCCCGGACCCGCACCGTTTACTTTGCCATGACCTTTTCCAAACCGATCAGCCATTACGGGCAGCGGAAATATGACCAGGCTGTATACCGCGGTTTCTGGAGGAAGTTTGATGAAACGAAGGATTTCCCCGAGATGGCAGGCAGGCAGATCCGAACCTGGTTTGATTTCGATGTGAAAGCCGGTGAATCGGTGATGGTAAAATTTGCCCTGTCGCCGGTCAGCACCGTTGGCGCCGTTAAAAACCTGCAGGCCGAAGCACCCGGCTGGGATTTCGCTGCCATGCGGAAGCAGGGTCAGGAATCATGGAACCGGGAGCTTGGGAAAATCCGGGTGGAAACGATGAACGAAGAGCACAAAAGGGTTTTCTATACCGCTCTGTATCATGCATTTCTCAGTCCGGCCACCTTTATGGATGTCGACGGAATGTACCGCGGCCTCGATCAGAACGATCATCAGGCTAAAGGATTTACCAACTATACCGTATTCTCGTTGTGGGATACCTATCGGGCTTTGCATCCTCTCTTTAACGTGATCCAGCCGAAGCGGAATGCCGACATGGTGAAATCCATGATGGCCCATTACGACCAGAGCGTGCACAAGATGCTGCCGGTGTGGTCGCATTACGGAAACGAGAACTGGTGCATGATCGGGTACCATGCGGTTCCTGTTCTGGCTGACACATACCTCAAGGGCAATCTCGATATGGATCCCGCACAATTGCTTGAGGCTATGGTTACCACGGCTTCCAATGGCCGTTACGACGGGCTTGAGTATTATATGAAAATGGGCTATGTGCCTGAAGACAAGAACGGTTCGTCTGTTTCAAAGACCCTGGAATATGCGTATGACGACTGGTGTATAGCGGAATTTGCCAAAAAGATTGGCAATCAGAAGGTTTATGAGCAATTCCTGAAACGCTCGGAGAATTACCGGAATGTGTATGATGCGAAGATCGGATATATGCGGCCGAAACTCTCCGACGGCAGTTGGAAGCCGGAGTTCAATACGTTATCAACTCATGACCAGGGATTTATCGAGGGAAATGCGTGGAATTACAGTCTGTATGTACCGCATCAGGTGGATCAGATGATACAGATGATGGGCGGGCCAAAACCCTTTATCCGTCATCTTGATTCTCTTTTTACGATGAAGCTCGATGACTCCTTCTTTGCGCAGACAGAGGATATTACCCGTGACGGTTTGATCGGCAATTATGTCCATGGCAATGAACCCGGCCACCACATCCCTTACCTGTACAACTGGGCCGGAGCTCCGCAAAAAACCCAGGAGCGGGTGCGGATGATCATGGAAACCATGTATCACGATGCGCCTGACGGACTTTGCGGGAACGATGATGCCGGGCAGATGTCGGCCTGGTACATTTTCAGTGCTTTGGGATTCTATCCAGTTTGTACGGGCTCCGATCAATACGCCATCGGCAGTCCGCTGGTAAAATCTGCCACGCTGACCCTGGAAAACGGAAAGACGCTCACGATCGAAACGGTTAATCAATCTCCTGATTTCGTACATGTTAAAAAAGTACTGGTAAATGGTGCCGAGATCAAGCGGAATTACCTGACTCATGGGGAGGTGGCGGGGGGAGGGAAGATTACCTTCGTTATGCAGAAGTAATACGTTCGCTGCGCTCACTAACAGGCCTCCCTGCGCTCGGCTAATAGGCTCCGCTTCGCTCCGCTAATAGGGGCTAAAGCCCTAAAAGGCCATAGCGATAATGCATTTTAGAGCGAAGCGCCTGTTAGCGGAGCGAAGCGGAGCCTGTTAGGGCTTTAGCCCCTGTTAGCGAGCGTAGCGAGCCTGTTACTTAGAATAATCGCAGCTGCTCCTCACTCCCCCCCCGATGTTCTCTGGCCGGAGCCACGTACGCCTCCCACGGCCCGAACTCTGCCTGCAAGGACCGGATCATCGGGCGAAGGGTGGATTTGTAGGATTCATCTGCGTTGGCGCCGGCATACAATCTTGAAATATCGGGATAAACCGCGGGAAATTCCGTCCGGAGCATTTTCATGAAGGGTTCACGTGTGCTGCCGCGCAGATGAAGGGTACCGGTTTCAACAAAGTTCACCCGGGCGGATCGGGCTCGCTCAAAGATCCCTCTCAGGTTTTCAGGAGAATCCGTAAGAAAGGGAATTATCGGCATGACCAGCACGCCGGTACGGCAGCCGATATCCCGGAAGACCGGAAGCATTTTCAGCCGCTGTGCCGTTGGGGCGGAATCAGGCTCCGTCTTTTTCCGGATGGATTCATCCAGGATGGAAACCGATATGATCACTGAAACCGGAGCAACCAAGGCCAGCTCACGGATAAGGTCAAGGTCGCGCAGGGGAAGTACGGATTTGGTTACAATGGTCAGCGGATTCCGGTGCCGGATGAAGGTGCGGATTACATCGGGCATCAGGCAATATTGCTCCTCAGCGGGCTGGTAGGCATCGGTAACCCCGCCCACATTTACAGGCTCATGGGTCCAGCCGCGCTTCGACATCTCACGGTCGAGCTGCCCGGCGATATTGGTTTTCACATAAATATCCCTGAAAAAATCCGCATCCTCGAGGTACCGGTGCGAATATCGCGCAAAACAGTAGGTACAGCCATGACCGCAGCCCCTGTAGATATTTACATCCCAGTTGGTTGCAAAGGTATTCTCATGAAAATGAAGGGCCGATCTGGCCTGTATCTCTTTGATCATTAACTGAGCGTTGTAAGGATCAAAAGATAATCATTTTTAAATTCGAAAGGGTACGGGATAAGTGGGATTTGTATTATTGAATCTGTCCA
>CAYQFT010000190.1:0-6204 GCA_964416825.1 uncultured Porphyromonadaceae bacterium
AAGCTGATGACCGAACCGGCGGTATCGGCCCTGGCGAGGATCATCCCGTTCAGCTCGACGGTTTTGGTGCCCCGGTTGTAGAGTTCCACCCATTCGGGGTTTCCTGTTTCGGGGTCGAACATCACCTCGTTGATCACCACTCCGGCGCTGTCGGGCTCCCGGGGCAGGCTGAAGCCTGCCGCCCTGAGCATAACTCCGGCCCCGCCGCAGCCGCAGGGGGCGGCGCTGAGCTCCAGGGTATAAAGAGTGGTATCGGCCAGCCCAGCCGGAAGGCGAAAAAAGAGTCCCGGAAACCCGTACCGTGCCGGCGGCGCCGCCTCCGCCACCCACCCTCCCGGCTGAAGCCGGGCTGCATAATTATTCATCGCCGAACCCGGCTGCAGCGGTGCGGAGAACAGTACAAACAGCGTTTGGGGATCATAGAGTCCGGCCCGTAGCAGCACCGGCGGGCCGGGTGGGGCCAGTGTCAGCTGCCGCGAATTGGCCCGGCCGGGGGTGCCGCCCGAGGGGTCATCCGACGCCACCCAGGCCGAATCGGAACAATAGCTGTTCAGGTCGGCCAGCTCCAGCGACCACCCGCCATTGGCCTTGAGCGCATCGGTAAAGTTGCCGGTTGAATAGGCCACCGAATGCACCTCCCGGCCCACCGGATCGAGCAGCGTGAGCCGGTCGCCCGTGTTCCTCAGCGCCGGAAACGGATCCAGCACCAGCACCCGCCCAAACGCCCTCATCGCCTCCGCCGCCCCCTTCCCGCATACAATAATATACTCCCCCGCCCCCATCTTCACTCCCTCCACTACCTTAACTCCCTTAACTTCCTTAACTCCCTTAACTTCCTTAACTCCCTTAACTCCCTTAACTTCTTCTCCTACAACCCACTCCCACCCCCTAAGCTCCACCGTATCCGGTCCCGGATTGTACCACTCCACGTACTCGACCTCCGGGAGACCGACGGGGGGGGAAGGGTCGAAGAGGAGCTCGGAGATCAGGAGGGGGCACAAGGGCACGGGGGCACAAGGGCAAAAGGGTGTGTGTGTGGGTGTGGGTGTGGGTGTGGTGGGTGTGGGTGAGGTGAGTGTGGGTGTGGGTGTGGGTGTGGGTGTGTGGGTGAGAGTGTGGGTGTGAGCGTTAGTGAGTGCTGGCTCAACCTTCTCAACCTTCTCAACCTTCTCAACCTTCTCAACCATTCCCGCACTTGCCATCCCACCTACGATCACCATCATCAGTATTCGTCTCATCTTTTCTATCTTTGTCCGCTTTTGTATATAGATGCAGTAACTAACAAGAAGTGGAGAAAAAACAGATGAAAATTGCAGTTGTTGGCGCTACGGGCCTGGTTGGTAGTAAGATGCTACAGGTATTGGAGGAACGGAATTTCCCGGTTACGGAACTGATCCCGGTGGCTTCGGAGAAGTCGGTGGGCAAAAAGATCACCTTCCGAAAACAGGAGTATACGGTTGTTTCCATGCAGGACGCCATCAACATGAAGCCGGCCGTGGCCATCTTCTCCGCCGGCGGCGCCACCTCGCTCGAGTGGGCGCCCAAATTTGCCGCCGCCGGAATCACCGTGGTCGACAACTCCTCGGCCTGGCGGATGGACCCCACCAAGAAACTGATCATCCCCGAAATCAATGCCCACCTGCTCACCGCAGCCGATAAAATCATCGCCAACCCCAACTGCTCGACCATCCAGATGCTGGTGGCGCTGGCACCCTTACATCAGGCTTATAAGATTAAAAGATTGGTTATCAGCACGTATCAATCGGTTACCGGGACGGGGGTGAAGGCGCTGAGGCAGCTGGAGGAGGAGGAGGAAGTCGGGAGTCGGGAGTCGGGAGTCGGGAGTCGGGAGTTGGGAGTCGGGAGTCGGGAGTTGGGTAACGTGGAGAACGGTGGTGACGCAGGAACGGAACCAGCAACCAGCAACCAGCAACCAGCAACCAGTCACCAGCAACCAGCAACAGTTCGCGCCTACCCCCACCAGATCTACCGCAACTGCATCCCGCAGTGCGATGTGTTCACCGATAACGGGTACACGAAGGAGGAGATGAAGATGGTGAATGAAACGCGCAAGATCCTGGGCGACGATTCGATCATGGCAACGGCCACCACGGTGCGGGTGCCGGTGGTTGGCGGACACTCGGAGGCCGTAAATATCGAGTTTCATAATGAGTTCGTAATCAACGATATACGAAAACTTTTATCTGAAGCGCCGGGCTGTATTGTGCAGGATGACCCGTCGAAATCGGTCTATCCGATGGCCCTCACCGCCCACGAGCGCGACGAGGTATTCGTGGGCCGCATCCGCCGCGACGAATCCCAGCCGAAAAGCCTGAATCTCTGGATTGTCTCCGATAATCTCCGCAAAGGCGCGGCGACGAACGCGGTGCAGATTGCGGAGTACTTAGTTCGGCAAGGGCTGGCGTAGAGACGCATATATGCGTCTGGAAAATGTTACTGGTTACTGGTTGCTGGTTGCCGGTTAATGCTGGTTACCGGTTGCCGGTTACCGGTTGCCGGTTATTTGCACGGATGTCATCCCGGTGAAAACCGGGATCTCCTGAAAAAATGCTCCGAGGGATGGGGATCCCGGCCTTCGCCGGGATGACAGTTCTGGCGAAATAACCGGCAACCGGCAACTGGCAACCGGCAACTGGTTAAAAACGTTCGCGCAATTCCTTCGTATTAAACCTGCTCGCCCGCATGGTGTTGCACAGCACGATAATCGTGCGCTGTTCGCCGGTTTCGCGGATGAAATAGGTGCGGAACCCTTTCCACCAGCCGGTGTGATAGATCACCTTGTTCCAGGGTTCGGTGTAATCGAGGCGCCAGCCCAGACCGTAATTGTCGTTGATCCTCAGGTCTTTATGATGCGGTGTAAAGGCTTCCGACAGGGTAGCCTGGCTCACCGGCTTGCCGGCATACATCGCCTGGTCGAGCATCAGGAGATCGAAAGCCGAGCAGTAGACACCCTTGTCGCCGACCACTCCGTTCATGAACGTATTCTCGGCCTCGCCGGTGCGGGAGATGTACCCGACCACCGGATTGGTGTTTTCCGGACTCACATTCTTGTTATAGATGCTGGCGTCGCGCATTCCGCAGGGGACGAAGATGCGCTTACGCACAAACTCCTCGAACTTCATTCCCGATACCTGCTCCACGATATAGGCCAGCAGTGCGTAATTGGTGTTGGAATAGTTATACCGCCGGTCGGGAAGGTAGTAGGGTTTATACTGGTTTTTGACCATCAGGTCGATCACATCGCGGTTCTTAAGCGGAATCTCCTTATACAGCCAGTCCTCTTCGGCAAAATACATGTAGTTGGGCAGTCCGCTGCGATGGGTGAGAAGGTGACGGATCGTGATGCCCGGATAGGGCAGCTCGGGGATATATTTCTTCACTGAATCGTCAACCGACAGCTTGCCGTCTTCCTTGAGAACCAGCACGGCCAGCGCAGTGATGGGCTTCGAGACGGACGCCAGCTGAAAGGCCGATGACATGGTGAGGGAATCTTTCGTTTTCAGGTTGGCATAGCCGTAGGCCTTGCTGAAAACCACCTCGCCCTTCTCGGCAAACAAAACCGTGCCGTTGAATCCGGCCTTGGCCAGCTTGTCGAAATGACGCCGCAGGCTGTCGGAGATCCGGGCCTTTTCACCCGTGAGGACGGCAAATTTCGGGAATACATCAGGGAAACTCTCCTCCACCCCGCCCTCATTGGCCGTTGACGGGCCCTTGCAGCTGGTGACCGTAAGAAAGGCCAGCGGCACAAAAAAGAGGGTAAACCGGAGGCAACGCTTAAAAAAGGAAATCATTATAGGGAAAGCGGGATGCGTGAATTTCTTTAACCTGGGCATACAGTATTTCTTTTAACGCCTCGATATTGGTTTTGTTTTTTGCCGAAATAAAAATACAAGGATTATTGTTTTTAGCCATCCAGGAATTCATTAAATCATCAAGGCTGATATTTTCCTTCGTCGAGGGGGTAAGGTCGTCCTCTTCTTTTTCCACGTGCGAGAAGGCGTCCATCTTGTTAAACACCAGGATCACAGGCTTTTCGGCACACTTAAGGGCGGCCAGTGTCTGATTTACCACCTCGATCTGCTCTTCGAATCCCGGATGAGAAATATCCACCACGTGCACCAGCAGGTCCGATTCCCGCACCTCGTCGAGCGTGCTTTTAAACGACTCCACCAGGTGATGGGGCAGTTTCCGGATGAATCCGACGGTATCGCTCAGGAGGAACGGCAGGTTATCGATCACCACCTTGCGGGTGGTGGTATCGAGCGTGGCAAAGAGCTTGTTCTCGGCAAAGACTTCGGATTTGCTGAGCATATTCATGATGGTTGACTTGCCCACGTTGGTATATCCCACGAGGGCCACCCTCACCAGCTTGCCCCGGTTCTGGCGCTGGGTCTGCATCTGGCGGTCGATGGCCTGCAGCTCTTCTTTCAATTTCGATATACGGTCGCGGATCACGCGGCGGTCGGTTTCGATCTCCCGTTCCCCCGGTCCCCGCAATCCGATCCCCCCGCGCTGCCGCTCGAGGTGCGTCCACAAGCCGGCCAATCGGGGTAAAAGATATTGATACTGTGCCAGTTCCACCTGCACCTTGGCATAGGCGGTCTGCGCACGCTTGGCAAAAATATCCAGGATCAGGTTGGTGCGGTCGAGAACCCTCACTCCGATGGCTTTCTCGATATTCCGGAGCTGGGTGGGTGTCAGGTCATCATCGAAAATGACCATATCCACCTCATTTTCTTCCACATACAGCTGAATCTCCTCCAGCTTCCCCTTTCCGATGAGGGTACCCGGATTGGCGTCATCCACGCGCTGCATAAACCGGTTCACCACCGCAGCCCCTGCCGTCTCCGCCAGGAACTCCAGCTCGTCGAGGTAGTCCAGTACCGTCCGAAGATCTTGCCGCTGGCTGATTACTCCTACTACAACTGCTGTTTCCACAATCTAGATCTCATAATTAATAATTGACCTCGCTGCGCTCGGCTAATTGGTTCGGCTTACGCCTCACTAATTGGTTCGCTGCGCTCACTAATTAAGTTCTGGCCCAATTAGCGCGTAGCGCCAATTAGCGACCGCAGGGAGCCATTTAGCCGAGCGCAGCGAGGCCAATTACCCGAGCGCAGCGAGGCCAATTAAAAAAAAGGCCGCTTCAGAGAAACGGCCTGGTATATGTTCAACATTTCGCTTATTGCAGAATAAATTTAATCGGAATCGAGAACGACACGTTCACCGGTTTTCCGCGCTGCTTGCCGGGTTCCCATTTCGGGGCGCCTTTGAGTGCCTTGATAACTTCTTCATCCAGTGAAGGGTCGACTCCGCGGATGATGTTGATACCGGCGATTTCACCGCGGCGGTTCACCACGAAACTGACGTAGACGGTACCGCTGATGCCGTTTTCCATAGCCAGCGGCGGATATTTTACCACGCCCTGGATATAGTTACGGAACTCTTCGATTTCGCCGCCCTGGAATTTCGGCATATCTTCAACGATCTGGAAAATCTGGGCGTCTTCTTCTTCTTCAGCCGTGTTTCCCACAACGCTTTCGATCTTGATAGCGTCGTTCTGGTTGGCATCGAAAGCATCGAAGTTCAGGTCGTCGTTCAGCTTGATATCGTCATCAACGATGTTCAGGTCGATGATAATGGTTTTCGGCTTAGGCGGTTCCTGCTTCTGGAGTTCCTGACGGGTGATCGGGACGATTTCCTCGTCGCCCTGTGCATCCCGAACAGCCATCAGATTGTTCGTTTTCAGGTCTTCCTTGGTGTATTCGAATGCAGCCAATGTAAAGATCAGTGCGATCACCAATCCAATCTCGGTGAAGAATCCCTTCTGTTTTTCGAGATTTGCCCGGTCTGTTTTCTTGCTAATCATCGGAGTAAGTTTTTGAGGGTATAAAAGTAATGAACAAACCTAAATAAAACAAACAAAAAATCGCTTTTGGTTCGGGGTCCGGGGTATGAGGTTTGGGGCTGTCTTCCCCGAACCTTATACCCCATACCTTATACCCAAAGATACGTTGAGAAGGTTGAGAAGGTTGAGAAGGTTGAGAGGCGATGCGACCCGGATGCAAAAAAATTCGACCCGGTTGGGGCTTGGAACCGAAAAAGCACTATTTTAGCAGTCCGATTTTGGGGGCATAGCTCAGTTGGCTAGAGCGTTTGACTGGCAGTCAAGAGGTCAGGGGT